>CAMBTV010000149.1 GCA_945870835.1 Chitinophaga pinensis
GTTGGATCTTGTGCTCGACTATTCATAGATTTGATCTGATTAAGATAAGGCTCTATTGCATTTTTATCAGGAGTATAAACGAAGACGGTACTATCCAAAAAATCCAATCGATCATTTTGAGCAGCAGCAGCATGGCTATGGGTTGGATCTAATTGTATCATTTGAATCGCTTTAGCCTTTTCGATACGATTGCTATTTTTCTTTAATCCGCAAGCGTATAACAAAGAAAATGTAAAGAGTAGGATGATTTGCCTCGCTGTCATTTGAATGATGAATTTTTAAATTTTGAAAAATGTTTTTTTTCTATACAATAACAAGCCAACTATAAAACATGAAACTACTGAGCAGAGTGACCAGATCAGAGAGGAATTTAACTCAGTCTCACCAAGATTGATCAAGCCCAAATAAACAAAATCATGTATTCCCGTATGTTTATAAATCGTTTCAAACAGATCAGCACTAATTTATATCACAATGGTATTAGACCCGAATATAACTCCAATTTTAGACAATAGATTATTTATATACCCTTTCAAATCTATTAAAAACAGAGAAAGAGAAAATATAATTACCGCCCAACCTGAAGTAATTAGCACAAAGGAGCTAGTCCATATTTTTTTATTGATCAGAAAAAACCAGCCCCAGATATACCCAACTAAAATACATCCAACACCTGCAACAAAAAGCCAGCTGACGGTATGTTCAGAAGTTTTTTGTTCAACAATTAATCGCCCGGCTAACATGCCCAATATGCCCGATGCGATAGCGGGTAATGAACTATAAAATCCTTCAGCATTCCAGCCATGATCACCAATTGATTTAATTGGAAACAATAATGAATCAATCCATGCTGCAAAATTTAATCCTGGCTCCAATGTCCCTGCCAAAAAAGCTTCGTTAGAAATAAAGGACATGGTAAGCCAATAGCCTACTAATATTACCAACACGATATAGATCTGTGTTCTCCAAGAAGTAAAAATAAAAAGCAGCGCGCTTACTACAAATACTTCTGCAATACGTTGCAATACACCAAAAAGGTCAATTTTAGTAAAATCAAAGTTGGGTAAATAATGTAAGAAAAATCCAATTGTATAAATTTTAAGTCCCCTTATTAAAATTTTCTTTACCATCTCCTTTCTTGATTTCGATGCAGCCAGTTGCTTCGAATAAGAAAGTGCAATAGAAACTCCTAAAATAAAAATAAAAAAAGGAAAAATAAAATCCGTTGGAGTCAATCCATTCCAATTGGAATGAACCAAAGGCTCATACATATATTTCCATGAACCAGGGTAATTTACCAAGATCATCATAGCAATGATAAGACCTCTAAATACATCCACCGAAATTAATCTATCCGGCTTCATTTATTTTCTTGCTTCAAATCTTTTCATAATTTCTTTCCAATCGGTAATAATTATTCCCTCGTCCTTAAGAAATTTTATTACCACTGGATCAGCAAATAAATCACCCTCCCACCCACGTTGTTGCCAGCTTCCTGTAATTGATTTTAAATTTTCAGTTGGTACAGAAGGATGAAAAATAATTTCTGTTAGCCCAGTATTCAATGCTTTTACCATTGTGAAAAAGTTTTTTCGCTTTATTTCATAGGTAACACCAGGACCAACACTAGTGAAATTATCAAGTTGAGGTAATTTGTAATTGCGAACCGTATTGATTACTTCTTCAGTAATTGGGTATCCTTGTTTTTTAAAATCAGCAGCTACCAAAGGATTGGTAACATCTATTATATTACCAGGAATATGATATTCTTCAGCAACTTTTAAAAACACTTTTACATATTCTGGTGATCCATAAAGTGTACCCATGTGCGTATCAATGTGATCAGGTCGATGGCCTAGTGCAATAGATTTTTCGATCTGAGCACGAATCTCTGTCTCCACCTCTTTAGCAGATGCATGCATTACAACGTCGGGTACTTCATGCCACAATTTTCCATCAGGATCAATAAGACCAGGAACTTTTTTTGGATCGGTAATAGGACCCCAACGATGATTTTTCCACTCACTAGTAAGGGTAAGATGCAAACCGATATCTGCTTTAGGATGTTTATTTGACCACAAAATAACTTCTTCTGCATTTGCACAAGGCATCATTACTGCAGCAGAATTTAAAAAACCCTTCTCTATGTAATTGTAAGTCGAATTATTTGCTTCAGGACACATTCCCACATCATCAATGTGTAATAAAAAAACTTTTTTACCAGCAGGAAATCCCAATTTTTCTGCCCAACTCTGTTTTTTCGGAGTCGGCTTGGGAGTTAACGTTGATTTTCCTTTATCGAAGATTGAAAGGTTGTTAGCAAAAAGTATTGAAGGAGATACAAAAAAGATAATCAATAAAACAATTCCTGCAATTGACGTTAGCCGACTTACAAATTGGGAATAGGTTATCACTTCTCGACTTAGTGGATGGATTTTAGTATTCATTTAATTTAAATTTTGAACGGTTAATACTGTTTATTTTTATTAATAGAAATTTTCAACTCTTTTGGTACGAATTTAAGATAATTATTTTTTACCCTATTGAATACAATATAGTAACCCTATTTATTCTTAATCCCTGTTTCTTGAATATGCTCACGCAAATTTTTATAAAACACTTTTGCATTTGCTAGCCTTGTTAAAATTCCTTGATCAGGATGAGGCAATGCTTTTTCCTCCTGCTCTGTTTTATTAATGGCCTCTTCTTGTTTTAAAATAATAGCCGGAGCCTTTTTGTCATTCCAGGTAGGTTGATTATCTACTATAAAATAAATAGGGGTAGTATGCGCAACGGCACTATTTTCACAAAACACAGCAGCAGCAAGCCATTGACTATGGGTAAGGGTATGGTTTATCTTTAAGACTAAGGAATCTTCTTTTCCAGTATTGATTTTTTCAGCTACCAATCCATCACTATTGTAAATAGCAATCTTAGTAATCACTCCTATAGCAGGGTTAGAAATACCCTTAACAGAAAGTACGGTGGAAGAACCTTTCCGTTTAATAATTTCCGAGCCTGGAATTTTGCCCTCTGCATTCAAAAAAATGGCTGGGCCATTGGATACAAATGTGTTACCTGCTTTAAGGCCTTCAAACCATTTATTAGCGGAGAAATTTTTTCCTGTATAAACGAAAGTGCGCACCTCACCCATCGTAGAACCCCATGGAATATCACTTCCAGCAGCAGCAGTCAGTCTAAAGCCAAGATCTAGATAATCGTAATAATCAAGTGTATTAATTTTCGAAAACTGAAGTAATTCTACAAAATCAATTTCTCCAGAAGTGACATACCAAGGAAAACCACGAGGCAAACTACAACCATTCCAAGAAAAATGAGCGAAACCAACTATTGCGCCAGGCTGTTGATGAAGCTTTTTAAATACAAGATCATAATAATTATAACCAGGATCAGGCTCTCTTATAAATTGATTAATATTTAGTCCAATGATATGTCCGAAATCACTGCGGGGACCTTCTTGACCAGAAGCTAGACAAATATTTCCTTTACATATTCTAAACTTTTCACCAAAGCCCTCTTGTTTAAAATCAGTGTTAGCATCTGAATGGTGGCCCATCTCAAGAACATTTGCCATGTGAACATCTTCGGCAGTAGCATATTCAAGTAAAAAATCTTTGTGCTCCTTTTTGGTGGTTGGATGATGAACATGCACATCACCAGAATACCAACCTAGTTTAGGAAGATTAATCCAACGTTTAAGTACAAAAGATTTTTGAATGGTCGCCTCTTTACCTGTGATAACAAAATCTTCCCCTATTGGGATATATTCATTCCCATGTTCAATACTGATACGATATTTACCTGGCATTAATTCGACATCAAAATCACCTGATACTTGATAAATCACAGGAGCTTTCCAATAGGGAAGTGAGGGCAATGAACCATACACAAAACTTCGGTCATCATTGGTTCCAATTCCATTCATTTTTCTAATGGGTCCTGTCCAATTTTTAAGTGAACTAAATTCAATGCCTTTATAAAAATCTGAAATTTTAGAGAGTGATCCAACTACTGATTTCAGTGAGGGGGTATGGATTGAACTATCTTTTAAGTCCATCAAACAAATCATAGCTGGAGTGACCTTTGCTGTAGAAGCATCTATAATTTTAAAATTTACTATCGTGGGTGAATCTGCTTTTTGTGCTAGAAGATTTACTCCACTAAAGAAGATAGATAGTATTGCAATCCAGCATTTACAATTCATAGTTTTCTAATTTGATTAGGCTTCAAATAATAGTAGTATCAAATATAGGAAATATTGTAGCTGAAAAATTTCCATTGACAAGACGGTAACTTAAGACAGAATTTTAAATTATAAATTTAAAATAACTCTTGGTTGTAAAGAAGGTAAATAAAAAAAGGGCTCAGATATAATCTGAGCCCCTCTTATCAATTTTATTCATTCAATTAAACAGGCATATCAGGCAATGTAAAACCATTATGATATGTATGTCTAATTAATTCTGCAGCAAAATCTTTTGCCGAAGTGGTTTCATTTCTGCTGATTCTTAATTTATCATTATCAGTGATATTAGTAAAGTTCATATTAGGTCCATCCCAATGTAAAACTTTGTTCAAAGACTGAAGACGAACTGCAAGAACTCCCATTACAACCATTTCGTTGAATGGACCAGAAACGCTAAAATCGGATGAAGACAAGATGCGATTTTCTGGACTCTCTTTACATGCTCTGATCCAATCTTGCTCGTGCGTACCTTCAACACGACGAAGTGTTTTTTCAACATTAGGAACTCTACCAGAAAGTAGAATTGGATCGGTACCGTATTCTCCACAAATCAAACTGTCTTTGGTACCATGGAAAATAACACCAGAATCTTGTTTTCTATCAGCAGGCCAGTTCATTGGGAATTCAGGCTTCAATCCGCCATCATACCAAGTCACCTTAACTTCTGGAAGATTTATTTTTAAACCTTTTGGTCTTTTACGCTCAGGATAAGTAAGGTGAACGATTTGTGCACTAGGAGCACTATCCGGCATCAATGGAGTTGAACTTCCAATTACATGCGTTGGATATTGTAATTTAAGTGCAGTAAAAATTGGATGCATTACGTGGCAAGCCATATCTCCTAAAGCACCTGTTCCAAAATCCCACCATCCACGCCATACCCAAGGATGATAAGCAGGATTATAAGCACGCTTCTTTGCTGGACCGATAAATAGATCCCAATTCAAACTATCTGGAACTGAAACCGTTTCAGTTGGAACTTTCAAACCTTGAGGCCAAATTGGACGATTGGTATAAGCTTCTACACTTTTAACTTCACCAATTTCACCATTCCAAATCCACTCAGAAGCTAATCGAACACCTTCAGCAGAAGATCCTTGGTTACCCATTTGAGTAGCCACCTTGTACTTTGCAGCAAGTTTAGTTAACAAACGAGATTCGTATACAGAATGTGTCATTGGCTTTTGACAATACACATGCTTACCCAATGTAATTCCATAAGCCGAAGGACCGGCGTGGTTATGATCAGAAGTAGCTACCATGATTGCATCAATATCTTTGGCCTTTTCATCAAACATCTTGCGCCAATCTTGATATCTTGCTGCCTTTGGATAGGTATCAAAAACTTTAGGAACATTATTTCTACCAACTCCCCAATCAACGTCACACAATGCAACAATATTTTCACCCGACATACGCTCTAGATTACCTCTTCCCATTCCTCCAATACCAATTCCAGCAATATTAAGTTTGTCGCTAGGAGCCTTGTGGCCTAAACCAGCGATCGCATTTGGCGGAACAATCATAAATCCTGCTGCAGCAGCAGACGAAGACTGGATAAAGCCTCGTCTAGTAATGTTTCTTTTTTTGCTCATTTTTTTAATTTTAATTAGTGGTTTAACTGATCATTTTAAATCATTCATCAAATAAATTCGATTTTTTTAATTGAAAAAGAAAACAGTTGTAACTGTATACAATTTGAAAAGGGAAGTTATGAATAATTTACAAATTCTCACATCAAGCTTTCTTTTTTAGAAATTATTTAAAAAATCAACCTGAAATTAACAATAAACGAATAAAAAATTCAGTTTGATCTATAAATACATCTTTAAAGTATTTGCATTTTTAAAATAAAAAAGAATTGAAGCATGAAAGAAAGAGAAATAAAGCAATGATTAATATATGAATTAAATAAAATAACTGTCTGATTTCTAAAGAAAAAAATAATAAAAAAATAATTAATATATTTTGAATAGAAAAGATGATTTCCAAAGCTAACTTTATCAAATAGTTAAGATTGAATAATCTCAGTTTTTTAAAAAAATACTATTAAAATTTGGTTAAATTTGAAAATTATCTAAATCAAAAAAAAAATGAAAAAAAGTATTCAATTATTTGCTTTGCTATTAATTTCTTCTGTTGTTTTATTTTCTTGTTCTAATAGCCAAAAACCAGAGGATGTAGCAACTCAATTTACTAAGGCTATGAAAGAACAAAATTGGGAGGAAGCTAAAAAATTATCAGATGAAGAAACCAAAGGCTTGATAGAATTAATGGCATCATTCAGTAAAATGGGAGATTCGGCTAGCAAAAGCAGCGATGTTAAAAAAGCTTCTGCTGAAGAATTGATTTTTGTAAAATCTGAAGTTAAGGATTCTACTGCTATAGTTTATTTTAAAGACAAAGCAACTTCAAAAGAAGAGAAAATTCCAATGAGAAAAGTTAATGGCAAATGGTTGGTTGCTGTTAAAAAAGAAGGAATGAATAAAGAAGGAATGGGAGGAGACAATTCAGCTTCTGGAACAATGGATACTACCGGAATGCAAAATACTGCTGATACTTCGCTTTTGCATAGTACAGATACCACCGTTACTGCTCATTAATATTTATTAAATAATTTTACTCCAATAATAAAATGAAACTTAAAATATTTTATTTTATTATTGGAGTACTTTTTTTTATAACAATCGGCATAAAAATATTTTTCTATTTTGACTCATTAGTAGAAAAAAGAGAAGTAAAAAATAAACTCAGTTACTCCAGGATTTCAAGAACTGAAATTGCAAAAATTAAGGAAGGTGATTTTATTCTAAGAAGAGGTTTTGGTTACTTTAGTGACATGATAGCTTCGCATCTCAACCAACCTCCCTTCGATGTAACCCATGCAGGAATACTAGTTATTGAAAACGGCAAATGGGCCGTTGTGCATTCGCTTTCATCAGATGTTTCCAAAATAGATGGAATGCAAATTCAATACTTAGATGAATTTTTAAAGTATTCTCAACCCCACAAAGTATTAATTACCCGTTTTAAGTCGTCCGCTACTAACACCAATTACCAAATAGCTGCTTTGGCTAAATACCATCTTAAAAAAAATATTCCATTTGATCACAAAGGTAATTTCGAGGATTCTACCTCCATGTATTGTACTGAGCTAATATTGCATATCCTAAATAAGGATTTAAAAGTATTGGAAATAGA
>CAMBTV010000150.1 GCA_945870835.1 Chitinophaga pinensis
CGAATTAATAGGCTATTTAGCCTCCTTAGTATTAATGATTTCATTTTTAATGAAGAACATTATAAAACTTAGAATTATAAACTCAATTGGCGCCATTTTATTTATTGGATACGGAATTATGCTTGCAATTTCATGGCCTATAATAATTACAAATGCCTTTATTTTATGTGTAAATACCTATTATTTAATGAAACATTACAACCAATCTTAATTTATATTGATTAAAAATTTAATTTGTTTTAAAAAAGTAATTATTTTTTTTCTTAATATTGAATTAGAATTTAATTAAACAGAATACTAATTAACACTAACAGTGCTTTTCGACTAATGAAAAAAAGTAAAAGAGTAGAGCTAGACAACGAACAAATAGAACGAGTTATCAGCATGGCCCAAGAGGAAAGAAAGCCTTTTGAAGTATTAAAAGCAGAATTTGGAATTACCGAAAATGAAGTAACCGAATTAATGCGAAAAAGATTATCCAAAGACAACTTTGAGCTTTGGAAAAAGAAAGTTACCGCAAGCAAACCAAAGCCAAAACCAATGGTTGAAGATGATTTTGACGATTTAGATGGTAAATATTACATGAAAAATAAATTCGATTAATGAAAATTTAACTCTTGTTCAACAAGAGTTTTTTAGTTTTCTAACGATTTTTGCGTCATGCAAGAAAACAAATTCACCGAAATTCAAATAGATCGAATAATTGAAATGGCTTGGGAAGATAGAACCCCATTTGAAGCGATTACTTTTCAGTTTGGCATTTCCGAACAGGAAACTATTGAAATTATGCGACGCGAAATGAAAGCGTCAAGTTTCAAAATGTGGCGCGAACGCGTGCAAGGCAGAGCAACTAAGCATGCTAAATTACGAGTGAATGGCATTGACCGATTTAAATGCAAACTTCAAAGACAAATTACCCATAATAAAATCTCCAAGCGATAAGAAATTATCGCTTTTTTTAACACTATCTATTACAACAAAAGCTTAATTTTGTTGTAAATATTTAGTTATGAAAAAAATATTATGGATTTTATTACTTGTCAATTGCATTGCTTTTTCTCAAGAAGATAATATAACCAAACAAGAAATAGAAGTAAATTCACTTATTAAAGGAACTCTTTTCTCTCCTTACAAAGAAACTCCTGAAACAAAATTAGTAATTCTTATTGCAGGCTCTGGCCCTACTAACCGAAGTGGTAATAGCACCGTAGGCGGAATTAATAATTCTTTAAAATTTCTGGCTGAAGGATTGGCCAAAAACGGCATTGCAGTTTACAGTTATGATAAAAGAATTTTTGCACAAATGATTGCAAAGACATTAGACGAAAAAACGTTGTCTTTTGAAGATTTTATAAAAGATGCGAAAGATGTGGTAACCTATTTTAAATCTCAAAAAAAATATTCAAAAATAATTATTGCAGGACACAGCGAAGGCTCCCTTATTGGAATGGTTGCAGCATTTAACAATGCTGATGGTTTTGTTTCAATAGCCGGAGCAGGAAGAGGCATTGATGAAGTTTTGCTTGAACAATTGGGCAAACAATCGCCAAAAATGAAAGAAGTTGCTCAAGAAGGATTGACCTCGCTAAAAGCAGGAAAAACATTTGAAAATAAAAACCCAATGTTAGCTTCACTCTTTAGAGAAAGCGTGCAGCCGTATATGATTTCGTGGATTAAATACAATCCTCAAACAGAGATTAATAAACTGGACATTCCAATTTTAATTCTAAATGGAACTAAAGACATTCAGGTTCCTCCAAGCGATGCCCAATTATTGCATGCAGCCAACCCAAAATCAGAATTGAAAATCATCGAAAACATGAACCATATTTTTAAGGAAATTTTGGTTGATGAGGATAATGCAAAATCCTACAACAGTCCGAATATTCCTGTAATGCCCGAGCTAATTTCCAGCATTACACTGTTTATTAATTCAATTTAAATTGTAACAAATACTCTTTTATAAATACTAATATTTGAAAATCAAAAAATATGAAAAAAATAATTTTAGGTGTAGCTATTGCCACTTTATTCATTAGTTACCAAGCAACAGCACAATCGAAAAAGAATCAAAAAGTTGAAGTTACAATTGACCTTAATGTAGTAAAAGAGGACAAAGTGCAAGTAACCGTTTTGGCTCCAACAATTACAGAAAAAGAAATCGTTTACAACCTTCCTAAAATTATTCCGGGAACGTATTCTGTTGATGATTATGGTAAATTCATTGACGATTTAAAAGCTATGGATTCTAAAGGAAATGAGTTAGAAGTAACCAAACTAGATCAAGATTCTTGGCAAATTAAAAACGCAAATAAATTAAGTAAAGTTACCTATTGGGTAAACGACACCTTTGACATTGAAGGAAATGGTGGTTTCGGAAAAGGCGTGTTTTCTCCTGCAGGAACTAACATTATGGAAGGAAAAAACTTCCTTATCAACAATCACGGTTTTGTAGGATATTTTACCAATAAAAAAGATCTAAATTATACTTTAACCATCACACATCCTGAGACACTTTTTGGAGCTACATCGCTTGTAGATTCAGATAGTAGCACAACTTCTGATGTGTTTTCTGTAGCTAGATATAATGATCTTGTAGACAATCCCATCATGTATTCAGCTCCAAACTACATTACTTTTAATGTTGATGGAATGGAAATATTATTTAGTGTGTATTCTCCTACTGGAACTCATACCGCTAAAGATTTATCTGCAGATTTAGAAAAATGTATGCGTGCTCAAAAGAAATTTTTAGGCCCAATTAACAGCAACAAAAGATATACCGTTCTTCTTTATTTATCTGATATGAACGGAAAAGATGCAAAAGGATTTGGTGCGTTGGAACACAACAGTTCCACTTCGGTAGTATTTCCAGAAATGATGCCAAATGCTGCACTAGGTAAACAAATTATTGATGTTGTTTCTCATGAGTTCTTTCATATTGTAACGCCTCTTGGAGTGCATTCTAATGAAATTCATTATTTTGATTTTAACGATCCAAAAATGTCTCAACATTTATGGATGTATGAGGGAGTAACCGAATATTTTGCTAATCTTTTTCAAGTAAACCAAGGACTTATTACAGAAGAAGCTTTCTACAAAAGAATGATTGGAAAAATTAAAGGTTCAAAAAGACAAAATGACACCATGCCATTTACAGTAATGAGTGAAAATGTATTAGTGTCACCCTACAAAGACCAGTACTTAAATGTATATGAAAAAGGTGCTTTAATAGGCATGTGTATTGACATTATTATTCGTGAGAAAAGCAATGGAGAACGAGGGATTTTAGATTTAATGCAAAAACTAACCAACCAATTTGGTCCATTAAGACCCTTTAATGATAAAGACTTATTTGCAAAAATAACAGACTTGACCTACCCAGAAGTTGGTGCATTTTTAAACACTTATGTAGCTGGACCTAATCCAATTAACTACGATGATTATTTTGCCAAAATGGGAATTGCAAAAACTAAAATAAAAAAAGCTGTAAATCCATTTATTAATAAAAAATCGGCAGGTATAACAGGTGGAAGCAACAAAGAAATAAAAGTTAAAACCAATAATGATTTGAGTCCATTTTTAACTTCATTAGGATTAAAAGGAGACGATATTATTTCTGCTATTAATGGAACCGAGTACAACTTAGATCAAATTTCAGAATTAATGACCGCTGCTCAAAAATGGAATGACGGTGATGCAATATCAATGAAAATTAAAAGAGACGGAAAAGAAATGACGCTTTCTGGTAAAGTAACATTAGCTTATGAAGAGTCAGAAGGTTATTATAATGTTGACACTTCTAAAGTAGCACTTAAAGAAGCTTGGTTAAAAAAATAATCAAAACTAATTTCTATTTAAATCCTCGTTTTATATAATAAAACGAGGATTTTTTTATTATTTTGCCGAAAATAAATAAACCATGCAAAAAACAATTATTGCCTTATTAGCACTTGTAGTTTTTTCTGCTTGTGAGGAGAAAAAAACCGATAAAAATCTTCACATAACCGGAAACATAAAAGGGTTCAAAAAAGGAACGCTTTACATTCAAAGAATTAAAGACACGACACTTGTAGCTATAGATACCATAAAAATTGATGGTGATTCTCACTTTACAAGTGATTTAAAAATAGATTCTCCAGAAATGTTGTACCTTTTTATTGATCGCGGAGTTACCAATTCGGTTGATACGAACATGCCATTCTTTGTGGAACCTGGAAATATCAATATTGAAACCTCTTTAGATTTTTTTACTGCCGATGCTAAAATTTCTGGATCTAAAAATCAAGAACTTTATGATGAATACAAAAAAGTAGTTTCGCGTTATGTAGATCAAAATTTAGATTTAATTCAAAAAAGATTTGAAGCCTATAAAAACAATAACACGGAACAATTGGACTTAATCCAACAAGAACAGGATGATATTTTGAGAAGAAAATATCTATATACTACCAATTTTGCAGTAAACCATGCCGATTATGATGTAGCGCCTTATTTAGCTGTTGCTGAAATTTATGATATCAATTTAAAATTTTTAGATACCATCGAAAAATCAATGACACCAAAAATTGCCAATTCACTTTATGGTAAGAAATTGAAAAAACTAATTAAAGCCAGAAAAGAATTAGAGAATAAGTAAAAAAATCCCGTTCTATTGAACGGGATTTTTTTACTGACAAGTAGGATCGATATGCTTTCTTAAACGATTAGGGTTTGAAGCAGAACCACTGCAATCCGGAATCATATTATATAAATACAATCCGCCTGTTGGATTTTTTATCTCAACTCGAGTCATAACACGGTCACCATCATCGTCAATGTCATACATATTAGGATATCCATCACCATCTGTATCTAAAAAAGGCACATCGGTAACTATTGCACCGGTATTATCTTTTTTCAATAAATTTCCACCTGGATTTTCTTTCCATCTGATTAACGCGCTTACAGTTGGGTCTAATTTTCTTTCATCTTTAGAAAATACGCCATCTGCATCATGATCACGGTAGCGTAGTTCATGTAATTTAAATGCAAAAATAATTGGTGAATAGGGTAAAATTGATCCAGCTGAACCATTATAATATGCTAAACCTGAGGGTAAAAACATTACTCCAGCACCATAGTTATTAAAAGTTGTTGGATTTCCACCTGTACCTGGAGTGTAAGTTCCGGTTTTAAAGTTTGGAATAATATGAGACCATCCTGTAATTACCTCTTGTAATCTAAACCAAGTTGGAGTAACAGCTTGATCAAAAGGGGCACTTTTTAATAATTTAATTCCTTTGTAAGCAATATGAATTGAATCCACTTGAGTTGGTCGCTTTTCTGTACCTTCTCTAAATTTAATAAAATAAACTTTATAATCAATACCATCTTCAACAACTGTAGTGTCTTTTAATTGAAAAGCAGTGTCAGTTCTTATTGATGAATGACCGCTTGTAGGCAACAAAGTATCAAAGGTAACATTATAATCAGCATCAAACGTTAAGTAATGCGTGTTGATATAAGAATCAATAGCAGCAAGATCTGTAGCATATTGCGTTGCATAGTCTCGTGGTGCTTCTGGTTCTTCTGTTGAAGTACTTGTACAAGCTGCTATTCCTACAAAAATTGCAAAAACAGAAAGTATTTTAAAAATATTCTTCATTATTCATCAAATTTTAAGTGCGCAAGATACAATATTGATTTATTTTTGTAAAGGATTTAACGTTGATTTTAGATAAATTTATGAGAGTAGATAAATATTTGTGGTGTATGCGGTATTACAAAACCAGAAATATGGTTACCGAAGCTTGCAAGAAAAACCACATTACAGTAAATGGTCAGGTGGCAAAAGCTTCTAGAGAAGTTTTTCCTACAGATAAAATCACCTTTAGAAAAGATCAAATTGTACATATAATTACAGTGCTGGATATTCCAGAAAATCGAGTGGGCGCCAAACTGGTGGACATCTACCGCAATGATATAACTCCGGCTGAAGCCTTTGCTCATTTGGAATTATTAAAATTATCTAAAGAGCATTACAGAAAAACAGGAACTGGAAGACCTACCAAAAAAGACCGTAGGGATTTAGACGATTTAGAATTTAAATCCGATATAGAATAGGTTATTAATATTTTGAAAAACATTAAACAAAAAGGAACTCTTTTTTATCTTTACAAAAAAATAATTTTTATGACAGCAAATAAAATTTTATCCCAAACTGAAATTGATCACAAAATCAAGCGTATTGCTTACCAAATTTATGAAACTTTCGTAGAAGAAGAAAGCATTGTTATTGCAGGTATTGCATCTAATGGATATATTTTTGCTGAAAAAATAGCTCGTGTTTTACAAACTATTTCACCGCTAGAAGTAATTCTATGTGAAGTAAAAATGAACAAACAAAATCCAAATTCAGAAATTAGCACTTCTATTTCAAAAGAAGCATATCAAAATAAAGGAATTGTTTTAGTAGATGATGTGTTAAATTCGGGTTCTACCCTAATGTATGGTGTTAAACATTTTTTGGATGTGCCTTTAAAAAAATTTAAAACTGCTGTTTTAGTCGATCGAAATCATAAAAAATATCCAATAAAAGTCGATTTTAAAGGAATTTCATTATCAACATCTTCTTTAGAACACGTTACTGTGGTATTTGAAAAAACTGATAGCTACGCAGTATTAAACTAATAAATCGGCTATTTCAGAAGTAATTTGTGCTACACTTTTATTATCTACAACTACAGTATAGGTTGCTTGATTGTAATAATAATTCCTATCAAAAAGATGCTTGGCAATAAATTCAGGTATATTATCCGGATTTAAATTAGCTAATAAAGGGCGAGAAGCTCTATCTTTCTTCAATCTATTTGCCAAAGTAGTAATAGACGCTTTTAAGTATACCGAAACTACCCCTTCTGCATTTAACAACTCATGGTTATTATAGTAACATGGAGTTCCACCGCCGGTGCTGATAATTAAATCATTTGAAGTATCCTGAATTAATCCTAAAAAAAGTTCTCTTTCTAACTTTCTGAAATACAATTCGCCATATTTATCAAAGATAGCCGGCACCGAGAGGTTGCATTTTTTTTCAATACAAGCATCTAATTCTATGAAAGTTATCCCCAATTTATTAGCTAACTGACTCGCAATTACCGACTTTCCACTACCCATATAACCAACCAAAACAACTTTTTTCATAGATAAAACCTTATATAATAAGGCATTAAGAGTAATTAATAAAAAAAGGCAAATTTAAAACAAAATTGCTTTGAAAAATAAATAATATCGTCATATATTTGCACCCGCGTTCAAGGAAAATAAAAAAGACTCGATAGCTCAGTTGGTAGAGCACATCACTTTTAATGATGGGGTCCTGGGTTCGAGCCCCA
>CAMBTV010000151.1 GCA_945870835.1 Chitinophaga pinensis
TACCCATCATTTACTGAAAAGCTATAACTCCCTTAACCAGATATTCCGATAGCTAATAGGTTCGCTTTTATCGCCATGCGCCTGCAGTTTAATCGGCGACGGACTATTCTTTTTATATTCAGTATTACCTAAATATGGTGTGTCGCCCGTTAATACCAGATTGTTTTGCACTAGCACTCCATTATGGAAAACAGTAACTCGAGCCGATGACTCTATGCTTCCATCCTCCTTAAACCTAGGGGCAATCCAAACTACTTCATATCGCTGCCACTCACCCGGCTTAAGACAGGCATTTACCATCGGGGGATTTTGCTTGTAAATACTTCCCGCCTGACCATTCACATAAGTGCTATTGTTATAATTATCCAACACCTGCAATTCATATCCCCCAGAACCCCCGGGTAATGCCGCCATAAAAATGCCGCTATTTCCTCGAGATTGCCCACTACCATTGATATCAGAAGGAATTCGGTATTCTATGTGCAACTGAAAATCTTTGAACTTTCTTTTAGTTTGAAAATCCCCTGACTTCTTGTTTACCAGCATCGTGCCATCTACCAATGTCCATTTTTCAATGGAAGCAGAACGCCTAGTAGGCTCCCACTCATCTAAATTTTTTCCATCAAATAAAATAATGGCATCTGAGGGGGCGCCAAAATTTGCTGACCCTGGGGTAATTACTTTTGGAGCAGGACTGTAATATTCTGGTTGTTCAGGTGTAGCCTTTTGTTGACCATAAACGGTCATTGTAATGAAGGCTGTAAGAACTAAGCTGTAAAATATTTTGCGGTTCATTTTTAGATTATAATTTTTGGTAAGCTATATCCGTTATGATATTGTTTTAATAAATAGGCTGCGTTAACTGCTTCATCCGTAAAGCGTCCTTTCGTTTTATCCCAAGTCAATTTTTTTCCAGTACGAAATGAAATATTTCCCATCTGTGCTACCGTTGCCACATGAGCCCCCGCCTGAATAGAACAATTTAAATCTTCCATTTTGCGAGATTTTACTACACTAACAAAGTTTTCCATATGTTTATCTAGTCCATTATCTGTTGGTTTATGAAATGGAGAACTTGCCTTTGATTTACTTTGCTTTTCCTCAATCACTTCCCAACCGCCGCGGTATAAAACCAAGGTTCCGTTATTGCCTATAAACGCAATGCCATGGTCTTTTCCATATGAACCATTGTCAATGCCCATGGCTGAATCCCATACTAAATTGAAGCCATCAAACTCATATAAAGTAGTAAGGGTGTCAGGCGTTTCCTCGCTCAATTCAGGATAAGCAAATTTTCCACCCAATCCTACAATTGTTTTGGGAGTAGGCGCTTTCATACCAATCAAAGCATAATCTAATAAATGAACTCCCCAATCGGTCATTAGGCCGCCTGCATAATCCCAAAACCAACGAAAATTAAAATGAAATCTGCTTGCATTAAAGGGCCTAGTCGTAGCCGGCCCTAGCCACTGCTTATAATTGATGCCCGCAGGAACAGCGCTATCTGGAACTACCGGAGCAGGGCGCATCCAACCTTGGTAACACCAAACTTTTACGGTGCGAATATTTCCCAATTTGCCGCTATGTACAAAATCGATGGCATCTCGAAAATGCTGCTGGCTTCTTTGCCACTGACCGCATTGAACTGCTCTATTGTACTTTTGCTGTGCGGCAACCATCGTATTACATTCAATTATTGAATTACCTACCGGCTTTTCTACATATACATCTTTACCCGCTTGACAGGCGTGAATCATTATTAATGCATGCCAATGATCTGGAGTGCCGATGATTACTGCATCCACCTCTTTTAGCTCAAGTAATTTTCTATAATCTTCGAATACCTTGATTTTAGATACATCATATTTATCCGAAGGAAGCTCACTCAATCGCTTTTTAATTACATTGCTATCAACATCACAAACGGCCACTAAATTAACCCCCGGCACTTTTAATGCCGCTTTTACATCAGCCCAGCCCATTCCATTAATACCAATTGCCCCAATATTCAGCTGGTCGCTGGGTGCAACTCGGTTTTTAAAAATAGCAAATGCCTGGCTATCCAAGGAGGATGCCAATAAACCGCTTCCTAAAAGCAAAGAGGATTGATGAATGAATTTTTTTCTGGAGCTCATAAGCAAATCGTTTTAGATGGTTGAAATGTCAATTTTATATAGATGAAAGGTAAAACAATAATCCAAATAAAAGATTGCTTCAAAAATTATTTGAGGCGAGAGACTGCTGAAAATTACAACTTGTTATCAACGAACCAGTAAAAAGAGGTGCTAAATTAAGAACCAACTTATTAAAAAAATATTCCCGTTTTTTTGATAAAAAAATTGGGTAAAATTATACAAAATCAATATTTTCACATAGTAGCAGAAGAGTTTTTACTAATAAAATACAACAAAACCCAATCGTTAAATGTAATAATATGCTATCTGCAATTAATAAAATAAATAATGACTCTCCTTTAAAAAGAAATGAGGTTAAAAGTTATCAAAATGAATTTACCGAAAAAATATAAAAATCCAATTACCAGCCTGCTTGTCCTAGCGTGTTTATTTTTGAGTGTCTACTTTTACCAAACTTTTACCCTCAAAAATTTACCTGACAGTAAATTTCAGGCGAGTATTCCAAAAGTAAATTCCAACGAAGTTGCTCCAATTCAGAAGGAATCTTTTTCCAAGAAGCCTGAGAAAGCAAAATCTCCTAATCACCTAGTTTTAACTGCTCGCGAAAAATACGAAGCTTTTTTAAAGGCGCACCCTTTTAACAATAAGAAGCTAGAAGAAAATGAAGAGGAATCAGCAGAGGCGAAGGAAGAGAACGAAAGAAAACCCGATAGGCCTGACCTCGCTTACCAGCAAGATTTTCTTAGAACAATGAACCCTGTTTTAAAAAGACCTACCCCTGAAGTACTGACCGAGATTATCAAAAAAAATCATCCCCTTTCAAGAAATTCAGGCATCAGGGCTAACCGAATGCCGGGTGACAATACCAGTTCAGCAACCAACTGGACAGAGCGTGGACCTAATAATGTTGGAGGAAGAACCCGTGCAATTGCTTGGGACCCTTCTACTGATAACAAAGTTTGGGCGGGAGGAGTTTCAGGAGGTCTTTGGTACAACAACAATATTACCGATGCCAATTCAGCTTGGGTAAAAGCAGATGACTTTTGGAGCACACTTTCCATCACCGGTATTGTTTTTGATCCCAAAAATCCAAAGATTGCTTATGTAAGTACTGGAGAAGGTTATGGAGTAGGGGCATCTATAGGTGGTGGGGTTTGGAAAACTACCAACGGCGGAACCAGCTGGAGCCAATTAACTAGCACCCAAA
Source organism: Chitinophaga pinensis (assembly GCA_945870835.1). Classification (GTDB taxonomy): domain Bacteria; phylum Bacteroidota; class Bacteroidia; order Chitinophagales; family Chitinophagaceae; genus Ferruginibacter; species Ferruginibacter pinensis_A. The sequence continues at coordinate 3,343 of CAMBTV010000151.1, forward strand.
ACATGTGCTATATCAATGACATTGCTGTCAGAACAGAATTAATTAACAATACGCCCACGGGAGTAATTTATGTAGCATCGGATGCAGGATACTATGAAGGAGCTTGGTTTTATGCAAATGATCCTCGATCAATGATTGGCTTATACCGTTCCGAAGATGGAGGAAGCGCCTGGACTCAAGTACTTCCAAGAATACCAAGCACTGGTCCACCAACCATTGCCTCTTCCATAAGCATTAGCGCTTCTAACCGAATTTGGCTAGGTACTAAATCCAGCCCCTACAGTGGTGCCGATAGAGGAGGTGGACGTGTTTTGTACTCGGATGATGGTGTTACTTGGAATGTTTCAAACACACTTACGGATGCATCCAACGGAAGAGTTTCTGTAGCCTGCGCTCCCTCTGATTCCAATTATGTGTACAGTTTTATGGAAAACAGAAAAACAGACAATACCTACGGACAAGGAGGGGTTATTATACTTCGTAAATCAACCGACAATGGAGCTACTTGGGTAGATATTGCCCAGCCCGATGACGCAGACAACGCAATTCCCACAGACGATTTTACACGTGGACAGGCTTTTTACGATCAAGCAATAGAGGTGGATCCCAATGATCCTAAAACAGTAATAGTAGGCGGGATCAATTTGTTTCGCTCTGCCAATGAAGGTGCAAATTTTACTCAAATAAGTAAGTGGTCCAACAATGCCAGCATGAATATTCTCAAAACTTCTATCGTTCATGCTGATCAACATGTGGTGAGCTATAAACCCGGCTCTTCATCCACTGTTCTTTTTGGAACAGATGGAGGTGTCTATTTTACTTCAAGTATTTCAACTGCTTCTACTGCTGATGTAATTGCCTCTCGCAATAAAAATTTCAATGTAACCCAGTTTTATTCAGCAGCCATTTATCCAACCCCAGGGGTTCACAACCATTTAGCTGGAGCACAGGACAACGGTACTCAACGCTATTCAGCAGACGGAATGAATTCCACGGTGGATGTGAGCGGAGGAGATGGCGGATTTTGCTTTATTGATCAGCAAGATCCCACTTATCAAATCAACAGTTACGTATACAACAATTTTTTTCTATCTACTAACGGGGGGATAGAAAATTCATTCACCAATAAAATTCTAACGGAAACTGCGGCCAGTGCCACTAGTGCTTTTATAAACCCTGCCTGTTACGACAATAACCAACATGCTTTATATACCTATAAAAGTTCGGGTAGCACAACAGGAGGAACGCTCAACTTGGTTAAAAATATAACCACCACACCTGTTTTGTCAACTGTTGATATCGCCAATTTATCTTCCGCTGTTTCAGCATTTAAAGTGTCTCCTTACACATTGGCTTCGACTACATTGTATATAGGCACCGTTTCAGGAAAGCTGATAAGAGTAACCGATGCAGGAGGCAAGCCAGTAGAGGCTAATATAACCTCAAATTTGCCCGTTGGTGCAATCTCTTGCATAGAGGTTGGTAGAAATGAAAGTGAATTACTGGTGACTTATTTTAACTACGGAATTAATAAAATATGGTACTCGGCCGACAGCGGCACTACATGGATAAATAAAATGGGTGACTTTAAGAATATGCCTGTCAGATGGGCCTTGTTTAACCCCAATCACCCTACTACTGAAGTTTTGCTAGCTACTGAATTGGGTGTTTATGGAACTACTAATTTTGATAACGCAACGCCCAATTGGACTGCCAAAAATACTGGTTTTGCCAATGTTAGAACAGAGATGTTACAGATGAGAGATGCTGACTATTTAGTAATTGGGGCTACTCATGGCAGGGGATTATTTTCCTCCCTAGGTTTTTCAGAAGCCGCTGCCCCTACCATTACTTCTTTCACCCCATCCTTTGGTACAGCGGGTACCTCGGTAACGATCACCGGCACTAATTTTACTGGAGCTAAAGCTGTAAATTTCGGGGGCGCCGCAGCTGCTTCCTTTGTCATCAACAGTGCTACCTCTATCACTGCGGTGGTAGGTACAAGTCCAAGTAGTGGAGGAATAATCAGTGTAACCACTCCAGGTGGAATTGCTACAAAGGCTGGTTTTTTAGTCATTCAAAACGCTACAATCAGTTCTTTCAAACCCACTAGTGCAGGAGCCGGAAGAACGGTTACCATAACTGGCAATAATTTTATCGGCGCAACGGGTGTAAGTTTTGGAGGCACCGCCGCAGCTTCTTTTACAGTAGTAGACAATACTACCATTAAAGCGGTGGTAGGTGAGGGAGCGTCTGGAGCTATATCGATTACCAATACAGCAGGCACCGCAACCAAAGCGGATTTCATATTTATTAATAAGCCAACGTTTACCGCTAATAAATCCACTGCTATCTGTACGGGGGATAGTGTAATCTTTACTAGCAGCGCGTCTACAGGCAATCAATGGTTATTGAATGGAGATGCTATAGCTGGTGCAAACAAAACCACTTATGTTGCCAATGTTGAAGGCAGCTATTCATTGATTGTGGCGGTAGGTGATGGCACCAGCGCAGAGAGTGCCGCATCGGTAGTAACCATCTCTAAAATTAAAGCGCCCGCGCTATCTTCTGCGGCAGGATCAACTGCTCAGACAATATGCATCAATGCCCCCATTACAAATATTACCTATTCTACAACTGAAGTTACAGGTGCTACTTTCAGCGGATTGCCTGCTGGAGTTACAGGAGCTTGGGCATCCAATATAGCTACCATCAGTGGTACACCTAGTGCAATTGGAACATTCAATTATTCAATCAGTTTTTCGGGTGGATGTGCTACCAGCTCAACCGGCAGTATTGTGGTGACTGATAAACCTACTGCTCCTATCATTACATCTACTGGCACCAGCTTTTGTGCGGGTGGTAGTTTAGTGTTGACTAGCAATACCGCTAATGGTAATAATTGGTATAAGGATGGTAGTGCTATTACTGGAGCCAACAGCGTTACCTTTTCAGCAAATGCGGCTGGCATATATACCGATACAATTGTACTTAATGGAGGTTGTAAGGCTGGTTCATTGCCCATTACCTTAAGTGTTATTGCTGCACCAACAAAGCCCACAATAAGTTGGAATGGGACTGAGTTTTCAACTGCCACTGCAAGCAGTTTTCAATGGTTTTTAAACAATGTATCTATCACGGGTGCCACGACTGCTACTTATAAACCTACTGCTGTTGGATTATACAAAGTAGCCATTTCCAATTCAACTGGATGCAAAACTGAGAGCGATAATTTTAACTTAGTAGTTACAGCCGTCAGCAATCCAGCAAGTGCAACTATCAGTAATTTAGCCAGTGTATTTCCTAATCCAGCTTCTCCGGTTTTGCTTGTCAAGTTTAAAGAGGTGCCTAATACAACATTGGAAATCAGATTGGTTACTAATGATGGTCGTACTCTTAAATTGGTGAGAACAAAAGATAAATTGACCTCCATTCCAATTGAAAGTGTACCCGCCGGTAGTTATTTTATCAGAATTACGGGAAACAATTTTAATCAAACGGAGAGAGTAATCATTAGTAAATAATCAAGTTGCCTCAAATCATAATTTGTAGCCTGCGTTATTATTGTACACAATTTAATTTAGCTTTGTCTTAATTCTAAAGGCATTGTTATAATTGAACTATTAATTGTAAGAGCGATTTACAATTTAGATTGAACTGGATTTTACAATTTGGCTATAAAATGTCAGCTATAAAAAATACCTATATCCCAAATTCAAAGGATGAATGGAAAAATTTAAAAAACAAATAGCTGTCTTACTGATTTTTTTATTATTCCTTCTAGGTGTATATAGCTATCAATTTAACTTTTCTACTTTTTCTTCTCAAAAACATCCTACTACTAGCCGAATCTATAATGCGGATCAAAATGGTGCAGCCCAAATACAAAATTCAACGCTTTCGGCTCCCACCCTCCCTTTCAAAA
>CAMBTV010000152.1 GCA_945870835.1 Chitinophaga pinensis
TGTATTGCTACAGAAATAGAAAGCTTAGATATGGAGTTGATTGAAACAGCCAGTAAGGAAACAGGTTTGCCTATTGCAAGAATTACTGGAGAAAGAGGAAGAACTACCGGCCAGTTGCGTCTATTTGCAGCTCAACTAATAGAAGGTTCATGGGTAAATGCAATTATTGATAAAGCCCTACCAGATCGTAAACCTTTACCAAGAGTAGATATTCGACAAATGCAAATTGCCATTGGACCAGTGGCTGTTTTTGGAGCAAGTAATTTCCCTTTGGCATTTTCTGTTGCTGGAGGCGACACTGCCTCTGCTCTAGCAGCAGGATGTCCTGTAGTTTTCAAGGCGCATCCGGCGCATCCGGCTTCTTGTGAGTTAGTAGGCGGTGCAATTATCCGTGCGGCAAAAAAATGCAATATGCCTGAAGGAGTATTTTCAATGGTTCATGGTATTAGTCATCAAGTAGGACAAGCATTGGTTACTCATCCAATAATCAAAGCAGTAGGTTTTACTGGTTCATTAATAGGCGGAAAAGCATTGTATGATGCTGCTGTAAGACGTGAAGAACCAATTCCGGTTTATGCAGAAATGAGTAGTGTAAATCCCGTGATTTTTTTACCAGAAATACTAGCAAAAAAATCAGCGGAATTAGCCGAAGCTTTTGCTGGTTCGATCGTATTAGGAGCTGGACAATTTTGCACAAATCCTGGTATATTTTTATTGATAAAAAATACGGATTCCGATAATTTTATAAAATTGTTGGCTGCCGCTATTTCAACAAAACCAACTGTACCGTTACTTACCAACGGAATTTCTGATGCTTATCTTAAAGGAATTAGCCATCAAAGAAATACGGAAGGTGCGATTGGTTTAACTGAATTTGACGCTACCATTGCTCAACCGCATTTATTACAAATAGATGCTCAAATGCTAATAGGAAATCCTTCTTTAACAGAAGAAGTTTTCGGACCATCCTCTGTTGCAATAGTTGCCAAGGACATGAAAGAACTAACAGAATGTATCCTCCATTTAAAAGGTCAACTTACTGCTAGTGTTCATGGCACTGAGGATGAATTAAAAAATTCAGCTTCACTCATTAATTTATTGAAAGAAAAAGCTGGAAGGCTAAATATTAATTCCTTTCCTACAGGAGTAGAAGTTGGTAATGCAATCGTACACAGTGGACCGTATCCTGCAACTACTGATTCTAGAAGCACCTCTGTAGGAACACAATCTATCTATCGATTTACAAGGCCTATCTGTTTTCAAGAATTCCCAGAACATTTATTACCTGATGAACTAAAAGAATCCAATCCATTGCAAATAAGTAGATTGGTAAATGGGATAAAAATATAATTATATTCTATTAAAAGAAATACACACTACTATTTAAAACAAAACTGCCCCCTTAATCAAAGGGGGCAGTTTTATTAAATTATAAAATAAATTATTTTGGACTTATAGTAAGTGTAGAAAAAGTATCGGATTAAAAACATTATTTTTTAGAAAATGAATCTGCGGCATTATCCAAAGATTCAGCTGTAGGAGTTTTGCCGTTAGAAACGATTACTCTATATTTAAAAGTAACCGACTTACCTGCTTCCAATGCAAAATTTAATTTTTCTTTTCCGCCACTTAAAGGTTCTTGTCCAAGTGAATTAGCTGCAAACAAACCATATCCACGAGCATGCCAATAAGTAGGATATCCAGGATTTTTTGGATGATCAATAATAGTAATCGAAACAAATTCTGAATTCTTTTTACCATACATCATACACCAGTTTCCTCTAGTACCCCATACCTCATTTCCCGTAATACCTTTACTAGAAAGAAAGGTTCCATTCACTCCTTCATTATTTAATACAGCTACTTTGGTTGCAACACCATTAGCATCAGTAAAAATTTCTGGTTTTTGTGTAGGTATTTCCAATTCCCTAGCAACACGCACTCCCATAAATCCTTCCTTATTGTCCTTAAAGCTAACCTTTAGCTGTTGCGCAGTTAAGGTAGTAGTTCGATCAACGGTCCGGCTATTTTCATCACCGCTAAAAGTCAAGGTAGTTAATTCCTTAATTAAAATTTTACCAGAAATGTCTACCCAATTAGAGGTAACCACCAATTCACCCTTTTTTGATCCTCCTTTTACGCTAACAATTTTTTGATGACGGATACTACCATACTTTGGTTTGTCAACGGCAGGAATAGCATCAGAATTATTCCAAAAATCCAATCCATTAACATCTCCGTAATTCAACCACATTCCAATATGATGCGGATGATCTGTTCTTTCATTCGCTCGAGGAGCCAATGGAAAACCGCGGGTAACTGTAATGCCAGAAGCAGTTTGAAGTGGAAACAATACAGGTTTATCAATCTTTGAATCGTATAGATAAGCAGTAAAAAATTGACCTCCTACCATTACATCCACTTTCTTTTCAGTTTCTTTTTGAACGAACTTTACTGCCTGTTGCGAGAATGCTTTAGTAACGAAAAATAACAAACTACCCAACAAGAAAATACTTTTAATAAATCGCATCTTTTTTTATTTACTTGTCTAGATTGAATAATTTTTATATGGATCGAAAGGCTTACCTCCCACCATTATCTCTTGAGCTTTTTCATCAAAAGTTACTTTACGACCACTCAACACAGCTGCATTGGTCATGATAGTTGCAATTGAATGACTATAACCTGCTTCAACAGGAGCATTGGGAGTTTTGCGACTGCGAACACACTCCATCCAGTTGCGGACATGGTTAGACGTTAGTTTATCACCACCAGTATTTGCAGAAGACACTACAGGCTCAACAACAGAAAGTTTAGAAGCAGGCAATAAAAATGAACTGATTCCAGCAGCTGCTGCATTTTTTTCAGACAAGCCTCCCTTTGGAGAAACCATATTAGTATCTAGATTTAATTGGCCTCCATTAGAATAGTAAATTTCTGTAGGTGCGTCATCCCCATTGTGCATACGAGATCCGAAAGTAACTTGGAAACCAGATTTAGGATCATTGGTTGGACCATAATCAAAAGTTGCGTTTATGGTATCCCAGTTCTTTCTTCCATCTTTCCACATATAAATACCACCATTGGCTACTACACTGCGAGGGTGTTGTAAATCAGTAAACCAATGAACGGTATCAATTTGGTGACTCATCCACTGACCAGCCAAACCAGATGAATATGGCCAAAACAATCTAAATTCTAAATATTTTTTAGGGTCAAATGTTTCGAAAGGTCGATTCATTAAAAATCTTTTCCAGTCAGTATCTTTTTCTAGCAACTTTGCTACATCAGCAGGTCTGCGCCAACGCATCGGTTGATTTACATTCCATGTTAACTCTACCATTGTAATAGCTCCAAATTTACCAGATTTGATAAACTCATCAGCCGCATGATAATTAGATCCGCTTCTTCTTTGTGATCCAATTTGTACAATTTTATTAGAAGCTTTGATTCCTTTGAATGCCCTACGGTTGTCATCCATTGTTTCTGCGAATGGTTTTTCACAATACACATCGCAGCCTGCATTTACAGCCTCCAATGCATGGTTAGCATGTTGAAAATCGGCAGTGCTTACAAAAACTGCATCTACCAATTTCTTAGAATACATCTCTTCATTATTTCTGCAGGCAACTACATCTTTCTGCATTTTTTCTTTCCACATGGCAGCACCTGCTTCTCTTCGCTTATTCCAAATATCAGATACAGCTACAACTTCAAAATTCATTTCCTTATAATGATTCATAAAACAAGGCATGTGAGAACCTCTGTGTCTGTCAGAAAAACCTACAACACCTACTCTTACCCTATCATTGGCGCCAATGATACGATTATAACTTTTTGCACTCAAGCCTAGTTGAGTGGCTATTACACCAGCTCCAGCCAATGCTGATTTTTTGATAAAAAGGCGTCGATTATTTGATTTCATAATTGAGTTGATTTTAAATTTTGATTTAAGTTATGAAATAGTTTGAAAATTGCAATTTTTTTTATAAAAATTTATAAGAAAAGTCCTAATGAAATGTAAGCAACCAATTATTCTATTATTAACTAATTAAATAAACCAATAAACTTCTAGCACCATGGGCACCAATAACCAAAGACTGTTCAATATCAGCAGTCTTGGAGGGACCGGCTAGAAATACTCCATATCCTTCTTTAGCCACATCAACCTGCTGATATGCTTCATGCATATTGGGCACAATTTTATTGATATTCAAACAAATTACCAAGTGTTGACAAATAAAAGGCAATAAACGATTTTTTATTTGATTTTCATAAAGCCACACAGAACCATTTTCAGCTACCCCTATACTGCCTTCTATGTAGGCTCTGTCAATACTTTCCAATAAACTAGCCTCCATAGTTGGATTTATTTCGTTGTTCACTTCACCCAAAACAGGCAAGGTATTTACAATATATTCACCTCGAAGTTTCGCTTCTTGAATTTCTAGTTTAATTAAATCGATGGAGGACAGTTGAACCACCTTACCTCCAATACTCTCCAAGGTTTTTATAAATTCGTCTACCCAATCAACTGATAAACTACTAGTACTTTTAATATCAATTACTGGTAATTCAATCAATGAAGGTTTATTAATTGAAATTGCCCCTAGTATTTTTTCTCTTGAATTCATTTTTTATTTTTTTTGTACCAATCTCTGAAACTTTGCTCAGGAGCTTCCGGCATTTCTCTTTGTTTATACCATGGATTGAAGGATTTATTATTAAAAATAAAAGGAAATACGCGCATTATCCAACGTCCTATTTTTCCTGAAATCCTATAAATAGAAGGATGAGATAAAACAAATGCCATTCCTTTCATTGCGACCTTTTTTCCGCCAGTTGTAAAACCTTCAGCTACCAATACCTGTCTCCATTTATATAATTGAACATGAATATCAATTTTTACAGGACAAACATTACTACAGGAACCACAAAGAGTAGACGCAAATGGTAAATCAGCATTTGCCTTCATATCTAAATTTGGATTTAAAATAGATCCAATCGGACCTGCCACTGCAGTATGGTAACTATGACCTCCACTTCTTCTATATACCGGACAAGTATTGAAACAAGCAGCACAACGAATACATTTTAAAGAACTTCGAAAATCGGGACGACCCAATTGTTTTGTTCTGCCATTATCTACAATAATAATATGCATTTGTTGACCAACCCTTGGTTGATGAAAATGACTGGAATAGGTAGTAATTGGCTGTCCCGTAGCACTTCTTGCTAATAATCGAAGAAATACCCCTAGATGCTCAACCTTAGGAATAATTTTTTCAATTCCCATACTAGCGACATGAATTTTTGCTGCATGAGCACCCATATCAGCATTGCCTTCATTGGTACAAACAACAAAACCACCTGTTGAAGCAATCGCGAAATTTACACCTGTGATTGCCAATTGAGATTTAATAAATTTATCACGCAAATGTTGACGTGCAGCCTCAGTCAAATACTGGGGATCATTATTTCCTTTTTCAGTCCCAAGATGTTCATGAAAAGTTTCACTCACATCCTGTTTTTTTAAATGAATAGCGGGCAAAACAATATGGCTGGGTGGTTCATTTCGAAACTGAACAATTCGCTCCCCTAAGTCGGTATCAATAACATCAATACCACGTTGAGCTAGATAATCATTTAAATGACATTCTTCAGTCAGCATAGATTTGCTTTTTACTACCTGCTGAACTTTTTGCTCTCGAATAATTCCTAGTATGATTTCATTGTGTTCTTCTGCATCAATAGCCCAATGAATTTTAATTCCATTTGCCTGAGCATTTTTTTCGAATTCGGCCAAATAAATATCCAGATTTGAAAGTGTATGGTCTTTAATATCTGAACCAAGCGTTCGCAACTGCTCCCACTCCGATATTTGCTTAACTGCCTTATCTCTTTTTTCTCTTACAAACCAAAGGGTTTCATCGTGCCAGTCGGTTCGTTCTTCATCTTTATTAAATATTTCTGCAGCCGCTGAGTGACTAAGCCCAGCGCCTTGAATCGGTACAAAAAAAAGTCTATTGAAATTTTTTGGGTTCATTTTATTTTCTTTAACTGTTCAAGTCCTTTAATGAGTATTTAAAATCTCAGCAATATGAATTGTCTTTACACTACTGCCTTGTCGCTTTAAAATGCCCTCGAGGTGCATTAAACAGCTCACATCAACACCTGTAATATATTCTACTTCATTTATTGCATGTTCTGTAATTCGATCCTTACCCATTTTTACTGATACGGCTTCTTCAAAAACACAAAATGTTCCTCCAAAGCCACAACATTCGTCAACACGTTTAGGTAAGCTAAGCTGCAAACCTTTAACCATATTTAATAAATAGGCTGGCTTTGAAAAAGAAGGAGCCGAAAGCTCACTCATTGAAGAAAGGTTCAACCCGCGCTGACCATGGCAACTAATGTGCATACCTACTTTATGGGGAAAGTTAGCCACCATATTTTCAACTTTCAAGACATCAACAATAAACTCTGTTAATTCATAGATATTTCTTCGGATATAAGAAGCCTTGGTTTCGTTTTGATCATGCAAATGTTCCTTTACATGAAGCACACAACTACCTGAAGGAGACACGACATAATCTACCTCTCCAAAATTGGCAATAAAATTTTTATCACAACCTTCACTCAAAGAAGCAAAACCACTATTGGCCATGGGTTGACCACAACATGTTTGATTGAGTGGAAATACAACCTCACAACCCAGCTTTTCCAAAAGTTCCAAAGTAGCCACTGCAACTTTAGGATAAAACTGATCAACATAACAAGGTATAAATAAGCCTACTTTCATTATTAAAAAAAATTATGGTTAGTCGCTAATTAAAAAAAGTATTCTACAAATCAAATGGGTAAAAATTGTTATTTTTTACTTTCTTTATTGGTTAATAAATAAGCTGCAATATCTGCCAAATTTTGTTCAGTTATTCCGGTGGTGATCGGTTCAGGCATTAGGCTTTTTTGTTGCTTTTGCTTTGAACTAATTTTGTTTTGTGCGATAACATGTTGAACACCAGAAATATCTTTTATAACAATGAACTGCTTATTTTCTGAAACTAAAAATCCAAATACAGATTCCCCTTCTACTGTATTCACCAACCAAGGCTCATAGCCAAAAACAATGGCAGCACTGGGGTTAACAATAGCATCTAGTAATGAGATTTTATCAAATTTTTTACCAATATTGGTAAGTTCTGGACCAATCATATTTCCTAT
>CAMBTV010000153.1 GCA_945870835.1 Chitinophaga pinensis
CCTATAATAATAAACCAAAAAACCCTTTCGGGTTGCTGTTGAAAAAACCCTTTTAGCAGGTATAGGAATGAACAAACAAAAATGAGTGGGAATAAAAACACAAATAAATTAATTATCGTAAGCAATACAAGTGACCACTAAATTATCAATCGACCAACTCTTGACACACCAATCATTTTCAACCACCAAATCACTCAATGCAAGCTCTAGTGCAGCATTAGTATGCGCTTTTATCCAGGTAATTTGATATACACTGCTTCCAGTCTTACTATTTACTAGACTGCACAAACCAGGAAGATCTCTCCTAAAAGCATTGGAAAAAGCAGGATAATAATGTCCTTCTATATCAGGATAAGCCTGCGCAAAGCTATCTAAATTTGAAAAAGTAGTTGCAAAAACCTTTTCTCTATCTAGGAAAATTGCCCACAAATCGGGATTACTCTGAAGCTTGTTACCTGTCCATTGATCATGCAAGTATAGGTCAAAGGTTATCTTTAATAAGGAATGCTTGGGTAATTTAAGAAATTCTCTATAAACGGCCTTATGGTTGAGGGGCCCCAGCATATGGGTTTGATTGAATAATAAATTTAGTTGAGCAGTATCAAGCGAATTAAAATTATAGACCTTCAAATCACCCCTACCTTTTTCAAAATCATTTCTATAGACTTCATAATTTTTAGGCAGATTTTTAGTGCAGCCAAAGAAAATACCTCCCAAAAATAGCAGTAGAAATAATGTAGGTTTTTTTTTCATTTATAAAAGAGGAAGGGTGAATGGGCAAGGGTGAATGGTGAATAAAATTTTATACTCAATCATGATGCATTCCCTTTAGGGGTGGATTAATTTTTAGTAGCCTCTAAATTACTGATTTTTTACAATTAAATTAGTTTATAGGGAGTGAGCGAGTATTGAATTTTATCCAGAAGCTAAAAAAGAATACTCTATAAACTTAGTACTAGATATCGATTAATTATCAATCGATTGCAAAATACTACTACTTATCCCAAATGTTTTTTTAAATAATTTGGTAAAAAATGACCCTTTGCAGTATCCGATTCGAATCATCACCAGTAATTGCATAAGCCGCCTCTTTTGGTTCGGTCCCGATTTATCGGGATTAAAAAATGGCGCAGCAAATTTTTTAAAGAAGCAAAAGCAGCGGCGTTGCAGTTACGCAGCCCGCCGGCTGTGGAGGCGAAACATATGTAATGAAAAGAAAGAACGAATAAGGAGAAGGGTGGAATGGTCAATTGTCAATGGTCAATTGTGAATAGGAAAAGAGAATTATAAATTTAGAATAATTAAATCTATCAATTAAGAAAATTCAATTTACTACTACCCAACTATTTTGAAAAAAATTGAATTAATACAACCGCTCCGCAGGATCCTTATCAACCAACTTCCCATCTTGCTTCACATTCAGCTTTCCATTTTGGCTATTGTCTAGCTCCTCGTAAATAGAATTGTTGCTCTTAAACTCCGGTACCAACTGCTTCATTTTAATTACCACCTGACGATCATTGAAGCCACTGCTTAAATGAATCAATTCATCAATCATCTCTTTCACTTTCATAAATGCATACTCGCGGACTTTAGCCACCATTATTTTTTCGTGGTGAGTAGGCACTGCCAGTTCTTTATCGTTCAATAACTCTTCATACAATTTTTCGCCAGGACGCAAACCGCTATATTCGATGGCAATATCTTGATTGGGTATTAGTCCAGAAAGGCGAATCATTTTTTTAGCCAAGTCAACAATGCGCACACTTTTTCCCATATCAAAAATAAAAATCTCTCCTCCTTTACCCATTGAACCCGCTTCTAATACTAGGCGACAAGCCTCGGGAATAGTCATAAAAAAACGAGTGATTTCAGGATGGGTAACCGTAATTGGGCCCCCTCTCTCAATCTGAGCTTTAAAGCGCGGAATTACCGAGCCGTTTGACCCTAACACATTTCCGAAGCGGGTAGTAACAAATTTAGTACCCGATGTTTCTTGTTCGGAGGTAGCTGAGTCATTAAAATTTTGAAGATTTTTTTGATGTTGGTAATGAAAAAGAGATTGAACATAGATCTCAGCAATTCGCTTGGTAGCACCCATTACATTGGTAGGATTTACCGCCTTATCGGTTGAGATCATAACAAATTTTTCAACACCGTATTTAACAGCTAGGTCGGCAATAATTTTTGTCCCCAACACATTGGTTCTTACTCCCTCGGCAGGACTATGTTCCATCAAAGGCACATGCTTATAGGCAGCAGCATGGTATACATAATGGGGCTTAAAGGATTTGAAAAGCTGTTCCATTCTAGCATCATCTCTCACATCACCAATAAAAGCATGAAAAGTTCGATTAGGGTTTGCTTCCATTAACTCCATGTGTATTTCATATAAGGGAGTTTCTGCCTGGTCGCAGAGAATAATCATTTGAGGAAAAAACTTGATCAGCTGTCTTACAATTTCGCTGCCAATAGATCCAGCTGCACCGGTTACCAATATTCTTTTACCAATCAACTGTTGATTGATTGCCTCATTGTTGATTTGAATGGGTAATCGTTCCAATAGATCCTCGATGTTGATTTCCTTAATTTGTTTTGAACTAATCTGCCCATTGATCCAGGTTTCTATAGGCGGCAGTGTTAGCACTTTAATATTTCTTTGCAGACAAAGATCTACTACCATTTCCTTTTTTTCAGGAGGAATGCCCATGCTGGCTATAATGATATCGTCGATGTGATCACCTGTGATTAGCCATTCTAATTCGCTTGCTGCATAAATTTTTATTCCATCAATCACTTTATTCACCTTGCGTTCGTCATCATCGATAAAAGCAACCAATTGCATGGATACTTTAGGATCGTGCTCTAGCGTTCTTTTGGCTGCAATACCCACTTCGCCTGCCCCATAGATGATTACTCTTCTTTTTTCAGTATTGATATTTTTAATATACAAAAAGAAATTTTTGACCATTACCCGGTAGGTAATCAGTATCAAAAAACAGCAAAGACCATTGATCACTAAAACGGAGGAATTAATAGCAATGGGACTGCCGAAATTGTACAGGAGCAATTTTATTAGAAAAAAACTGATATTACTCAATGAAATAGCCAATAAAACATGGAGCATATCCTGAGCACTCGTATAGCGGATAATGCCGGAATAAGTTTTAAGAAGATAAAATGTGACTGAGTTAACCAATAGAAAGATGATTGAATTGGCAATCATCTCCTTTATTTCAAGGAGATTCAACTCAAAATTAAAACTAATGATATAGGCTATAAATAGAGAGAAGGCGCAAGAAGACAAATCCAGTAAAAAAATTATCCAGCGGGGTACAATTTTTAAGCGTGTAAACATGTGGGGTACCTTATAAAGGACGAAGTTATGATTATTTTAAATATCATCATTTTTTAGGCAGATGAATAAATATTCTGCTTAAAAAATCATAACTAAAAATTTTATACTATGATATTTAGAAATTCAAAGGTTAAATATAGTTGGTTTTTATTGAAATATTTATAACACAACTAAAGTAGAATAATAAGTATTTTGAATATCAGGTATTTATTAGCAATTTTATATTGGCATACCCAATTAAATGATAACTGAAATAAAAGATGTGAATTATTTTGTTGATCTAAATTAAGTTGTAAATCTTTTTAAGACCATCTCAGAAACCGTATTACCAATCGATAGTGAACTTGTGGCTGCAGGGGAAGGGGCATTTAGTATATTGATAGCAAATTTAGATTCTCTAATCTCAAAATCATCTAGTAAACCTCCAGTTCGATCACAAGCCTGAGCTCTAACTCCAGAGCCGCCTTCAATAAGATCGGATTCTGTGATTTCTGGAATTAGTTCTTGTAATGCCCTGGTGAAAGCTGATTTTGAAAAAGATCTGTAAAATTCACCAAACCCTGTTTTCCAATATTTTCCAACCACTTTTTGGAAACCAGGCCAAGCCAAAGTTTCTACTAATTCAGCTAAGTTAATTTGAGACTTTTTATACCCTTCTCTTTTAAATGCAAGTACTGCGTTTGGTCCAGCCTCAACTCCACCCTTTTTCATTCTTGTAAAGTGCACACCTAAAAAAGGGAAGTTAGGATCAGGGACAGGATAAATTAAGTTTTTAACTAGGTATTCTCTTTCCTTTTTTATTTTATAATACTCCCCTCTAAAAGGGATGATTTTTACATCATCAATTGAATGGTCACTTAGTCTTGCCACCTTATCAGAATATAATCCAGCACAGTTAATAATCAACTTAGCTTTAAATGAATTTTTTGATGTTTCTATATGGTTGAGCGAATCTTTCTGTTCTATTTTTAAAACTTTATGATCTGTAAAAATTTCTCCACCCATTTTTTGAATTTTTAGACCATACGCCAAAGCCACTTTTAAATAGTCTACAATACCAGTTTGAGGTACATGAATTGCGCCAACACCTGCACAATATGGCTCGTATTCCTTAAGTTCTTCAAGGCTAATTTTTCTAGTGCCATTTAAGCCGTTCTGAAGCCCCCTTTCTAGCAATGTATCTAGAATATGCAATTGATCTTTACGAGTAGCTATAACTACCTTACCAGTTATTTCAAATGGGATATCTTCTTCCTTACAGAACTGAATTAACTCATGATATCCATTTATACAATTTGTTGCTTTTAGAGATCCTGGCTTATAATATAAACCAGAATGGATAACACCTGAATTATTAGCAGTTTGATGTTTTGCGAGTTCATTCTCTTTTTCTAAAATAGCAATCTTTAAATCTGGTCTAGAATGAAGGATTTTCAATCCTGTTGCTAGTCCTACAATACCTCCTCCAACTATAACTATATCGTACATAATGAAAATTTAAATAAAGTTATATGATAAATGGATAACTCGGCATTTTAATAAATCCCCTCCTTTTTTTTACCCAATTTAAACACTGTCAGGGTGGATAAGATTCAGCGTAATAATTAATAATGGGTAACTTTGGAGTTGAATATGCAGCAGAGAATGTATTAATTTTAATTACACCTAATTAATTATGATTTACCTCCACAAAATACTACCCACATTTGTACTGCCTATAATGCTGTTGATAATATTAATCCTAATAGGATTAATCAAGAATAAGAAAAAGCTTATTTATATAGCGATAGGTTTGTTATATATATTGTCTACTCCTATATTTTCTAATAATTTCTTTAAATTAATAGAAGGTAGTGAATATAGAAAACCCATTAGCGAAATAGATAGTGCAGATGCAATTGTAGTACTTAGTGGAATGTTGTCAATAAATGAAGTAGGAGACTCAACCTATATAGAATGGGGAGACCCAGATAGGTTTTTTGGAGGAGTAGCTTTATTTAAGGCAGGAAAGGCTCAAAGGCTAATATTTACAGGAGGTAAAATGCCATGGGACAAAGTAAAGAAAACAGAAGGATCAATGTTAAAAGAATATGCAATTTCAAATGGAATACCATTTGAGAAGATATTGTTAACGAAAGATGTGGAGAATACTGAAGACGAGGCGATGGCTGTAAAAGAATTAATAAACCCTAATAAAAGAATTATATTGGTAACATCCGCTTTTCATATGTTCAGAGCTAAGAGGCTATTTGATAAACAAGGATTTAATGTATTGCCTTATAAAGTAGATTATAAAACGAGTAAAAATTCAAGTCTAACAATTATGGATTACCTACCGAGTGCTGGAAATCTAGAATTAGTTGAAATAGGTATTAGAGAAATTATAGGAAGGGTCTATTATTTAATTAAAGGTTAATGACTTACCCCTTTACTGAATAAAACATTCGTAAAAGTTTTTATGATTATTTCTACATCAAATATGAAAGACTTTTTATGAAGGTATTCTTCCTCCAACTGTACTTTTTTTTCAATTGAAATGTCATCCCGTCCATTAATTTGGGCCCAACCTGTAACACCAGGTTTTAATTTATCAACTCTTTTAGCTAAACGCAATTTCATTAAATCATCCTGATTATATAACGCAGGTCTAGGTCCAACGAATACCATTTCACCTTTTAAAATATTAAAAAGGTTGGGTAATTCATCTAAACTAGTTTTTCTTATCAACTTGCCAATTTTAAGTATATATTGATCTGGATTAGTTAAAAGATGTGTTGCTACATTGGGCGTATTCTTCTTCATACTTCGGAATTTGTAAATTTTGAAAAAAGAATAATTTATTCCAACTCGTTTTTGAGTGAAGAAAGCTGGGAATCCATCTTCTATTAATATTGCAATTGCTACAAAAAGAAAAATGGGGGAAAAAAGAATTAATAGAAAAAGTGCAAAAAGACGGTTAAGCATTTTTATTAAATGAATTGAATGTTTTGATTAAGCCATATTTAGAATTTATAGGAAGTAGCTTATCAATTGCTTTTTTAATTTTAATGTTAGAAACAACATAGGTTTCTGTCAGTTTACTCAATCTTTCAGAATTAAGTGGAAGTCTAAATATGTCTCCTAACCTTGAAATAGCTTTAATTAGAAATTTTGGGATATTCCAAATCTTACTATTCTTCCCCTGGCTTGAAGAAATCAGACTTATTAAATCATTTGTAGATAGGGGTTCATCATCAGAAATATTATAAACACCTGATGATATTTGATCATTCTCAATTAACTCTCTAATTATAAAACAAAGGTTATCAATACTACAAAAAGATCTTTTATTCTCAAATCTACCAAGTGGCCATGGTAAACCTTTACTTACGATATTATACAATAAATTAAGATTCCCTTTATTTCCAGGACCATGTATCATACAAGGCCTTAAAATATATACCCTTTTACCTGCTGGAATTTGCTTACTTAATATATACTCCTCAGCAAGTAATTTGCTTTTGCCATAATGAGTCATTGGATTAGAAATATAATCTTCAGTTAATTCATTATCTAAAACATCCGCTACTGCTTTTACAGAACTTAATGTAATAAATGTTTTTGCATCTGAGTCTAAAAATGCATCAAAAATTTGTTTAGTGAATTCAGTATTAGCAAGGTAATAATCAGTTTCTGAAGAAACTTTTTTCGAATCATGAGCTTTGCCTGCAAGGTGAATTACAATTTCTTCCCGTACATTAATAATTGATCCTCTTGAATATTTTACAATGGGCACTTGGTCACCAAGAAATGATACTAAATTTTGTCCAACAAAACCTGAGGAACCTGTTAAATAGATACTCATAAATAACTTAAAATAGA
>CAMBTV010000154.1 GCA_945870835.1 Chitinophaga pinensis
ATAAAATGTTCTTCCAGGTAAATTAGGCAGATTTGTGGCGTCTATATAATTGGATATATTGTCTGCACCTGCCAGAACACTTATACCATTCTTGAATGATTTGCCAGCAGCACTGTTGATGGCAACATAGCCACTGGCAAATACATCACCATCGTCAAAAACTTCGTTGCCGTTATTATTGTTAACAGCCCACTTGCTTCTGTAAATGGCTCTTACATTCAAGTAATAACCCTTGGGGGAATTATAATTTAGTTTTACTTGTAATTTATGCTTGCTTGTATTGGGTAAACCAACATACTCATTCAGTTTCATGAGTCTACTATAGCCTTGACTATTCTTGGTATAGACTGTACCAGATTTAATTTCTGCAATCTGGTCTTTATCTCCAGTAAGCAAAAACTGATACCCTCCGTTCACTGACCAATTGGAGTTGAACCTATGTTGTCCCTCTATTTCAAAACCAGTCGTAAAGGCGCGTCCAATATTTAAATAACTATAAATTTGAGCACCCGAGATATAAGTACCTACTTGTTGTGATTCAATTAAATTCTTAATATCATTTCTGAATAACTGAAGGGATGCTGCTGAACGCGAATTGATTTTCCAATCCCAAGTAAAGTGCATACCGTTTGAATATTCTGGTTTAAGTGCTTTTAATAAATAATAATTGGGGAATAAATTTCCAATCTGTCCTAATGCATCTAATTTAGCAATCACTTGTTGTGCTTGCGCAGATCCAAATACACTATAGCTTCCAGCAGCTGCATTGGTAAAGTCTAAAAATAATTGTCTAAAATCTGGTGCTTTAAAACCCTGTCCAACACTCAATCTAAATTGATGTTGAGGATTCAACTTATACAACATAGATAGTTTTGGGCTATAGGCAGAAGCAAACTGTGTATTTTGATCAAATCTTACGCCTCCTATTAAAGTAAATTGCTCCGATGGCTTCCACTCCCATTGCGTAAATGCATACTGTATATCGTTTTGCTTCCTTACTTTTTCACTATCGTAACGACTACTTTTTACACCTTCCCATACTGCACCAACACCAAACACTGCTTGCATATTTTTACTTACATCCCAATCGGTCTGATTTTCGATGCGCTTAAAATTATGATTCAACACATCCCTATATGGTAGTCCGTTAATGGTTAATAAATTTTGAACCGCATCGTAAGTTGTCGTATATGTTCTTAAACTAGTTTTTAAAGTTTTAGAAAAACGATGATTTAAAGTAGCAGATGCGTTTACATCTTTAATTTTTTCTTTACCTATCGAATAAATAGTTACGCCATTATTGGCTACTGCAATTTCATTTTGAATTTGTTCATTTGTAAAACGTGTATTCAATACAAGATTTGTTTTACTTGAAATATCCCATTTAATTTGCTGGGTTGTTGAATAACGATCTATAGGCGTTGTAACGCGACTATTGCTATTTGGTCGTATACTGTATCCATCGGTGTTATAACTATTGATAAATCCTTGGTATTGAAAATTTTTGGTTTGTAATTTTGTTTCAAGATTGGCATCCAAGGTATTGTATGTGCCATATCTAAGTCCCACTGTCAACGGCGCACCCATTGTTGCGTCAGTGATAATATTGATTACGCCTGCCATTGCCTCGCTACCATAAAGACTAGAGGAAGGCCCTTTTACAATTTCAATTTTCTTGATATTTCCTAAAGCAATTCTATTTAAATCCAACACACCTGCAGTTCGTCCAACCAATGGTTCACCATTAATTAAGATGATGGTGTAGTCTGGATTTAAACCTTGTAACTGAATGCCTGCTCCAAAACCACTCGTTAAGTTGATGCCTGTTTGTTCTTTTAAGATATCTGTCAAACGAATAGCACCATTTTGCTGAATCGTTTTTGCGTTGATAATAGTAACTGGTACTGTTAGATTGTTTAATTTACGTTCTGTTCTTGTTGCTGTAACTACAACACTATCCCCATTTGATTCCAGTGTATCTTTTGCAAAACGCGACTGTGCAGATAAGTTGGCCCCTTGTAAAAGGGCTATAAATAGTATAAGAAAACGTGTTTTTTTCATTCAGAACGCAAAGGTCAAACATCTATATTTTATATAAGATACAGACAAGCTTTAATTGCGCTGATTGCTTGTATTTTTTACATTCATATGACATTTCAAAAAAAAGCTAGCATACATTAGTTTTTTTGTTGATTTTGTACGAAATTGCTATACGCTATTTTTTAAACAAAAACGAAATGAAAGAAAACCTACTTACTACACCTAGCATTCATTACCAAACAACCGTTGATGCATTATACGAGCAAACTACTTCACGTGGTTTAGGAAAAATAGTTGACAACGGAGCACTTTGGGTGAGTACGGGAAAATTCACAGGTCGTAGTCCAGAAAATAAATTTATTGTTAAAGATGCTATTACCGAAAATGTAGTGGATTGGGGTGGATTCAATCACGCAATAGAATCAAAATATTTTGAACCGCTTTACAAAAAAATGATTGCGTATTTAGAAACGCAAAAAGAAGTTTGGGTAAAAGATGCTTTTGCTTGTGCAGAAAGTAACTACCAACTTCCGTTAAGGCTTTATACAGAACTTCCATGGGGTGCACTATTTGCACATAATATGTTCATTCGACCTTCGGCAGATCAACTTGCCGATTTTACTCCAGCTTGGCAAATTATTCATGCTCCAAATTTTAAAGCAGATCCAGCAGTAGACGGGACGCTTTCAGAAAATTTTTCTATTATTTCTTTTACTGAAAAAACAATTTTAATTGGAGGTTCAGCCTATACAGGCGAAATTAAAAAAGGTATTTTCACAGTATTAAATTTTATTTTGCCACATTTTAATAATGTATTAAGCATGCACTGTAGTGCCAATGTTGGAATGGCTGGTGATGTTGCTTTATTTTTTGGTTTAAGTGGTACAGGAAAAACAACTTTAAGTGCAGACCCTAACAGAAAATTAATTGGAGACGATGAACATGGCTGGACCAATGATTCAGTCTTTAATTTCGAAGGTGGATGTTATGCTAAAACAATTAACTTAAGTCAAATCAATGAGCCTGATATTTTTAATGCTATTAAATTTGGCGCTTTATTAGAAAACCTTGTATTTTTTGAAGGCACTAATAAAGTGGATTATGACAATGCAAGTATTACAGAAAATACAAGAGTGAGTTATCCAATTGAGCATATTCACAATATTGTTACGCCTTCTGTCGCAACAGCACCTAAAAATATTTTCTTTCTAACCTGTGATGCCTATGGTGTACTTCCACCAATTAGTAAATTAAATGCTGCTCAAGCAATGTATCAATTTATGAGTGGCTACACGGCAAAAATTGCTGGGACCGAAGAGGGTATTAAGTCTCCAAAAGCTACATTTAGCTGTTGTTTTGGTGCACCATTTATGCCGCTTCACCCTGGTGTCTATGCAAAATTATTAGGCGAAAAAATTGAATTAAACCATTGTCAAGTATGGCTTATAAATACGGGCTGGTCTGGTGGCGCATATGGTGTAGGTGATAGAATGTCTTTACCTAATACCAGAAAAATGATAAAAGCAGTTTTAGACAACACCATTGATCAAGCTGGTTACGAAGACTTTCCTGTTTTTAATTTTAAAGTGCCTAAACAAATACCTGGCGTTGATGCAACTATTTTACAACCAGAAAATACCTGGACGGACAAGTCGGCATACGAAGCAGCTCGTATTAGTTTAGCAAATCTTTTTCAAAATAATTTTAAAAAATTTGAATCAGGTGCTGCGGATGCTATTATTGATGCAGGACCTAAAAGCTAATTTTTTTCGATCATTTTTTGAACAGTCTTTACTTCAGTAGGTGCAATAAAGTATTCGAAGAATCTTTTATCATCTTCTTTTCTGACGCTGCCAATTAAATTAATCTCGCCTTGGGTGATGAATGCATATTTATCGTTGATGGCATTAATGACATCGCTACGCACTTTTTTCTGTAAGCCAATATTTTTGTCTTTAATGCCCAGTACATGATTGATATCCGAAATTTCTACATTTTGTTTGGCGCTGTTTGCTTTTAGTAACAATTGAATCAAACTAATTTCGGTTTCAGTAAATGCCTGGTTCATTGTTTTGGTTTTCAATACCTTTAGCTGTGCACTTGCAATTTTCTTTTTTACATTTTGATTGAATAACCATACTGCCAATACAAGCAGTATAACAATAAAAAGTATTGCCAATCCAACCATTAAATTGGTATAATCCTTCCCCCAGATTGGAAAATCCATTAATTGGAAATCTTTCATGTTGATATCCCAGGTTACAAAACTTTGAGTCCCTGATTGATATTTATAATAGGTTCCTTTATAAAAAAACAAAGTCAAGTCGCCATAATTACGAATAAAAAATTGATTTAAATCTGCCCTTTTAGACTTGTAGACCTTGTTTTCTATATAATCAAACAAGTATACGTCGTCAATGATCATGAAAAATCGTCCTTTGTCATGCGTTATATTACCATAATTGCTCCTTTGATTTAACAACTTGATTAATTCATTGGAGAGTTGTCCTACTTTAACCCAGTCAGCTGTTTGAATATCTAAATAGTAACTTGAATAATCAAATCCACCATTCTTGAATTTTGGGTCTTTAACCGCTTTATGTTCCATTTTTTGAAAAGGCACATACAACCGACCTTCATTAGGTGAGAACCAATCATAGCCATCCGCAGTAAAAATTTCCATATTGGTTGGCTGGATATCCCATTCCTTATCTGTTGTATTGTATTTTCTAAAATGGCCTGTTTTATTCCAAAATCCATAGCCCCCGTAATTGTAGATCTGGTCTTTATAAATAAAATTGGTGCAACTAATATTGTAGTTGAAATTAACTGTATTGTCTATTTTTTGGAAAACCACACTATCCCCTTGAGGCTCAGACATCTGAAAAATAAAGCCTGTTTGAGCCAGTAAAATATACATTTTGCCATTATGCTTGATCAATTCTTGTCTATTGGGTGCAAATGTGGTATTTGTAAGCGGCAAGATTTTTGAATTTTCACTTAAATAGATATTGCCATTAAAGTCGGCCAAACCCTTTATTTTTTGTAATAATGGGTTATAAAACACAGTATATGATCTTTCGCAAGGGACAAATTGAGCAGAAATTGAACTAAATGGTAATAAAAAGACTAAAAAAGCAATAAATTTGATATTTATATAACGCATTGTAATTCAAATTATTAATAGGAAACTTACTTAATGTATATGGAAAATTTCTATATAAATATAAGAAATAACCTATTACCTCACCCAATAACTTACACATAACTTTTAAATTCATCTACTAAGCTAGATTTTCGCTTCAGCTTTTGGGGGAAAGCTATGGATTTTACAGGGGAGCCGGGTAACCAGCTCCCCTTTTTTATTTAAGTCAAAATAATATTGATTCTCAACACTTAGGATGGATTTATACATGTAGTTTCAGCTATTTCACCACTAGCTTTGTTAACAATTTCGTAATATAAGCATGTCCTTGATTAGCTGATTTTGAAGGAAATTTACAGACACACACATTATCAAATTTTATTTTATGGATTTTAACTCAATCATGAAGATTTTCTTACCAAAAGACAGGGTTTTCTTTCAACTTTTTGAAGAAGTTGCCGAGCACGTAAACGAAATGGGTATCAAATTAAAGGAAATGGTGAACGAACCAGATGTGGATGTAAGAGCCAATATTTTAGCCCAATTAGAAAATTTAGAACACAAAAACGATGATTTAACGCATAGTATCTTTACTGAATTAGGCAGAAATTTCATCACCCCGTTTGATAGAGAAGACATTCACTACCTAGCAACCTCTTTAGATGACATCGCAGATTACATTTATGCCTCTGCTAAAAAAATCAATTTCTACAAAGTAAACCCGAACGACACTGGTATTCATAAACTAGCAGAATTGGTTTTACAAGGTACTCAAGAGACCAAGAAAGTCGTGTTAGGTTTACGTAATATGAAAAATGTAAAGGAGATGACAGATGCAATGATTAAAATCAATAGTATTGAAAATCAGGCAGATGACATTTTTGATATGAGCATTGAAAAATTATTTGAACAAGAAAATGATTTTAAAGAAGTAATTAAAAAAAGAGAGATCTATCAAGTACTTGAAATTGCAACCGACAAAATCGAAGATGTCGCTAATGTGGTTGAGTCTATTATCATCAAGTACGCTTAATTTAATTTACAATGACATTACTAATAATTATCATAGCGCTTGCGCTAATATTTGATTATATCAATGGTTTTCATGATGCTGCCAACTCGATTGCAACGGTTGTATCTACAAAAGTGTTGACCCCTTTTCAGGCAGTACTTTGGGCAGCTTTGTTCAATACGGTGGCATTCTGGATTTTTAAAGACCATGCGGTTGCAAACTCCATCAGCAAAACAGTTTATAAAGAGTTCATTACTTTACCAGTGATATTTTCAGGATTATTAGCCGCAATTTTTTGGAACTTACTAACTTGGTGGTATGGTATTCCTTCTTCCTCTTCTCACACTTTAATTGGCGGATTTGCTGGAGCAGCCATTGCGCATGCGCTTTCGGTAAAAGGAATCAACTTTTCTTGGGCAAAGATTGTAGATGCTGATACCATTATTAAAACCATCCTATTTATCTTTTTGGCGCCATTGATTGGTATTGTAACCTCTATGTTCATCACGGTTGTTACAATCATGCGTAATATTTGGTACCGTATAGCCATCATTTTAGTCACTACTTTGTTGACTGCTTTTTTGTTTGACTATTTTGAGAATAGTAAAATGAATGAAAATGCGCAAAAGTTTTATGGCATTGATAAATATAAAACTGAAGTAGCTGCATTGAAGTCTGATATACAAGACAATGCAAGATATGGAGAAGGGGATACGGTTTTATTAAAAAAATTACAGCTAACAGAAGAAAAATTATCAAAAGCAACTGCAAGTTTTAATTTAGTGCATCCATTGATCGAAAATTTTGATAATACAAGTGCGGACTCAATTGCTAAAGTGGCCAAATCAAATGGTTGGTTGGATCAGGTTGCTGTAAGTAAATTAAAAGATGAAGTTAGAAACGCTAATGATTATTTAGT
>CAMBTV010000155.1 GCA_945870835.1 Chitinophaga pinensis
TGTACAGAGATTCATGTAGACTGCAGATCTGCTGAAGAAAGAAAAGAGGTTGAAGGTAGTAAGTTGGTTAACAATGATCACCCTCAGGTAATTGAAATTTGGAACAATGTTTTCATCCAGTTCAATCGGAAAAAAGATGGAAGTCTAGAGCCCCTCCCGGCACAACATGTTGACACCGGTATGGGATTTGAAAGACTTGTTAGGGTATTGCAAGGCAAAACAAGTAATTATGATACCGATATTTTTACTGGTACCATCAAGGCCATAGAAAAAATAACTGGAAAAATTTACGATCCTGCACTCACTCCTGCAGATTCCTCTAAATCGGCTGCTGGAAAAAATACGATTGGTAGTGGTTTGGAAGGAGCAGTTGCATTTCGTGTACTCGCTGATCATATTCGAGCTATTAGTTTTGCCATTGCAGATGGTCAGCTGCCTTCTAATACTGGCGCTGGTTATGTGATAAGAAGAATTTTACGAAGAGCTGTCCGTTACTATTATTCTTACTTGGATTATAAGCAACCGCTCTTATTTCAACTACTTCCTTTATTAGCGAAACAATTTGAAAAAGTATTTCCAGAGTTAATACAACAACTAGATTTTGTAGGTAAAGTAATAAAAGAAGAGGAAGAAGCTTTTTTAAGAACACTTGACAAAGGGTTAAAAAGAATGGATGAAACCATTCAGCAATCTCAATCTACAAGAATAATTGAGGGCGCTATTGCATTTGAACTATATGACACTTTTGGTTTTCCGCTTGATTTAACCATGCTGATTGCCTCTGAGAATAATTTAAAAGTAGACGAGCCTGGTTTTCAAAAAGAAATGCAGCAGCAAAAAAATCGTAGTCGATCTGCAGCAGTCCTTGACACAGAAGATTGGATCACCCTTGTTGAAAATGCTTCTAATCAATTTTTAGGATACGATTCATTAGAAGTTGAAACTTCCGTCATTAAATACCGCAAAGTTTCCTCCAAGTCAAAAGAGTTTTATCAATTAATTCTTGCAGCCACTCCATTTTATGCTGAGAGTGGTGGTCAAATAGGTGATACTGGAACACTTCATTTTGGACAAGAGACTATTGAAGTTACCAATACAAAAAAAGAGAATGATTTAATCATACATTTTACAGATCAGCTACCCAGTTCAATAAACGGACCCTTAGTAGCCAAAGTAAACGCTGCAAGGAGAAAATCAATTTCGGTGCACCATAGTGTAACTCATTTGATGCATGCTGCTTTGCGCAACACATTAGGAAAGCATGTAGCTCAAAAAGGAAGCCTTGTTAATGATGAACAACTTCGCTTTGACTTTTCACATTTCGCCAAAGTAACCGATGAAGAAATAGCGGCCGTTGAAAAAATAGTGAATGAAAAAATCAGGGAAAATGTACCCGTAGTCATTCGCTCTATGCACAAAGATGAAGCGATTGCGTTAGGAGCAATGGCGTTGTTTGGAGAAAAATATGGAGATACGGTGAGAGTAGTAATAATGGATCCGCAATATTCTATAGAACTTTGTGGAGGTACGCATGTAGGTTATACGGGTGAATTAGGCATTTTTAAAATAAAGCATGAAGCAGCAGTGGCAGCCGGTGTTCGCAGAATTGAAGCAGTATGTGGATATGCTGCAGCACAATACATTCATGAAACATTTTCAGAATTAAATGCCATCAGAACTTTCTTAAAGAATCCTGCCAATATTCAAAAATACATTGAGAATTTAACTTCAGAGAATAGTTCTCTTTCTAAAAAATTAGAAGGACTAGAAGCAAAGCAATTGGTGGGTATCCGCAATGAACTATTACAAAAAAGTGAGCTCATAAATAATATGTCTTTCATTGGGGAAATCATAGAAATAAGTAGCGCAGATGCTTTAAAAAAATTATGTGTAGACTGTAAAAATCAATTACAGGATCATGTAGTGGTCCTTTGTGCAAACATAGACGGGAAGGCATTTGTAGCACTTGGCTTTTCAGAATCAGTGATTGCTTCAAAAAAATTAGATGCTGCAAAGTTGATAAGAGAACAAGTGGCGGGCCTAATACAAGGTGGTGGTGGCGGACAAGCTGCAATCGCTACAGCAGGAGGCCAAAATATAAGCAACCTTTCAAAAGTGATTGAAACGATTAAATCTTTGCTCTAGCTTGAAATAGCTATTAATATTTGCTATCAGTTAAAGTTTTTTTAAAACATTTCTTGCTAAAGATTTATTTAAAATAAACTAGTATTTTTAAAATAAATTAAACCCTTTGTTATGAAAAAAATTCAATCTGCACTAACAGCGCTATTGGTATTTACCCTACTCTCTTCTGAATTATATGCACAGGAGCAAAGAAAAGAAATTGAAGTTAGAATTGAAAAACAGGGTGATGCAGAGAAGCAAGGGTCAGGAGAAGGTTTGCCTGGTAAAGAAAAGAAAGAGCAAAAAGTAACCGTCATCATTAAAAAAGACAAAGGTCAAAACGGAGAACAAATAATTATCAATGGCTCTCCGATGGGCTCATTGGATAATTTCAAAATGGATACTAGTATCACCCAGACTTTCATTATTAAAGGAGATGATGGAGAGGAAATAATTAAACGTCAATTTGATTTTAAGGACTTAGAGATGGGTGGTGATTTCCTTAAAAATTTCCAAGAGGGAAAAGAAGAAGTAATTCCTTTTTTAGGAGTATTAACAGAGAAAGTGCCAGAAGGAGCAAGGATTGCAGAAGTTACTAAAGAAAGCGCTGCTGAAAAAGCTGGCCTACAAAAAGACGATATTATTACTAAAGTAGGAGAAGAAAATATCACTGACCCAGCAAAGCTTGCAGAGGTAATTGGCTCTAAAAAACCAAAAGAACAAGTCAAATTATACTATACAAGAGATAGGAAAAAAGCAAATGTGCAAGTAGCATTAGGAGAAAGAAAGAGCAATAAAATGATCATCACAATGCAAGGTCCACATTCTATGGAAAAAATATTATCCATCCCGAATACGCAAGGAAAACAAATGGAAAAAATGATCATCATTGAAGATGGAAAAGAAGGACAGGAGATGAGATCACCTAGGAGAAATTTCGAATTAAAATTAGATAACCAGCAAGAATTCGCTATTCCTAATCAAAGAAAATTAGGCCTTAGAATACAGGATTTAGAAGAAGGAGAAGGCGTAAAAGTGATTGACATAGAAAAGGAATCAGCAGCAGAAAAAGCAGGTTTGCAAAAAGGCGACATTCTAGTTTCGATAGGAGGTGTAAAAGTTGCTAATACAGATGATGCTAGGCAAGAGCTTCGTCCTTCACCATCGAAAAATAGTTATACTATCAAAGCGAAAAGAGCAGGTAAGGAGATGACTTTTGAAGTTAAATATCCCAAAAAAATAAAAACCTTAGATCTCTAAATTCTCCCGGTAAGTCCCTGGATGAAGTGAACTGAGTCGACGGTAACTTCCTTACCTTTGATGTGCAATGAAAAATGATAAATACGAAGTAGTAATTGGTCTAGAAGTGCATGCACAACTGCAAACCAATAGCAAGCTTTTTTGTGGAGATAGCGCTTCTTTTGGTGCTGATCCCAATACTCATATTAGCCCCATTACCTTGGCTCATCCTGGCACCTTGCCAAGGATGAACAAGAAGGCGATTGAATTTGCTATTAAACTTGGCTTGGCCCTGCATTGCGAAATTGAACAGAAAAACTATTTTGCACGCAAAAACTATTTTTATCCAGATCTTCCAAAGGGTTACCAAATAAGTCAGCATACAACCCCCATTTGCAAAAATGGCTTCGTAAAAATTAAAGTGAATGATGAGCAACGCAATATCCAGCTTAACCGAATCCACATTGAAGAAGATGCTGGAAAAAGCTTGCATGATGTAGACGAAAATTTTACCGCCATCGACCTAAACCGAGCCGGTGTACCCTTACTTGAAATTGTTAGTGAGCCAGACCTTCATAGCAGCGATGAGGCATTTGCATACATCACAGAATTAAGACGCCTTGTTCGCTGGCTTGAAATATGTGATGGAAATATGGAAGAAGGTAGTATGCGTTGTGATGCGAATATTTCGATTCGACTGAAAGGTGAAAAAAAATTAGGTACCCGGGTAGAAGTAAAAAACCTAAATAGTATTCGCAATGTAAAAAAAGCAATCGATCTAGAAGTAATTCGACTGATCGATATCGTAGAAAGTGGCGCTGCAATTGTACAAGAAACAAGAAGCTTTGATGCAGATAACAATACTACATTTTCTTTACGCAGCAAAGAAGATGCAGATGACTATCGCTATTTTGCCGATCCAGACCTTACTCCTTTTCATATTACAGATCAGTTTTTACAAGAAGTGAAGGATTCGCTTCCGCCACTTCCTGAAGCATTAGAAATTAAATACAAAGAAGTGTTTCAACTTCCTGCTTATGATGCGCAAGTAATTTGTAGCGACAAAGCACAAGTAAATTATTTTGAGGAAATTATTAAACATACAACCAACTACAAAGCAGCTGTTAACTGGCTAATGGGACCAATTAAATCCTACCTTAATGATCATTCAATAGAACTTGAAGCCTTTCCACTTAGTCCTGAAAAAACTGCTTCATTGATTCAATTGGTGAGTGATGGTAAAGTGAATTTTAGTATCGCCTCTACGAAAATTTTATCCTCGCTTATCCAAGCACCTCAAAAAAATCCATTAGAAATTGTTACTGAATTAAATTTGCTACAAGAAAGCAACAATGACTCTGTTACTAGCTGGGTGGATGAAGTAATTAATAAAATGCCTGACAAAGTAAAAGAATACCGAAGTGGAAAAAAAGGTCTTATCGGGCTATTTGCAGGGGAAGTAAAAAAGTTAAGTAAAGGAAAAGCAGATATGAACTTAGTCAATAAATTATTAGCCGAAAAATTAAATTAATTCCCAAAATGAAAAAATTTTTACCTCTAATCGCTAGCCTATTTTTTTTATTTTCTTGTAGTACCTCTGTTCAAAAAGGTCAGTTTACTGTTACAGGAGAACTTAAAAATGCATCTGACCAAAAGATCTATTTAGAAGAATTGTATTTTAGTCAAAAAGATCCTGCTGTGCTAGATACCAGTGAAATTAAAAATGGTAAATTCTCTTTGACTGCACTTGCACCTGAAGAAGGCTTATACCGTCTGCGACTTGAAAAAAGTGAAGCTGCCTTTATATTTATCAATGATCAACCGGCCATTCCATTTTCTTCAGATTTAAATTCACTATCACTAGAAAATGCTAAATTCAACAGTCCTGCGAATTATTTACTTCGGTCATTTATGGTAGATATTGAAAAGCAAAGAAAAGAGTTAGAGGATAAGGCATCTATTTTACAACAGTACAAAAACCCTTTGCCATCTGATAGCACCTACCAGGTGATGCAGTTAGATATTTTAGACAAACAAGCTAAATTTCAACAAAATGTTCTTCGCTACATTGATACTACCAGTAATGCAGTGATGGCCCTATTCAGTTTAGGCTATACCCGAGATATTGAGCCTGAAAAAATAGAAACTGCTATTGGTGGATTAACCAAACGTTTCCCTACCAATCAAGCAATCGCTACAATAGTAGCACAATACAAACAATTAATTGCCCAGAATAAATCATTGCCTAAAATTGGTGGAATCGCACCTGATATTACCATGGCAGATACCAGCGGTAAAGCTTTTTCATTAAGCATGCTCCGTGGAAAATATGTACTAGTTGATTTTTGGGCAAGCTGGTGTGGCCCTTGTAGAGAAGAAAATCCAAATGTAGTGAATGCCTATCAAGAATTTAAAAATAAAAATTTTACTGTTTTAGGTGTGTCGCTTGATAAGCAAAAAGCTGAATGGACAAAGGCTATTGAAGAAGACCATCTCACTTGGTATCATATCAGCGATTTAAAATATTGGAGCAGTGCTGCTGTTGCACCCTATGGAATTGAAGGGATTCCTTACAATGTTTTACTTGACCCTCAAGGAAAAATTATTGCAATGAACTTAAGGGGAAATGATTTAAAAATTAAGTTGAGCGAATTGATAAAATAATAAAATTAATCGCAAATTTACTCATCGCCAACTAGTTAATAATACTTAAAACTAGCAACTTATTTTTTTCTCAAATTAAGCAATAAAACAGGGAGTAATACAAGGTTTGTAATTGTAGCTACCAATAAGGTGATAGAAGTTAGCCAACCCAAAGCAATGGTACCGCCAAAACTGCTAAAGCAAAATATAATAAATCCCGCTATTAATACTAGAGAAGTATATACAATACTTAAACCCGTATTTTGGATGGTTGCAATCACCGTTGCATGAATATCATTTTGATAAGTAGGAAGTTCCTGTTTGTAATTCACCAAAAAACGAATCGTAATATCTATCGCTATTCCCAATGCAACACTAAACACTAGTACGGTAGAAGGTTTAAGCGGAACGCCCACCCAGCCCATTACCCCCGCAGTTATCACCAATGGAATCAAGTTGGGAATCAAAGAGCAAATTAATATCCTTGCCGATTTAAATAGATAAAGCATGCAAAGCGATATCAATAAAAATGCCCACGCTATACTTTCTTTTAAACCACTAATAATAAAACTACTACCCTCCAAAAAAGTAATGCTCGTTCCAGTTAACTGCACCTTAAATAAGCTCGTGTCAAATAATTGGAGTGCTCTTTCATTGATACCATTTAAAACAATAGGCAACTGCTTGGTGCCAATATCTGCCATATTCACACTGATACGAGTGGTTTGTCGAGCGCTATCCATAAAAGAAGACAACATCTTTGAAAAATTATTCTTTCGCCCAGTATCATTTTTGTTGGGCCTTAAATACTCTCCTACAAAGGCGCCGTCAAAGCTATTGGGTAACCGATAATTAGCAGAGTCGCCTTCATAAAAAGCCTGCTTAGCAAATTTCAACCCTTCCGCAAGACTCAAAGGTC
>CAMBTV010000156.1 GCA_945870835.1 Chitinophaga pinensis
ATTGAAGGGATATTAACAGGAACAATTATTAACTTATCCAAACTATTCACTTTTGCTTCGCCAATAAGAGTTCCATCAAAATTATCTAAGTGTATTTCAATTATTCCATTCCCATTTGTTTTTAAAACAATTTGTTTGATACTAGCAAGATCGATATTGCTTAGCTTAGCATAAGAACCCATTCTCCCTAAAAGCTTATGATCCCGGATGTTAGATTCAAATAGATCTTCAAAATCATCTCCATAAAGCTTTGGGTACCGAAGCAGATAATTTTTTACTACTATAATAGGATCTACTTGAAATGCTCCTTTATCTTTATATGAAGCTGAAAGTAAATAATTATTTTCTTTTCCGATTTGTAAATTACCCCACGGAAATGAAATCACCCCCTGAATATCGAGTTTTCGATAGGATGTTTTAGGCTTTGATAAAGAAAGAATATATTTGACCATTTCGGTAGTTCGATCTTTGGTTAGCTGAGGATGAGGTGCCATTGCTTGATTACCCCATGATCCATTGCCCCCTCTTAATATTTTTTCAGCTAATCGAGATAAATTGCTGTCATTATTTTCATATTTTTTTGCAATCATTTCAAAACTCGGACCTATTGATTTTTCATTTACAGAGTGACAACCTTTGCAATCACTTTCATTTATAAATACTTCCCCACGCTGAAAAATTTTTTCATTTTTCTTGTTGGTTAATAAGGTGTTTCGAGGCATTGTTGTTAATTGAACAAATACTTGATTGGACAATATCTCTTTTCCCAATTCCCCATCCTCTTTATCAATTACCTGCACACTATAAGGCACCTTTTCCCAATAAAAAGTTTCATTCAAAAGTGAGATATGAACATCTGGCATTGCATTACCAGCATAAACAGAAATTGATTTTTTATCGATTGCACCAGATGGGTCTGTAGCAGTAAGGGTGATGTCATGTTTACCTGGTGTCGAAATATTGTAAGAGAAATTTTCTCGATCTGAAATATTTTTTTCATTATCTATAGACCATAGATATTTTAGGGAATCTTTATCAGGGTCCATCGAATTCTTTGCCGAAAGTGTAACATTGAATGGGAGCGCTCCATATTCACCTTGAGATGATATTTCGGCTATTGGATTACGATTACCTGAGATATATTCGATTCTAACCAGCCTCGAATCTGTGTTACTGATCCAATTGGAACCGTATTCAATCATATATAAATTACCATCTTTTCCAAAAGCCATATCGATAGGTTTTTTGAACGAAGAAGATGACATAAATGAATCAATGCTAGTGATTTTTTCACCCTCTTTTAAGTGAACAACCTTAATGAAATTTCTCATCCAGTCTGCTATAAACCAGCATCCATCGAAATATTCAGGAAATTTCCCTTTGGATTTAGAATCAGAATCGAAGTGGTAAAGCGGTCCGCCAATTGCAGTTCTACCGCCAACTCCAAATGAAGGAAATTCTTTTGAGGAGTCATAAGGATACCAGATTACTGCAGGATTCGGAAGTGGCAATTCTTTAATCCCATTATTTAACCGAGAATAATTGATTGGATTTTTGTCATCAAAAGTTGAAACAAGTTCACCTGTTTCAAAGTTTATTCTTTTATAAGGCTTGTTATTGCCAATAAAAAGAGGCCAGCCATAAAATCCCGCCTTTTTTGCAATATTAAACTCATCGTATCCCTTCGGTCCTCTAACACTGTCTTTATCTGCATCGGGGCCCACTTCTCCCCAATACAAAATATCTGTTTGCTTGTCAATATAAATACGATAAGGATTTCTGCAGCCCATAATATATATTTCTGGTCTCCCATTAATCCCATCTGCAAATAAATTATCTTTTGGAATTGTGTATGAACCATTGGGTTCAGGATGAATCCTTAATATTTTTCCCCGGAGATCTCTAGAATTTGCTGCTGATCTTAAGGCATTGGCAATTTCATGGCCTATCCTTTCATCGGAAGGACTATAGGTTGTTTCAAAAGCATTGGTATTATCGCCTGTGGAAAAATATAAATTACCCTTCGAATCGAAACCCATTGAACCAGCAGTATGACAACAAAAATTAGCATAAGGTATCTGAACCATTTTTTTTTCTGAACTCAGATCAAGTGAATCAGCGATCAATTTAAACCTTGAAATTTGAAAAGTTACAGAGTCTCTTTTTATTGTATTAGGTAGCCCATATTGAAAATAAATCCAATGATTATTTAAAAAGTCAGGATCTAGTGCCATTCCTATAAGTCCATACTCTGTAGGTTCAAAAAGTTGAAGGGTTCCAGCTATTTTAGAATTTCCAGTTGAGGGATCAATAATTTTAAGTTTTCCTCCACTTTCGATCAAATAAATTATTCCCTCATCAGAAATTTCAAATCCCATAGGCCAGAATAGGTCTTCTGTAATAACGGTTTTTTTAAACCGGCTATCTTCAGGTGCTGTCAATAGTTTTTGTTTTGGTCGAAAGCATCCAACTAGCAG
Source organism: Chitinophaga pinensis (assembly GCA_945870835.1). GTDB lineage: Bacteria > Bacteroidota > Bacteroidia > Chitinophagales > Chitinophagaceae > Ferruginibacter > Ferruginibacter pinensis_A. Next base: position 2,478 of record CAMBTV010000156.1, read on the forward strand.
GATAATTGCAATCAAGGAAACCATTTTATGGCTCACAATTATTTTTTTTAGAATAATCATTAATTTGCACTTATAGTTAACTAATATAAATTATTATAATTTCAATCACTTATAAAATAGCAATGCAATTTTTCATTTTTTCTTTAGTAAAAGCACCCAATCTTGGTTATCTGGTTTATTACCAATAGAATAACTGCCATCTGTAATTGTTGCCGTCGTAACTGTTTTGTATTTGCCATTGATAGGGTTATACCACTGAAATGTATATTGAGTATTTACAAGGTTTTTTAAAGTGCCTGTATTAGAATTTGTATTGTTATAAAAATAGACTACTAAAAGATTGTTGTCATTACTTGCTAATGAATAAAATGACCCATTGTTAATAAACCAGGTATTATCATCAAAACGAGGAATTAGATTCCACCATTCAATGGAGCTAAAGAAATGATGCATATATCCCATTTGATATGCAGAAGGAAATTCAATACTCTGCTGCCACTTGGTTTGTTTATCTGCTACGGAAATGGTAATACCTTCCCTAATCGTAGGTTTATCAATATCGTAGGTACTGTTATAAAGCCAGATATCCGCAGCTCCATATCCTACCCCGTACATACCATTTAGATAGGCTGTCCAACCTTGCATTCTGGCACCGAATTCATTTGTCCATAAATGATCATAAAGCCCTTCATAATTAATGCATGGCTTTCCCTGGCCATTATTCCAATAATCCTGTGGAATCCGGAAATCAAGCTGCGCATTCTTTACAGGTGCCCATTGAGCACCAAACCAAGTATGTCCCGGTAAATCTCGAAAGGAAGAAGTAGATGCTACAGTACCATCACCTCCGATGGAGGAAAATTCCATGTGTGCTGTCTGCGGATGCTTGAATGGGTCATATTTGTAAATATAGTTAGCCACCAATTTCCAAGGATTGGTGGTAGCATCATAATATGGATTATCGTCCTTACCATTTATTATCCTGCCATGATAGAAGTCGTTATCAACCTCTTGTGCAGTTGTCCATAACACAGGATAAGCACCATATCGAGCCACCCAATAACGAGAAAGTTTTTCCAAATAAGCTTCTGAATAATTTGCCCTGCCATAGCCCAGTTCGGAAGCGAATAAAAGCTGGGCGTTTGCATGAACCAACCCCATATCGGCTATATATTTAAACCGGTTATCTAAATCGTCAAATCCACCTAAGTCCGCATCAGTTAAACCATCACTTAAATTGTACTTTGCTCCTATCGGCTCAGATTGACATACTGTAAAACCCTGTTCGATGCGCTTATTAATGATCGTTTTAAAATTATCGAAACTATTTACTGGCATATTCCAATGGGTATCTCCCAGATAAAAGAATGGCGTACCATCAGCATAAACAAAATAGTGTGTGTTAGGTATTGTCTTTACAAAACCGTGTTTATAAATTGCTAAATTACCCTTGTATTTTGAACAGGTAAAACTACCTGACTGATTGTGTAATCCAGTATTAGAATTATCAGAGCAAATGGTTTTATATGTCCAATTTCCATCCTTTGTTGGAGCAAATCGTACTTTCCAAAAAGTAGCTTTATACCAGAATGCAGGAATTTTGAACACCGTGCCATCTGCATGTGTAAAAATTACATCTACATCAACATCAGCAAAATTACTCCCATACGCCTTGTTACTAGTAAAAGCTAGTTCAGTCACCATCCATTGAATTATCGATGTTCCTTCTAGGTTATTTGTTGATGCTTTAGCGCAACCTGCATTATGGAATAAAAAAATTAAAATAAATAATTGGGATAAAAATTTTATGTAATTTTTCATTTAATATTATTTGTCTGATAGTAAAGGATAGCAACTAAAATACTCGTCTTTTATTTCAAAATAGGGCCTGTATTGAATAGCTGAATTGCCCTCTATAGAAAAACTAAGTGGCATACCTGGAATAGGCTTAATACTGTTAATCAATTTCTCATTAGTAGACTTAATATTAATTCCTTCTTTTTGTCCATTTACATTAATAGCTGCCATTAAAATTGGTCCATATTCTAGTGCATAATGTTTTCCATCATTGTAGGGCTGCTCTACTCCATTGTATAAACTAGTACTGAAACCCATTGGTAATTCAAAAGAAATGATATCACCATTTTTCCATTCGCGCGAAATGACCATATAGGTACCCGGAAGACCTGTTAGTGCTTTTTTCCCATTTATAAAAATAGGCATATTCTTTTTTGCCCAGGTGGGAATACGAATCCTGATTTTGGCGGGTAAAACTGAATGGGTGGCTATTGTTAACCTTACCTGGGGATTGTAGGGAAATTTAGTATCCATATTCAGCTCCATTGAATCTTTTTGCAAGGCGAATTTTACCTTTGAAGCAGCAAATAGATTCACATAAATTCCGTCGTCCGCAATAGAATAAATATATTCTGGGAGTGCTCCATACAGCCGCGTACCCTGCCCCTCACAACATGAATTCATTTTCTGAACATAAGGGCCATGAACCTTGTCTTTTTGCCCAACCAATCTATTGAAATACCTTATACCTTCTACTCCCCTTTGATTGGCAATCCCCACATTATAAATAGATTTTTCAATCTCATTCACATATTTCTCATCCTCAGGATTTAATAAATGAAAACGTTGATTGAGATGAATCCAAAAAACGCTGCCACAAAGTTCCCCAGTATGACGAGTAAGATAATAGGATTGGGGAGGATATAATTCTGTTCCTTCACAAATAGCAATAGAACCACCCACATGCTCCCAATTCTCTTTATACAAATCCCACCCACCTTTTACAGCTTCAAAATATTTTTTATCCCCTGTAGCCCTGAATAGATCAAAATAAGGTTCAATCGCAGTAAGTAAATAATTATGGGGGCGATCGTAAGGGTAACGCCATATAATCGATTTTTCTCTTTTGGCGAGTCCATCTATAAAATAGTTCTCTTGAAAATATTGCTGAACGGTATAAATATCTTGACTTTTTCCTATTGGAGAAAAATAAGTGCGTGTAATGGGAATTATACCTTGAGGACCTTGTCCAGAACGACGTAACAATTCTGGAAGAAATGAACAATGATCAAACCAATCATAAAATCCACGTACTAACTTAAATGCTTTCGAATTGCCACTAAATCCTGCATCTAAAAGGCCATGTGTAACCCAAGATCTCACGTATGCTCCATTTTCAGAGATCATTATATCTTGTTTTTTATAGGCCATCATGTAACCATCAGCTTCTTTACATTCGTCAATAACATCAACAATTTTATTCATCCTAGCTCTTAGATGCGTATTTTCCTGCCACTTCAATGTATTTCCAGCTCCCATTAAGAAACGTCCGGCTTCAGATCCCGGAAGATTGTACATCCATTGACGGCTCAAATTTTCATTATACGGTTCCACCACTTGACCAGCCCTTACCCTGAAATTTCGAGTTAGCTCATCCAGGGAAAAGGTTGACATCAAGTAATCGATATTTTTATCAACGGTTTCTTTAAAAACACCCTCTTTTAGGGAAACCGTTTTCGCAGTGGGGGCTTGTGCTTTATAAGCAACAGGCTTCCACAGCGATTCCGGAATCACATTTTGCGGATTATTAGTAACTACCCCTTCGCCATTAGGCCGCATGGAACGAGTGAGTACATTCTGCCCCAAATCTCCATTTTCTGAGTCAGATACGCTGCTCACTTCTGCAATATTGAACCCATTTGAAAGCACATCAATTTTTGTGAATGCAAGGTGACGCTGGCGAAGACCGATTGCTGTAATTCGGATATACCTCTTTATAATACTTGTACGCAATTGCTTCTCAACTTCAAAAGTGCAGACTCTGTCTTCAGGGTCTCGAAAACCTCTGGACTTATCGGCAATCAATACTACTTTTTTAAAATCCTTGTCGTCAGAGGCTTCAATTCTAAACATTTCAGGGAATCCTTCGGAAGCAATAGCATCGTAAACCCTAACGCGTGGGTAAAGTTTAACAGCATCTATGTTTTTACTTTCCCCAAGATCTATTTGAACCCAAAGAGTAGTATCATCAGTTGATACAATTTTTGACTCATAGACTTCAGTAAATAAGCGGGCCACTCGCTCAATACCAAAATCTGAAGATTCATTTAATTTTGAAGAAGTAGTTACTTGTCCATAAACTACTCCAAACAATTGACCTATCATTAAAGTCACACAAACAATTAAAGCTTTACTCATAAATTATAAT
>CAMBTV010000157.1 GCA_945870835.1 Chitinophaga pinensis
ATTTTACAACCTTCTCAATCAAGTCATTAGAAGCCTCCATTCTATCTTTATTACCTTTTTCTAAAGCAGTTAAAAATTGTTGATATCTTAGACCAAGATCATGAAATGAAGGAATAGTAATACTAAGATTTGAGATATCTAGGTTACAAAGTAATTTAGTAAATCTCCCAAATTGAAGAGCCGCTTCATATGCCTGAGCTGGAGTTTCACCTACCTGCTTTGCATGAGAACCTGCTACAAAAGGAAACATTCTATAATACCCAGAAGAGGAAATGTATAAAAGATCCTCTCCATAAATGGTAGTCAGGGGCGCAACAAAATAGTAGCTTAGGCAATTCGATTTAAAATAATCGGCAATCAAACGAATATTGGAACTGATATTTTGAGGTTGAGTAAATACATTGTCATTTACCCGCTGCAAAATATATTCATTTCCTTTTTCCGAAACCTTCCAAGTATTATTAATCAATCCTCCACCAAATGGAATCAAGGTTATTGAGTCATCATGAAAACCAAAAGAAGGCAACACTGATTCCAAAATATTCATCCTTCTACAATTTTAAATATCCAATTTTAAAAAGCATCCGTTAATGCAAATGAAGGCTTTCGATACATCCAATCTCCACTGGTAAAATCAGGGAAATCTACTGTTTCATTGCCCAATGCGATAGACTGTTCACTCAATGGAGTAATGGCACTCCAAGCAGCTGCATCATAAACATCCTGAGGAGTTGGCACCTGACGCTTGATAGATTCAATAAAGGCATGAATTACAAAGAAATCCATTCCACCATGTCCTGCACCTTCGGTTTCCTTTGTCCATCTCACCCAAAGTGGATGATCATATTTTTTAAGCCATTCGGTAGCAGAATCCCACTGGTGGGGTTTAGCAGCCTTTCCTTCAATATAGATTCCATTGTTTACATCCATCCATATTCCATTGGTACCTTGTACTCGAAAACCTAATGAATAAGGTCTAGGTAAATCAGTATCATGTTGCAATAAAACTGTTTCTCCATTGGCACAATTAATTTGTGTAGTTACTACATCCCCTAATTTAAATTCAACTTTTGCATTAGGATGTTTAATACCACCCTTCTTAATAATTTGATTATGCAATCCTCTTGCCTTAGAAGAAAATGAATTCAAACTAGTGAAACGATTTCCTCTATTGATATTAATATAAGTAGCCAGCGGACCTACGCCATGAGTAGGATATAAGTCACCATTGCGATGAACAGAATGCTCTGTCCGCCACTTGGCCTCTGAATAACCTTTCTCGCCAAACTCTACCCCATTGGTAAATTTTACTTCGCGTAAATCATGTTGGTACCCTCCTTGAAGATGAATAATTTCTCCAAAAACATCTTGACGAATCATATTTAAAATCGCCATAACGTCACGGCGATAACAGACATTTTCAAGCATCATAACTTGCGCATGATATTTTTCTGCCGCCTTAACTACATCCCAATGATCCTGTAAAGTAATCCCCAACACCACTTCGGTTGCTACATATTTTATTCCGGCTTCAATTGAACCAATTACCATTGATTTGTGCCATTCCCAAGGAGTTACTACAATTACACCATCTAACTTTTCTTTTTCCAACAAATTTTTCCAAGCATAATTATCACCTGTATAAATTTGAGGCATTTTCTTTCCACTCTTAGTTACTATTTTCTTAGCAGAATTTAGCATTTGCTCATCAATATCACACATAGCCACTACCTCTACATCTTGCCTTCTTAATGCAAGTTCTAAATGTCCCTGACCTCTTCCCCCAACACCAATGATAGCTATTTTTACTTTTTGATCTGCAGACATTGCTGACAAACTACTACCCGGCCAAAGAGAGATGGAGGCTGCTGCAATACCACTATTTTTTACAAAATTCTTTCTGTTCATAATAAATATAAATTTTTAAGATTTCAGAATATGACGAATTACTAATTAAATTTTATTAGTCGAAAATACAGTATTTAACCTTTAATTCAACCTTCCCTTTATTTTGCTATTTTTTTTTCTATTCTTGCTGCAGTAATTAAAAAATCAGAGAAACTAAAAAACATAAATAAATAATATTTAATATATTTTCGTATTTAAGTTTATTTAGTCTGCTTACCATCTAGAAATACTAATTCAACCTGCCAACCCTCTTACAAAATTTTTTTATTGAAAATAAACTTCACCGAAAAATTCTGGTAAGTGAAAATTAGGTTCTGCTGAGTGGATATTGTTCCATGCTAAAAAATGAGGCATAGGCAATTTGTCACCGCACTTATGAAAATTTACCCTACCCCCTTGACCTGAAAGTGATGAAATAGGGTGATGAATAAATACCTTCAATGGAATGGCAACCGACAACTCCCAATAAACAGCTTCCTTTACTTTAACCTTGCTGATAAAACTTTCCGTTTGGATAGCACCAACTAATTCTACAGGTAATAAATCTCTTTCTGATCTAGTTTTTCCAAATCCACCTAATTGGGTTCCGATACAATTAAATTCAAAATTATAATAGCCTTTGTCGTCATTAAAATGAATAAAAAATTCCACACAACTATCTTCCCATACTGATGAATTAATTTGGCTATTGACAGCCCTAATTGCATTTTCGGTAACAAAATATTTCAAGAAAATACAATCTTCACTGTGCGCAATCGCAACTCTTACGTCAGGCTTGTAAGGGAAATCTTTCCAAGGGGTATAAGCAATTTCTTGGGTTTGTAATCCATCAAGCAAAGAAGATAATACAATGAAGGAATCATCATATGCAGATTTATCAATATTTGAAACTAGTACTTTTTTCATTTGAAAATGAAGTTTTAAAAATGAATCATTCTGTAAACATTCGAATGGAGATCCTATAAAAAACCAAAGGATAACTATCGCATCTATTTACCTTTCCGAAGTTACAAGATATTTAATACTACCGCCTTTACTCTGTAACAGTAAAATTTTTAACTTACCCACAGATAACTGACAGTTTTAATATGATAAAAGATAATCCCGTATATTTATTTTTAAATCAATAAAGAAATGCAAAAAACTAGCAACAACAAAAATGCCATTGTTATCATCGGTATTTTATTCTTCGTTTTTGGGTTTGTAACCTGGCTCAATGGAACCTTGATTCCTTTTTTGAAATTAGCTTGTCAACTTGAAAATGACATACAGGCTTTCTTTGTGACATCCGCCTTTTACATGGCCTATTTCTTTTTAGCCTTACCTTCTTCAATGATTATTTCCAAGACAGGATATAAAAATGGAATGGCTTGGGGTTTAATAATTATGGCCTTGGGCTCTCTTATATTTATACCCGCAGCCAATTCAAGAAACTTTGGATTATTTCTAACTGGTTTATTTGTTCAAGGTACAGGACTTGCATTGTTACAAACTGCTAGCAACCCATACATTAGTATAATAGGTCCGATAGAAAGTGCGGCAAAGAGAATTAGCATCATGGGAATTTGTAATAAAGTTGCTGGTATGCTGAGTCCCTTAATATTAGGCGCATTGGTTCTTAAAAATGCTGGTAAAATTGAAGAAGAAATTGTTAAGGCTACTGACCCAGCAATAAAAGAAAAACTTCTTAATGAACTTGCCGCCAGAGTAATCACTCCTTACATCATAATAGCCATTGCTTTGGTTCTATTAGCAATCATGATTAAAAGATCATCACTTCCAGAGATAGACCCCAATGCAGAAGATAGTTCTGATAAAACTCAAGTTGCCAAAACCAGTGTATTCCAGTTTCCACATTTGGTATTGGGTGTGATCTGTCTATTTTTATACGTAGGAGTAGAAGTGATGGCTGGAGATGCGATTGGCGTATATGGAAGACAGTTAGGTATACCACTTGATGAAACAAAATACTTTACCACCTTTACACTACTATCCATGTTAGTAGGATATGTTATTGGAATTTTTACCATTCCAAAATATTTATCTCAACAAAATGCATTAGCCATTTCTGCAATACTAGGTATCGTTTTTAGTATAGGGGTATTTGTTACGCAAGGATATGTAGCCATCAGTTTTATTGCATTACTAGGACTAGCCAACGCTTTGATGTGGCCTGCGCTTTTTCCATTGGCCATTAGCGGATTGGGAAGATTTACCAAAACCGGTGCTGCATTACTTATTATGGGTATTGCCGGCGGTGCAGTAGTACCCTTGTTGTATACAACATTAAAAGACAAAGGAATTACTACCAACGAAGTTGCTTTTCTAATTTGCATGCTTCCAGCATATGTTTATATACTTTTTTATGCTGTAAAAGGTTATGCAATTGGAAAGAAAGCTTCTAGTTAATTAAAATAAATTATTCAAAATAGCCTATCCAAAAATTTAATTGGATAGGCTATTTTGAATAAGAAAATTTTATAAATTTAATAATAAATATCTTCAAAATTTAAAAAATAAAACTCTTTATTCAATGAATTATTTTTTTAACCGTTTTTATTTATCGATATTTTTTATTGTAGGTTTTATGCCAATTGTAATGGCACAAAAAATAAATAGCTCATCACCTAACAATCAATCAACCACAAAAACAGATTGGCTAGTAAGCCCTATTAGCCAAAAAGCACAGGTAATTGAAGAGGGTAACCAAATTACGCTTAACAATGGTTTGGTGAAAAGAGTATTTAAAACCTCACCGAATTTAGTTTGTACGGATTATACCAATCTCACTAACGGTCAACAGTTGCTGCGAGCAGTAAAGCCCGAAGCAAAGATTTTTTTGGATGGTAAACAATATAATATTGGGGGCTTACAAGGTCAAAAAGAAAATGCCTACCTACTTCCCGAATGGTTAAATGGTATGAAGGTGGGTAATGAAGATTTTTTATTGGTAAAACATTCAGTGACAGATATAAAACCTTTCCTTAATTGGAAGCCAACTACCTGGATGATGAAACAACCTGCTGTTAAAGGAAAACAACTCATCCTTGAATTTGAATCCCCCTTACCAACTTTTAAAGGATTGATCGTAAAAGTAAACTATGAATTGTATGACGGGATTCCATTAATAGTAAAATGGATTTCGATCGAAAATAAAAGTGACAAAATTTTTAAACTGAATCGCGTTATCAATGAAGTGCTTGCATTAGTAGAAGAAGAAAGTGCGGTAGTAGGTACACCAGAGGAAATGAAAAAGCAGCATGGCATTTATGTAGAAACAAACTACGCCTTTAACAATGCCATGCGATATGATATAAGCGATCAAACGACTCATTGGAAAACAGATTCTATTTATACCTCGCAGGTTAATTACAATTACCAAACTCCCTGCCTATTAGAAGTATACCCTGAAAAGGCACCTGGCATTGAATTACAGATTGGAGAAGTATTTAAATCTGTAAGAACGCATGAACTTTTAATGGACAGTTATGATCGGCAAAGAAGAGGTTTGATGATTAAGGAAATGTACCGAACGGTAGCGCCCTGGACTACGCAAAATCCAATTTTCATGCATTTAGTTAGTAGAAATGATGACCAAGTTCGATCTGCAATTGATCAATGTGTAGCTACAGGATATGAAGCGGTGATATTAAGTTTTGGTAGTCATTTAAACATGGAGGACAGTTCGATAAGTAATATTTCCCGATGGAAAGCGCTAACAGATTATGCTCACAGCAAACATATTTTATTGGGTGGATATTCTTTATTTAGTAGTCGAAAAATCAGTAATGAAGATGATGTGGTGGATATAAAAACTGGAAAACCTGGAGGAGCATTTTTTGGCAATGCTCCATGCTTTGGTAGCAAATGGGGATTGGCATACCGCGATAAAATAAAATATTTTTTTGCGCAAACAGGATTTGATATTTGGGAAAATGATGGCCCCTACCCTGGGGATGTTTGTGCATCATCCACTCACCCTGGCCACAAAGGATACGATGATTCTCAATGGCGCCAGATGGAAATTCAAAAAGAATTATATCGCTGGCTAAATGAGAGAGGGGTTTATATTAATGCCCCCGATTGGTATTTTTTAGATGGAACCCATAAAATCGGTATTGGTTATCGAGAAGTTAATTTTTCTTTATCTAGAGATCAGCAGAAAATATTAAATCGCCAAAATATTCATGACGGCACTATTGAAAAAACAGGGGCTATGAGTTGGGGATTTGTACCACTCACTAAATATCAAGGAGGCGATCAATCAGCAGTTCTTGAGCCATTGAGCGAACATCTAAAAGATTATGAACAACTGATGATACAATATTATAGTGCTGGGGTGCAGGCTTGTTACCGTGGCCCTAGATTATATGATACCGAGGCAACCAGATTATTGGTAGAGAAGACAATTAATTGGTATAAAAAATACCGTACTATTTTGAATTCAGATATGATCCAATTGCGTCGTGCCGACGGAAGAGATTGGGATGGATTTCTTCATGTGAGCCCTTCGCTCCAACAAAAAGGCTTACTAATGGTTTATAATCCATTAAAAGAAAAAATTACTAGGAAAATTAATGTGCCACTTTATTATACGGGTATTACGGATAAAGCGGTGGTTAAAATAAAAGATTTGAATCCTTTTTTGACTAAACTAAACAGAAAATATGAAATTGAACTTACTCTAACGATTGACCCTGAAAATTACATTTGGGTAATTATTGAGTAAGCCAATGAAATTAAGTATCTTTAAAATCA
>CAMBTV010000158.1 GCA_945870835.1 Chitinophaga pinensis
ACGATAATAATTTTTTAAAAAGAGAAATGTTTTTTGAGATTATTTTAATTGACCATTTTATTGGCACAACTACTGCTAGCAAATGCATCAGGTTTGGCTTTGAAGGCAAATCCCATCCCTAAAATATATCCCATTGCCTCTCGCAAGGCTTCATTACTTTTAAATTGAGGATTGGTATTGATATCAGCATGTACTTCCATATCTACATCATACCGAGTGAAAAGATCACAAAGCTCATACGCAATTTCAATGCTTTTAGCCACTTCTACTAGCATTCTTTCCTTAATGCCATACTTCAATAAGGTGGTCTCATTATGAATGTACATAAAACCTCCACGACCTTCGCGTAAAAAAACAATTACCGTTGCAAACTCAGTTTCTAAACCTTTAACTTGACTATCAGTACCAATACAAACCTTTAAACGACAACCTGCATCTGTTTCTTTTTTAATAACTTCCTCCACTGCGGTTTTGATGGGTAGTTGAATGGGGTCTCCATTAAATTTTCTCCACAACATAAAAATGGGCTTTCCTAAAATTAAGGAAATAATAGATACACTTATTAGGGCTTTACGATTATTTAATGTTGATAGGTGCTGCTAGCAAGTATTGGGGCACTTTGGGATAGGTAATATAGCTAAACGGGGTAAAAAATAATCTTTTGGCTCATATTAATATTGATCCGTACTCAATAAAACAAGCGTACAGGCTTCAACGCATTTTATTCCATTTTGTTGAGCAAGGGAAACCAATTCATCATTCTCAGTTCCTGGATTGAAAATAATTCTTTTCGGATGAAGGGATAGGATGTAATCGTAATAGCCTTTTTGGTTTAAAGGATTTAGGTACAGAGTAATTGTATCGATCTCTTCAAAGCTCTTTTTCTCTGTTTCTATTTCAATCTTTCCGATGCTGCCTTTTTTTAGTCCTAGTGCAATGACAGGATATTGATGGGCGATTAATTTTTGAACAGCAAGATAGCTGTATCTTGTTGGGTTTTCAGATGCTCCGATGACCAAAGTTTTTTTATTAATCATAATTTTATCATGAAGTTATTATAAAAATAGCCACTTAATTCAGGACTTGGCAAACCGTCAAATATTACAATTAGATTACTATTCATTTGTGTATAATCGCTTTTAATTTGATGATGATATCTTCTCATTTAATTGATGCTCTTCAAATTTGTATAAAAAAAGGCGCTGATTGGGAAATCAGCGCCTCAATAATTTATCATTAAAAAATTACACTAGCATGTTGATAGGGTTTTCCAAAAACTTTTTGAGGGTCTGTAAAAATGCTGCACCTACCGCTCCGTCTACACTTCTGTGATCACAGCTTAGGGTAAGTTTCATCACATTGGTTACCGCAAACCCATCACCTTTTTTTACTACTTTTTCTTTGATAGCGCCTACTGCAAGGATAGCACTGTCTGGCGGGTTGATGATGGCTGTAAATTCTTCTATGTCCATCATTCCTAAATTTGAAATGGTGAATGTATTGCCACTAAATTCGGCGGGTTGTAGTTTTTTATCTTTTGCCTTACCATACAATTCTTTGGCATCAGCGGCAATTTGTGACAATGATTTTTGATCAGCAAAACGTATCACTGGTACAATCAGTCCTTCTGGAAGTGCAAGGGCAGAGCCAATATGTATATGGTGGTTCTGTCTAATAAAATCGCCCATCCAGCTGCTATTTACATCTGGGTGCAATCGAAGCGCCATTGCGACTGATTTTATTATCATGTCATTAAAAGAAATTTTTACTGGACTAACTTCATTCATACTTGCTCTTGCTGTGATTGCATTGTCCATATTTATCTCCATCGTTAGATAAAAATGGGGAGCAGTAAACTTGCTTTCACCTAATCTCCTTGCAATTACTTTGCGCATTTGCGTTAATGGGGTATCGGTGTAACCTTCTTGGCCATTGGCTATGAAAGTAGGCGCAGTAGCTTTTGCTGCTTGCGGAGTTGAAGAAGTAGCTTGAACAGCTGAAGAAGCTGTAGGGACATAACTATCAATATCTTTTTTAGTAATCCGACCATTGTCTCCTGTTCCGTTTACTTTATTTAGGTCAATGCCTTTGTCAGCAGCTAATTTTTTGGCAAGTGGCGATGCTTTCATTCTTTCGTTGGTTGAATCATCTAATTCAGTTTGCTTTAACGGTTGATCTGTATTATTAGAAGCAGCAGTAGCGGTTGGTTGGGAAGAGTTTAGAGGTGCTGCATTTGCTCCAGATTTTTCTGCTGCAACATAGCCACTAACATCTGTACCTTTTTTTCCTACGATAGCAATAATTTCATTCACCTTTGCAGCAGAGCCTGCTTCTACTCCGATATATAGTAAAGTTCCTTCTTCATATCCTACCACTTCCATGGTAGCTTTATCTGTTTCTACATCCGCCAAAACATCATCACTTTTTACAATATCGCCTACCTTTTTATTCCAAGCAATAATTTTCCCTTCCGTCATGGTATCGCTTAGTAAAGGCATTCTGATTTCACGCGTTCCTGCGGGTAATTCTACTTTAGAAGCGGCAGGGGTAACAGCAGCTGGAGTAGATTTATTTTCAGTGGCAACTTCTTCTTTTGTAGCATTGGGTGTAGCATTTTTTGCGGCGGCCAATGCAGGTTCAAAGTCTTCTCCTGCTTTTCCGATAACAGCTAAAATACCATCTACTTTTGCAGGCTTACCTTTTTCAACACCAATGTATAGTAAAACCCCATCATTATAACTTTCAAGTTCCATTGTAGCTTTGTCAGTTTCCACTTCGGCCAATAAATCGCCTGATTTTACTTTGTCACCTATCTTTTTATGCCACTCTACTATTATACCTTCCGTCATAGTATCACTCATCCTGGGCATGCGAATCACTTCTGCCATAATTTATAATGTTTTGTATTGGAAGCCGAAATTAATGCAAAAATGGGAATTATTTGCGCTATAATTAGGCCAGTTTTTAAAAAGGGGAACTTAAAATAGAACTTAGAGCTTATTTTTTTATGCAAAATCGGATATTGCAATGCACCAATACTTTTGATGACTGCCTGCCCAAAAGGATTTGCAAAACTTAAATTATTCCAATTCTAATCTCAATCTTTCTTTTAGTTCTTTTACTAAAGGATATTCTTCGATGATTTTTAAGTATTGTTGTTTCCTGTTTAATGTAATTTCTCCATTTCCAATGGGCTCTTCTTTTTCAATGACTGCTACCTGGTATATCAATGATCTATTATTGAAATAATCCTGAATATGTGATACCAAGTCAGCCCTTTCTACTTCTATAAATGCTTTGTGAATTTCTCCTTGGGTAATTATTTCTATGGTATTGATATCAATTACTTTTAATTCTGCCGCCCTAAAATTAGTAACGGCTGAATAATTATTATTTGTCCTAAGCCTTTCAATAAATAAGTTCCAACAGCATTGAAGTTCTTCTTCAGTCAATGGCTTAGTCTCTGTATCGCCTTCTTTATTTTTCTTAGTAATTTTATTACGTATACTTAGTAAAGAGCTTAAAGATGTTTTGGTTTCAGTGGAGTTGGATGCTAGCTGTTCAGCGTTACTTTCCTTTGGAGTTATGGGTTGTTGCGTAAGTACTTTTTTTATTTCTTTAGGAGCTTCAATGATTAGTTTTGCTTCTGCAATCGGTTTAGGTTTTTGCTTTTCCGAAACCGATGAATTTTGATTAGAAAGAGAGCTAGCAATAATCGGTAATGCCCTAAAAGCTACTGTTTTAGGACCTTCAATCAGTTTTTTTTTACTTACCACCCCTTCGGTATTTATCAATTCCAATGCTTGCTGGAGGTAGCTTAATTTAATGATTGTCAATTCTACATGTAATCTTTTATTGCGTGCTTGCTTGTAGTTTATTTCAGCTTCATTTAAAATATTTAATGCACTGACAGTAAAAGCAGGTGAAATTTTTTGTCCGATTTGAAGGTATTTTTGTTTAAAATCTTCTGCTACTTCTAATAGCATTGCCACTTTCGGATCACGACTTACCAATAAATTTCGTAAAAATTCCGCAAAACCATTTAATACTAGATCACCTTCAAATCCCTTTCTATTAATTTCATCAAACATAAGGAGTGCACTACTTAAATCTTGCTGCTGTACAAAATCCAAAAGCTGAAAATAATAATCTTCATCTAAAATATTTAGATGTTCTAAGGTGTTTTTATAAGTAACCGCACCATTGGTAAAACTGACTATTTTATCTAGGATACTCAGAGAATCTCTCATGCATCCTTCACTTTTTTGAGCAATTACGTGAAGAGCTGTTTTCTCTGCTGTGATTGATTCTTTTTCGCAGATCTCTTGTAAATGTTCAACGGTATCATTATTGGTGATGCGTTTAAAATCAAATATTTGACAACGACTTAAAATAGTTGGTAAAATTTTATGCTTTTCGGTGGTAGCTAAAATGAAAATTGCATAGGGTGGTGGCTCCTCTAAAGTTTTTAAGAAAGCATTGAATGCAGAGGAGCTAAGCATATGTACCTCATCCACAATATATACTTTGTATTTACCCGCCTGCGGAGCAAAACGTACTTGTTCTACCAAGTTTCTAATATCATCAACTGAATTATTACTTGCTGCGTCTAATTCATGAATATTTAAAGAAGTTCCAGCATCAAACGAAACACAACTATTGCAACTATTACAAGCTTCACCATCCTTTGTGCGTGTTTCACAATTAATGGTCTTTGCTAAAATTCTTGCACAAGTAGTTTTACCAACTCCTCTTGGACCACAAAATAAAAAAGCATGTGCAAGCTGATTATTTTTGATGGCATTCTTAAGGGTGGTAGTAATATGAGCTTGACCAACTACTGTTGAAAAAATTTGAGGTCGATATTTTCGTGCTGAAACAATGAATTTATCCATATCGTAAAATTGCCCTAGGGCAGACTTATTTTGACTATTTATTATTGGTGCAAGTTAATAAACCCTTCCCTCTTTTTAATAAAAAGCTACCGACTCAATAGATATCTTTATTTGATACAAAAATTTAGATTGTCTATTTTGTATCGGCAATTTTAGCTCCAATTAAATATTAAAGCATCGGATGTCGTTTAAATTCTTTTGTCTGGTCGAATAAATACCTATAAGTAGTAAGGTTTCTACTACGAAAAGTTTCCCCTAGACTTTCCGCTACATTAATCATTTTAGGGTTAAAATCTCCAATCCATTGCATTTCATATTGCGTGTAGGTTACACTCGAATGTTGGATGACTTTTGCAGCCTCTCCAATAATATATGAATCAATACCCTTGCCCTGCCATTCTGGTACAACACCAAAAACGATCCCACTAAATTTTTTGTTGGGCTTAAATTTTTTAACCCATAAAAACTTTAGTTTGTGCAAGAAGTCAAATCTTCCATTTAAATATTTAAACCATTGATTTAGGTCTGGAATATTTACAAATATTGCTATCGGTTCATTTTTTTCATAGGCAAACCAAATAAGTTTTTCATCCATTACGGGCTTCATTTTTTTAAACAATATAAGTACCTGTTCTTTGGTCATTTGTTTTAAACCTCCATGACCTGCCCAAGCTTTGTTGTATACGGTTGCGAAATCAGAAGCAAATGATTCGAATTGATCTTTTTTAATGTGTTTGGAGCTAAAGTCAGGATTGATATCGAATACAGCATGACGTTCATGAATCTTTTTTTGCAATGGTGCCTTTGGATGAAGTCCAAAGCAAATCTGATGATAAAAAGCTTTGAAACCATAGTTTTCAAATAGATCCTTATAGTAAGGTGGATTGTAATTCATTCCATATAGGGGCTCATCAAAACCTTCAGTAACTAGTCCCCACCATTTATCACGTTCCCCAAAATTAATTGGTCCATCCATTGCTTCCATCCCTTTTTGAATGAGCCAGTGCTTGGCATTATCTAACAATAAGTCGGCTGCCTGCTGGTTATTGATAGACTCAAAAAATCCGATTCCACCTACTGGGATATCATCGCCTTTGTTTTTATATTTTTGGTTGATGAATGCTGCTATTCGGCCTATGAGCCTACCTTGATCGTCCTTTAATATCCATCGTTCAACCTCCCCAAATCTAAAAGCCTTGTTTTTTTTAGCATCAAAAACCTCTTTAATATCCTTGTCAAGTGGACGAATCCATTTGGGATCATTCTTGTATAATTCCACCGCTACTTCTAAAAATTGTCGAGCGGTAGCGTCATTATTAACTGGTATTAGCTGCATAAAGGAGGTATGTTGAAGGCAAATGTAAGTTTTTAGGAGAAGGGGAGCTTTAAAAGTGGATAAGAATTTACCTACCCATTTTTATATAGGGTAGTATTTTTCGGATAAAATTTTTGACAGCTGCTGAATATTTGAACTGAAGTTAATTTGGGAGATTTATTTGTTTAAATAGTTGACTCTCAAAAAATGGCTCATACTATATGACACGATATTTTACGCCCTCGAATAAAAAGTGCTAGAAATTTTAACTATCAGCCGTTAAAAAATCAATCCGCCGCGGCGGAGGCACTTCCTCTAAAGTAACATAATCTACCGGCGAGTTCCTTGATTTTAGGCTGATAGTTAAAATTTCATCCGCCGCGGCG
>CAMBTV010000159.1 GCA_945870835.1 Chitinophaga pinensis
AGTAGTTGTATACTAGCCATTTGAATATAGGGGTAAATTTTACTAGATTCTAGTTGGGTATGGGTATTAAATGCTTGGAGCAATTGACTTTCAACTTCATTGCTTTCCCTTCGATAATAATGCATCAAATTATCTAATCCTAATCCAAAAGTGGATGCAACTAAGCTATCCACTGGAATATCTTTTTGTAAGGATCCAGAGGTTCCAAATCTTATTATTTTTAGTGTGGTAAGATTCTCTTTTATTGTTCTAGTTTCAAAATCAATATTTACCAATGCATCTAGCTCGTTTAAAACAATGTCAATATTATCAGGACCGATTCCTGTGCTTACGCAAGTGAGTCTTTTAGAACCTATGAATCCAGTGTGTGCAATAAATTCTCGGTGCTGGTTTTCGTATTCAATATTATCAAAATACTTACTTATCTCTTTTACTCTTCCTGGGTCGCCCACAAGAATGATAGTGTCTGCAATTTCTTCCGGTCTGCAATTGATATGATAAACAGCCCCTCTGTCATTAATAATTAGTTCTGATTCAGCTATTCGGCTCATATTTTTTATTTCGAATACCGAATTTCGTACTAAGTCTTTACAATTTCTAATTAAAAACGCCTATTTTTGCCGTGCATATAAAATTCCTACTTATTTGCTAGGAAGTGGATTGAAATAGCATCAACTTTTTTTATTAATTGGAGTAAGTTCTTGTTTTAAATCGAATATTGTAAATACACAATTGGTTATTTAAATTTTATAAGGTTCTGTGGCCGAGTGGCTAGGCAAAGCTCTGCAAAAGCTTCTACACCAGTTCGAATCTGGTCGGAACCTCTTAATTATCATCCCTCTCCCTATGGAGGGGGAATTTTTTTACTATGACGTTAAAATTTTTACATTGGTTAGGTATCATCGCTTGCTTTAGTCTGGTGATTTCTTGTTTTTTACCGTGGGCTTATTACGCAGATTCTCACATTTTAAATGAGGCCGACCGAACCTTTACTGGATTTTATTCTTATCAAAACAATTACGGCAAACCTGGAAAAATGCTGGTGTTGACCGCTACCATTTCTTTGATTTTAATTTTATTACCAAAAATATGGGCTAAAAGAACCAATCTTTTCGTTTGTGCCCTAGGAGTTGGCTATGCTATTAAAAGTTATATATTGTTTGTTTCCTGCTACAATGCTTACTGTCCAGAAAAAAGAATAGGAATTTATTTGATGTTGGTTGCTACCATCCTCATGCTGATTTGCTCTGCATTCCCTAGACTTACTTTAAAGACATTTAAAAAAACAGACCAAGACTAATTCCTTTTATTGTTTATTTTTTTACTTCTTTTGCCCAAGCATCTTTTAGTGAAACGGTTCTATTAAAAACAAGTTTTTCTTTAGTACTCTGCTTATCTAAACAAAAATATCCTTTGCGTATAAACTGGAAATGATTTCCTACCTCGGAGTTGGATAAGGAGGGTTCTACATAAGCTTTTGTAATAATTTGAAGTGAATCAGCATTGATGTATTCTTTAAAATCACCTTCTTCTTGAGAGGGGTTTTCTGCATTAAATAATCGGTCGTACAATCTTATTTCTGATTGCAATGCATGTGGTATACTCAGCCAATGAATGGTGCCTTTTACCTTGATTTCACTGGTGTCTGCACCACTTTTACTTTCAGGGATATAGGTTGCATGTATTTCACTGATATTACCATCCGCATCTTTTACAAAGTCATTGCATTGAATGATATAAGCACTTTTAAGTCTAACCAAAGCACCAGGTGCCAATCTAAACCATTTTTTTGCTGCTTCTTCCATAAAATCTTCTCTTTCAATCCACAGCTCTTTACTAAATTGAATCTTTCTGTTGCCATAAGATTCGTCGGGTCCATTTTCACTCATCAATTCTTCCGTTTGTCCTTCGGGATAATTGGTGATCACCAATTTTACAGGATCTAATACAGCCATTACTCTTTTGGCAATTAGGTTTAAGTGTTCCCGCACACAAAATTCAAGCAAACTGACATCTATTAAATTTTCTCTTTTAGCGATTCCTATTCTTTCACAAAAATTGCGAATACTTTCTGGAGTATATCCACGGCGTCTCATACCACTGATTGTGGGCATCCTAGGGTCATCCCAACTTTGTACATGCCCCTCTGTTACGAGTTGCAACAATTTACGTTTACTCATTACCGTATAGGTCATATTAAGTCGAGCAAATTCATATTGTTTGGATGGGAAAATCTCCAATTGTTTGATGAACCATTCGTAGAGCTCACGGTGAGGGATAAACTCAAGCGTACAAATACTATGGGTAATATTTTCGATACTGTCGCTTTGACCATGGGCAAAATCATACATAGGGTAGATGCACCATTGGTCGCCAGTGCGGTGGTGTTGAGCATGTTTGATCCGATAAATGATTGGATCTCTCATGTGCATATTATTTGCAGCCATATCTATTTTAACTCTTAAAACCTTTTCACCATCTTTATAAGTACCTGATTTCATTGCAGCAAAAAGAGATAGGTTTTCATCAATACTTCTATCTCTAAATGGACTGTTTTTACCAGCTTCAGTAGGAGAGCCCTTTAAGGCAGCTATTTGATCTGCCGTGGAATCATCCACATAGGCCAATCCTTTTTTTATAAGGGCTACAGCAAAGCTATAAATCTGATCAAAATAATCACTTGCAAATAATTCATTCGACCAATTAAAACCTAGCCACTTCACATCTTCTTTAATAGAGTCTACATATTCAGTTTCTTCTTTGGCTGGATTGGTATCATCAAAACGAAGATTGGTTTTTCCACCATATTTAATGGCTAGTCCAAAATTTAGGCAAATACTCTTAGCATGTCCAATGTGTAAATAGCCATTCGGCTCAGGAGGAAAACGGGTAAGTATAGATTTACATTGACCACCTGCTAAATCCGCTTCTATAATTTCTTCTATAAAATTCAAACTCTTTTCTTCAGACATTTTATTAATTTTCTACTGTAAATTTAATTAAGATATTTCAAATGACTCCTTTCTTTAATGATAACTATTACAATGTCTAAATTGACCAATAAAAAAAGCCTTTTCATCTGCAAGGATGAAAAGGCTTTTTTGTATCGTTAAAAAAATTAATTCGCTCTACCCATTTTACGAAGGTAAGAAGCATGGGATGCTATCGCATGACGCATTTTAGGATATTCAACGTAATTAATATTGAAATCAAAGCAGGTTTGTTTAATTATTTTACTGATAGCTGGATAATGAACATGAGAAACTTTTGGAAACAAATGATGCTCAATTTGAAAATTCAATCCACCTACTAACCAAGAAATTAATTTATTTTTAGTAGCAAAGTTGGCGGTAGTTTGAATCTGATGGATTGCCCATTCATTCTCAATTTTATTGGAATTTGCTGCTGGCAAAGGAAAGGCTGTTTCTTCCACTGTATGAGCCAACTGAAAAACAATACTGATAATAAATCCAGTAACCATGCTTGCTATTAGAAAACCTACTATCCACGGTACCAATCCTACGGTAAAAATAGGGATTACCATAAACACCACTGCATATCCCACTTTAGCTGACCAAAAGCCTAGGTGTTCTTTAAAAGAAAATTTTTTAATAGGAACAGAACCAATTTTCTTTTTAAAATATTTTTGATAATCTGTCATAAAAATCCAGATCAAGTGTAATAAGGTGTAAAGAAACCAAACATAATAATGTTGAAAGCGGTGCATCCAATAACGTTTTTGGGTAGTACACATTCTCAAATACGGCTTTATCTCAATGTCATCATCTACTCCGTCAATATTAGTGTAGGTATGGTGAATAATATTGTGTTTCATATTCCACATGATACTACTTGCACCAAGACAATTAACTGACACCGCAGCCATCTTGTTTAAAAACTTGCTTTTACTAAAACTACCATGACCTCCGTCGTGCATTACATTAAATCCAATAGCTGCTGTAAAACAACCCAATAAAACACATTCAATGATTGCCAGTAGGGTAGAAGGCGTAAAATAAACTAGGTGAACGTATAAAGCTACATAGGCCAAAAAGAAAAAAATAGCCTTAAAAAAAAGATTGAAATTTCCAGTAGAAGATTTCTTCCTGTCAGTGAAATATTGATTCACTCGGTGCTTCAATTCCTGGTGGAAATTTGTGCTATTTTGTATGAATTTAGGGGTTGCCATTGTATTGAATTAATATAGTTGTAAGTTACAATATAAATATAAGATAACTGATTTCAATTAATTGTGTTTAGGTATTTTCTTTAATAAAACAGTCAAAATTGCTTAGTCCAATCATTTTTGAACTGATAAAACCTTCTCCATATTTAACACCAATCATTTTGCCCAACATTTTGGCACGATAAATAATACTTTCCAAAAAATCTGGTGTAGAAATATAAGTTTGTGGTTCAGTTAAGCTAGGACTATTAAACTGTGTTGTGTAAGCTTTAATTGATGCTAATTTTTCATCCATCACATCCGATATATCAATAACAAAATTGGGGTTTAGGTATTTGTCTTGTATGAAATTAAAAACATATTTTGGTCTCCAGGGTGTCTGTAATTTGCCGTCGATTTGGGTTTCAATTTTGATTAATCCTGATAAAAACGCAGCATTTTCAACCAGTTGAGCACTTCTGCCATGGTCAGGATGACGATCAGAAGGGGCATTGCAAAATATTATTTCGGGTTGGTATTTTCTAATAGTGGTTATTATCTTTCGTTGGTGGGCTTCGTCATTGATAAAAAAACCATCCGCCATTTGCAAATTTTCCCTCACATCCAATTTTAAAATTTTAGCTGCTGCTGCTGCCTCCAATTTCCTTGTTTCAATAGTTCCCCGCGTACCTAATTCTCCTTGCGTGAGGTCAATAATACCAGTTGTTTTTCCATTTTTTTTCTCAGTAAGTAATATCCCGCCACAAGAAAGCTCGGCATCATCAGGGTGAACAGCAAAAACCAGTAGATCTAATTTCATTTGACGGGGATTTTTATAACGCTAACAATATTGTAAATTATTGTCCTTTAAGTAATTTATTTCATTTTAAATTATCCTCTTATTCCATACAATCTTTCTACCTCTCTTACAATTTTCTCTACTTCTACATCTTCTCCGTTTTTGTCATAAGGTTGCTTTAAGCTGCTAGAAAAAAAGAAGGCAACTGTTTGATAGAGCCTAGCCGTTAAACCTCCTTTGTATTCTTTTATAATTTCGTAACAATTGTTGCCTGTTTCACGATTGATTAATTTCATTAATACTTTTCCTTGGTAGATTGATAAATTAGTTAAAGGAGTAGTGAATTCTTTTCTCAATTCTTTTTCTCGCGACTTAATGTAATTTTTCCGTTCCTGTTCATTGCTTACAGAAACCAATTTTCTATTGATGTCATTGATTACTATTCCTGCCCGCAGGGCATAAGGAAAGGTTACGTACACTGCATTTCTTAATCTAGTCCATTTGGCTTGATTGTCCCTTTGAGCCTGGGTAAGTCTAGAATAGAAATTAACGTCAACCAGTGTTTTGGCTTCAATGGTATCACCATTGTAAATTATCGCATAGCTGATAATGGTATCTCTGTTATTTACCTGTTGAGCAAATAAGTTTACTTTGCCCCCATTTAAAAAGGCAAATACCACTAGAAGTGTTGCTAATTTATATGAAACAAAACGAAACATTGAATTACTAAATTATGATAAATCGAAAGCTGATTGAAGTGCTTTAATTAATTATGATGATTTTAAATTGTATCAAAATTATTTGTAGCAATTTAATAAAAAATACTAGACAAATGATTCTCTTTAAATCCCCTTAAATCTAATTAGCCAATAAAAACATATAAAACAATGCCACTGCTGCAAATCCCATTACAATTGCTCCAGTCAATTTGGAAAGTCCTGCACGATTTATCATACTCATCACTATTCCAATTGCCATGATAATCAACCCTATCCAAACAAGGTTTATATAAGGGAAAATATAAGCCTTAAGGGTTACAAAATCAATCATGGTGCTTGATTCCTTAACTCCAATTTTCATTTTTGTTTGGTCCGAACTCACTCCTGCAAATTTCACAAATAGATTCTGCGCATAAACCGTATCATCAATTTGATTGATACCAAAACTATCCACTACAATCATCGGTGATGCACGATAGGTATTACCTTCATTAGAGGTAATGGTAAATTCTGCCAAAACAGAAGGGCCATTAACAGGAAAATTGAACTTATTAGAAACGGGATTCTTTACTACCTGATTTAAAACCATATAACCCTTGGAGTAAAATAAAGTATCACCTTCAGCCAATTCATTTATTTTAAAATTGGCGGTATCTTCATTGGCCTCTGGGTTGAGTGCATAAGAGATATAAGTAAAAACATCATGGGTTAGATAATTTTTAGTATCTGGATTACTACTCATGTTATTGTCCTTCATTAAGTATACGTCCGGGCTTAAAACAAAAGATTCCTTTACTTCATCTGAATTTTCATCTTTTCTTTCAAATGCCAAATGATAAAAACGTCTTCCTTTTTCCTTGCCTACACTATCGTGTAGATAAGTAACATTATAGGGTCCCATTTTTTTTGA
>CAMBTV010000160.1 GCA_945870835.1 Chitinophaga pinensis
CATCTATTTGCTGAAGTGATAAAACATCAGAAGCGTTTTCTCCGCCAGACACTGCATTATCGCTAGCAATATCGCCTACTGGTACTACCTGGTTAATCCATTGGAGTGGAGTATACACACTCACTAACATATTTCTATAGTCAGACTCTGACTTCAAATAATCTTGTTCTGTAATAACAAAATCGTCATGGGGATTATAATCTACCCACTTTTTACAAGAGATAAGCATGGTAATAACTAAAACCAGGCTTGCTATTTTTATTGAATTGATCTTCATGATTGTATTTTTTAAAATTGAAGATTATAGTTTAATATCTAAGCCAATTGAAAATGTTCTGGCCTGTGGATATGCACCACGATCAATACCTGTATCTAAAATGCCACCAGCAATTTCTGGATCATATCCTGTGTATTTAGTAAAGGTGAACGCATTTTTCACTTGTGCATATACGCGTGCTTTATTAAACCACTTTTTAGCATTGCTTGTAGAGAAGGTGTAACCCAACTGAAGGTTTTTGATTTTAATAAATGAACCATCTTCTACATATCTATCAGAAACTCTAATATTACTGTTGGCATCTAAGAAAGAATAACGAGGATAACGTGCATCATTCGTACTTCCTTGTCCAGTCCAACGTGCCAATACCGAACGATCTTTATTTGAGAAATTGGCATTTCTTTCGTAAGCCCTATAAATATCGTTTCCAACAGAAGCATATACAAATGCATTGAAATCAAAATTTTTGTACGCCATATTTAAACTCCAACCCATCGTATACTTAGGAAATGAATTTCCAATATTAGTCTTGTCAGAAGCATTAATAATGCCATCTCCATTCACATCTACATACTTGATGTCGCCAGGTTGAGCACCATCTTGCTTAGGGGAGGATTTAACTTCTGCTTCATTTTGGAAAAGACCTGCAGTTTTGTAACCATAAAAATATCCTGGTGTGAACCCTTTTTCAAAAACAGTTACGCTTTGAGATTGTCCATTAAAATAAAAACCGCCAAATATTTTTGCAGTGCCATCATCGTTGGTAGCAGTTACTTCATTTTTAGAGGTAGTAAAAGTGAATGCGGTATTAAATTTGAAATTCTTACCGATTGATTCGTTATAATTTAAAGTAAGGTCAAGACCGCTAGTCTTGGTAGAACCAATGTTAGCTATTGGACTCGGCACCGTACCAAGGTATAAAGAAGCAGAGGGTGTAAACAATAAACCATCTACTGTTTTTTGGAAATAATCTGCTGTCAAAGAAAATTTATTCTTAAACACCACTAGGTCAAAACCAACGTTCGATTGGATTTGTTTTTCCCATCTCAAGCCAGTATTGGCTGCCGAAGCAACAGTAGAACCTGAATAAAAAACATCACCAAAATTATAACCATTGCTGTTAGCAGTAGATCCATAACTTGGCCCCCCTGTAACAATACTTACATATTGTGGATTTACATTTTCGTTGCCAGTAGTACCATAACTTCCTCTTATCTTAAATTGATCTACAAAATCGGCATGGAAGAATTTTTCTTTTGAAACCACCCATCCCAGTGAACCTGAGAAGAAGTTGCCAAATTTATTATCAGTTCCAAAAGCATAAGAACCATCTCTACGTGCACTAAAGGAAGCTAAATATTTTTCTTGATAATCATAGTTAATACGAGAGAAATAAGAAAGGTTTTTTCTGAAATATTGATAGTAATACCCTGTCAATGCATTGGTATTAGTAGCAACATTATTGCCAGTTGCAGCAGTAAAATCTGCAAATTCCCAGCTATTAAAAGGAACGTCTTGTCTAGTTGCACCAGCAGCATTTCCGCTCACCTTTGCTAAAGAAAATCCAAAAACCGTTTCAAGATTATGATCCTTTTTTAATTTAAAATTATAATTCGCGAAAGACTCCCATGTATAATTTAAGTTACTTACTTTTTCATGTGCAACACTATTGTGTTTACCAGTAACGGTAGAGCCGTCTGCATTCATAGAATTATCTACATTGAGTGGTCCGTAAAATGCAAGTGGTGTAAAGCTTTTTGCGTTACCGTCATATTTTGTATAACCAAAACGAGAAGTTAAAGTAAGATTTTGAATCACATTATATTGTAGTTCAAACTTACCATACAATTTAGAACCTAGGTTTGAATTGTACGTATTTTCTAATTTAGTAAGTGGGTTGAAAATTTCAGACAGCAACATATTGCTATATCCATATTTACCTACCGTACCAGCTGCCGTATTGGCTATTGCTACCGTTGGATCAAAATTTAATGCACTTCCCAAAACACTATTAAAAGAATTTTCTTGAATCCCTTTAGAGTTTAAAGTAACGGCTGTTGTATTCATTAAGAATTTTAGTTTCTTAGAAAGATCAAAGGTTAAGTTAGCCGAGAAGTTTCCTCTATCAAATCGAGATTTATCACTGCCTCCTACAATACCACCTTGTGATAAATAGCCGGCAGACAAGAAATAAGTCATATTATCTCCACCACCTTGTGCAGCAATTGTATGAGATTGTAAAGCCGCTGATTTGAAAATTTGATTTTGCCAATCAGTCCCAACACCTAATGAAGAGAGATTAGGGAAGATTACAGGGCCTCCTGCAGTTGTACTTCCTTCATTGATGATTGCTCCATATTCGGAAGCATTTAACACACCGATTGTGTTCATTACTTCCTGAACTCCGTAATTACTATTTACAGAAATGGCTGCTTTTTGATTTTTACGACCACTCTTTGTAGTAACTACTATTACGCCATTTCCTCCCTTTACTCCATAAATAGCGGTAGTAGCAGCATCTTTCAACACGTTGATTGATTCAATGTCTGAAGCGGAAATAGAATTTAAATCCGTTAGTGTTTGTGGAATTCCATCTATTATTACTACTGGATCTGTACCAGAAAAAGAAGGAATACCTCTTATTAATACAGTTGGCTTAGAGCCTGGTGAACCAGATTGAATAACATTAACACCAGAAGCTCTTCCTTGTAAAGCCTCTTCGGTTCTTACTGGCCTTAGCTTTTCAATGTCGCTAGCCTTTACAGTGGAAATAGCTCCGGAGATTTTGGTAACCTTTTGGGTACCATAACCAATTACCACTACATCACCTAACGTATTAGCAGGATTTTGATCTAACAAAATCTCCAAATCGCCAGCTTTTGACACTTTTAGCTTAGTACTAATAAAACCAGCGTAACTGATTTCAAGCGTAGAGCCTACAGGTGTGTTTATTGAAAACCGGCCACTGGCATCGGTAAGGGCTGCTGATTTGCCCTGAATAGAGACTGAAGCGCCTACTAGCATTTCACTAGTATTTTTGTTTTTTACTATGCCAGTTACAGCAACTGACTGGGAAAATAGCGATTGAACGCCTAACCCTAGCATCAAAACAAGGCACAT
This sequence comes from Chitinophaga pinensis, assembly GCA_945870835.1. Taxonomy (GTDB): domain Bacteria; phylum Bacteroidota; class Bacteroidia; order Chitinophagales; family Chitinophagaceae; genus Ferruginibacter; species Ferruginibacter pinensis_A. The sequence continues at coordinate 3,398 of CAMBTV010000160.1, forward strand.
AAGAATAAATCTTATTTTCATAATGCAATCGTTTATGTGAAAGAAAAATTAAAAAAATTTGAGAATGTAAAAGTACGCTTTGATACAACAAAACATTTATTGATTAACACATCAATACTACATCGCTTTTTATAACTAATTGATTATCAATAATATAAAATACTTCATTACTACATCAATGAATATTTCATATATTTAATTTGTAAAAAAAAATTGAGCAGTGAAAAAATTACTCTTTTTTATTCTTTTTCCAGTTTTTGGTAATAGCCAGAACACGATAGGGCTCCCAGACATTACTAATTACTCTAAATTGTCCTATAATGCAGGCCTTCAGAACTGGGATATCAAACAAGACAGAGACGGTATTGTTTATTTCGCCAATAATGAAGGCTTGCTAAGTTTTGATGGAAAAAACTGGAAAATATATCCCCTGCCTAATAAAACCATTGTAAGGTCCGTAGAAATTGGTGCTGAAAATAGAATATATGTAGGTGGTCAAGACGAATTGGGCTACTTTTCACCTAACGGTAGCGGAACATTGATTTATCATTCTTTAACCAACCTGATTCCATCTAAAAATCGTTCTTTTGAGGATGTATGGGACATTATTACATATGGCAAATCAATATTTTTTAGATCCCCCAACAAAATATTCCAATACAATTCCGGCTCAATCACTGTTTTTAAGGCCACTTCTGAATGGGCCTACTTAGCTAGTTGCAAAAATAAACTATATGCTCACGACTATCAAGCTGGCCTGCTAGAATTTAAAAACGACTCTTGGCAACCGGTCGTAACAAATTATACTTTCTCGAAAAATGATCCTATTACAGGTATTCTACCCAATGCTGATGGGGTCATTATCACTACCCTCAAAAATGGACTTTTCAATTATCAAAATGATATAATTACCCCTTTAAAAGGAGGGGCAGCCAATAGCATTCAAAAGGAAAGAATTTACAATGCCATTACAATCAATAAAGAATGGATCGCACTTGCAACCAGCGGTGGGGGGGTCTTTATTATTAATAATAAGGGGGAAATGGTTCAAAAATTTTCAACTACCGAGGGACTGCAAAATAATAACATTCTTTGTATCTTTTTGGACAATAAACAAAATTTGTGGTTGGGCTTAAATAATGGCATTGACTTTATAGCCTACAACAGCGCTATCAAACATATTTCACCAAAATTGTTAGACGAATCTGGCTATACCGCCATCATACAAAACCAACATTTATACATTGGGACCTCCAACGGGTTGTATAATGTTGCTCTTCAGCCACTAAAAGATCTAAGTTTTAGCAAAGGTGATTTTTCATTTGTCCAAAACTCCAATGGACAAGCTTGGGGGCTAGCGCTTATTAATAATCAACTTATTCTAGGGCATCATGAAGGAGCTTTTTTTGTAAACCAAAATACAGCTAGCCCCTTTTCGAACAAACCTGGATTTTGGAATTTTACGCCATTAAGTAATATGACCCCCTCAACCGCGGTGATAGGAGGAACCTATAAAGGACTTACTTTATTTGACGCCAAAGCGAATAAATTAATTGAATCTTTAGAAATACCTAACTTTTTAGAGTCCTCTAGGTATGTAACCATTGATGGCGAAGAAAACATTTGGGTATCGCATCCTTATCACGGAGTTTACAAAATTGAAAAAAATAGCACCGGAATTTATACCACCAAACAGTATCAAATAAATGAAGGGCTTCCATCCATTCTTAACAATCACATTTTTAAAATTAAGAACAGAATTGTTGTTGGAGCAGAAAGTGGGGTTTATGAATACAGTCCTGAAAAAGATAAATTTGAAGTAGCAACTAGTTATTCAGCATTAATAGGTAATCAAAGTGTTCGGTATTTAAAAGAAGATCGGGAGGGTAATATTTGGTTCATTCATGAAAAAGGATTGGGAGTTATTGATTATACAGGTAAAGGGCCTCAGGTAATTTATATTCCAGAATTGAACGCTAAGATGTTAAGTGGGTTCGAATTCATTTTTGCTGTTGATGAAAACAACATTTTCTTGGGGGGAGAAAAAGGCTTTTATCATATCAATTATGAAAAATATAAAAAGTTAGCTCCAGACCTAAACGTTCAAATTAGATCTGTGCATATCATTGACAACGTTGATAGCACTTTATTTGAAGGCTATTTTAATAAAGAAAAAAATAACTCCCATATTTCACATAGATTCAAGACCATGCATTTTGAGTATGCCTCTATCACATATGGGTATCTGAATAATTTAGAATATAGCCACCGATTAAAAGGATTTGAAGAGAATTGGTCTGTTTGGACTAAAAGGACGGAAAAAGAATACACTAATTTACCCCCAGGATTTTACACATTTGAAGTGAAGGTGAGAAATAACCTAGGCAATGAATCTACCATATCGGGTTACCAATTTACTATTGATGCTCCTTGGTATAGAAATATTTTTACTTATATAGCCTATATCATTCTGCTGTCTCTAGGGGCATATCGACTTCATATTTATCAGCGTAAAAAATTTAAAGCGCAACAAATAAAATACGAAGAAGAACAAAGAAGACTAAGGTATATCCACGAATTAGAAATTAATAAATCGGAGACTGATATTATTACACTGCAAAATGAAAAGTTAGAAGTGGAAATTGAATTTAAAAATTCAGAATTAGCCTCCTCTGCTATGCACATCGTAAAAAAGGGAGAGCTCCTTACAAAAATAAAGAGTGAATTAGGGGGCATTATTAAAAAAATAGATAATGAATATACCATTACTGAATTAAAGAAAATGGTAAAAGCGCTTAATGAAGATGAAAACCTAGATCAAGAATGGGAATACTTTACCAAACACTTTGACAAGGTACACTCAGGATTCATTGTTAAACTAAAGGAAAAGCATACTAAGATCAGTAACAATGAACTAAAACTTTGTGCTTATTTAAGAATGAATCTATCAACTAAAGAAATTGCTCAACTGATGAATATATCTGTGCGTGGGGTAGAAATTAGTAGATACCGACTTAGAAAAAAATTAAACTTAGCAACTGACACCAATTTATTTGATTATCTCATTAACATTGGATAAATAGCCAATTAAATAGTGCAGTAGACAGAACAAAACA
>CAMBTV010000161.1 GCA_945870835.1 Chitinophaga pinensis
AATTTTAAAATTTTCAGTTTCCAAAATAATATGATCGGCTGGTGCACAAATCAAATTAGCCGCAGGATTAATTTGTTGTAATTTGTAAGAAATATAAGCAATGCAAGGTGCTGTATTTTTTCTCGAAGGCTCACATAAAATATTTTCAACTGGCAGATCAGGAAGTTGATCGATTACGATTTGTTTGTATTTTTCAGTCGTTACTATATAAATATTTTCAATAGGAATAAATAAAGCAAACCTGTCAAAAGTTCCCTGAATAAGTGTTCTGCCAGTATTTAAAATGTCTAGAAATTGCTTGGGAAAGTCGGTACGACTCATTGGCCAAAACCTGCTGCCAATTCCGCCAGCCATAATCGCTACATAATTATTATTCGTCATGATTGATTTATCTGTTTAATAAATTTACAGGTTTTTTAAAAAATACTATTACTACCAAGCTTCTGTGGAAGTTGTATTCTCCCCAATCCTTTCTTTAAAATTATAATTGACCCTGATTTTTACTTCCTAATTGTATCTCTTTGCTTTTAAATAATTTAAGGTAAAGTGTTGACCAATTGACGCTTACTCATTTTAAGGAGCAAACCTACTTTAAATCATCCATAACACAAAGGGATAATATATACTTATTGCCCTAATTCCAAGGGTTAGATGGGTAATTTTTTGCCAACTTGCATTCTTCTACAATCGTTTATTCGGATCAAAGAGAATTGCATTAAATTAGAAATTGTACTTTAACAAAAATTGCTTAACTTAACCAATAAGTAATGGATGTTAATTTGACTATGCAAGTTGATTGAATTAACTTCGTCTACTTTTAAAAATTACAGGACAGGCAAAACCTACTTACCAAAAAATTCGAGGTGTCCCAAGCTGCCAACTATTTAAAACTAGGCAGAGGATAAAGAAAGTTATGGCTACAGTAAAAGCAAAATCAAAACAAAAGTCGGCACAAGAAACTCCATTATTATCTATTGATAAAAAAGCTGTGAAGGCAATCAGTCAAGAGAAAAATTTAAATTTAACTGCGCAACTTCAAAGTTACTTCGGTTTTAACTCTTTTAAAGAGCCTCAGGAAAAAATTATACAAAATTTATTGGCAGGAAATGATGCATTGGTAATAATGCCTACTGGGGGTGGAAAAAGTTTGTGTTACCAATTACCTGCCATTATCAGTGAAGGGTGCGCCATCATCGTTTCTCCCTTAATTGCTTTAATGAAAAATCAGGTAGACCTCGTAAGAAGCTATAGCAGCAAGGATGATGTAGCCCATTTTTTAAATAGTACACTCAATAAGGGGCAACAAAAAATTGTAAAAGACGATCTTATTTCTGGTAAAACTAAGATGCTTTATGTGGCTCCAGAAACCCTCACTAAATTAGAAAATATTGAGTTTTTTAAAGAGCTGGATATTTCATTTTTTGCAGTAGATGAAGCCCATTGTATTTCTGAATGGGGGCACGACTTTAGACCTGAATATCGACGATTAAGGGAAATGATGGAAATGATTAATCCAACAGCCCCCATGATTGCACTCACTGCTACGGCTACCCCAAAAGTTCAAAGTGATATTTTAAGAAACCTTGGCCTTAGAGATCCACAGGTATATATTTCTTCCTTTAACAGGTCTAACTTGTATTACGAAATTCTTCCAAAAATACAGAAAGACCAAACGGTTACTAATATTGTACGTTACATATCTCAAAACAAAGAAAAAAGTGGAATTATCTACACGCTCAACCGAAAAACTACCGAAGAGTTAGCAGATATGTTGATGGCCAATGGTATTAAAGCGGTTGCTTACCATGCTGGTTTAGATAGCAAGTTAAGAGCGGAACGTCAAGATCTTTTTTTAAATGAAGATGTACAGGTGATAGTAGCTACCATCGCTTTTGGAATGGGAATTGACAAGCCCGATGTTCGCTTTGTAATACATTATAATATTCCTAAATCGATAGAAAATTATTATCAAGAAACTGGTCGTGCCGGTAGAGACGGCATGGAAGGCAGGTGTATTCTGTACTATTCACACAAGGATGTAGCCAAACTTGAACATTTGATGCGCGATAAACCACTGAGTGAACGTGAGGTAGGGGCTCAGCTGATCAATGAAACAGTTTCTTATGCTGAAAGTGCGGTATGCAGGCGAAAAATTTTATTAAATTATTTTGGAGAAGAGTACGATACTGGCCAATGCACCAAAATGTGCGACAATTGCAATAGTCCTAAAGAATTAATAGAAGCAAAAACAGAAACACAACAGGTGCTTACAATAATCAAAGGATTAGATGAGCAGTTTACCATGGTTTATCTGATGCATATTTTACTTGGAAAACCTAATCCACAGGTAAAAATGTTCCGTCACGATGAAAGAGATTTCTTTGGAATTGGAAAAGGCAAGGATGAGCATTTTTGGAATTCTCTGATGAGGCAGATGATATTAGAAGGATTTATTAAAAAAGATATAGAAGAATACGGTGTACTTAAGTTTACAAAAAAAGGAACTTCCTTTTTAAAAAAACCAGTTTCTTTTAAAATTGTACTCAATAATTTGTTTCAAGGCGCAGATGGGGATGATGATGAAGGAATGGTAGCGCCAGTAGCTTCGAATTCATTGGATGAAAAATTAGTATCGATGCTGAAGGAGCTTCGCAAAAAAGTTTCCAAAGAAAAAAACCTTCCGCCATTTGTTATTTTCTTAGAAAGAAGCTTAGAAGATATGGCTACTTTATATCCTACCACCATAGAAGAGTTGGAAAAATGTCAAGGCGTAAGCAAGGGTAAGGCAGTTAGATATGGTAAAAAATTTGTGGATTTAATTACAACTTACGTTGAAGAAAATGAAATCGAAAAGCCAGATGAGTTTGTAATGAAGGGAGTGGTAAACAGGAACAATAATAAGATTTTCATCATTCAAAATGTAGATAAAAAAATTCCTCTAGAAACCATCGCCAAAACCAAAGACCTCAAAATAGATGAACTGCTAGAAGAGATGGAAACAATCGTTGCAAGTGGTACCAAATTAAATTTAGATTATGCAATTGATGAATTGGTAGATCAATATGAACAAGAAGAAATTATTGATTATTTTAAATCCTGCGAAACTAGTAGCCTTCAGATAGCACAAGAAGAACTCGCAGAAAGTGGATTTAACTGGGAACAACTAAAAATAATGAGAATTAAGTTTTTGAGTGTATTTGGAAACTAAACTATTATCCAAATTTTAGTTATAGTTTTTTACTAGTACTAAATTAGTACAACCAAATCTATCGATTTTTAAAAATCAGGTTATTTCTGTTTAAATTGCACTGCATTTTAATAAATTAAAAAAATAAAAATCCAATTTTAAAACTATTTAGACTGCATTCATTTGCAATTTCCCAGAAGTGTATTTAAAAAAATTAAACAACAAGTGCTTTTTTAGAACGCTTGTTATTAAAAAAATCATTCCTAATCCTATTTATTTAAAAGGCTTTTAAAACAACTAAAAAAATATGACCCCAACAAAAAGTTACGCCGCACAAAGTGCTACCACACCATTAACCCCCTTCAATTATAATACGAAAGAAGTTGGTCCTAATGATGTTCTGATAGATATTATATATTCTGGAGTATGCCACTCAGATATACACCAGGCTCGCAATGAGTGGGGTGGGTCTAGCTATCCAATGGTACCAGGGCATGAAATTCTGGGTAGAATTTCAAAAGTAGGAGATAAGGTTACAAAATTTAAGGTAGGCGAGCTTGCTGGAGTAGGTTGTTTTATTGATTCTTGTCGCACTTGCCCAAGCTGCTTGGTTTCAGAAGAACAATATTGTGATAATGGTACAGTGGGTACTTATAATAGCATTGATAAACAAGGCAACCCTACCTATGGTGGTTACTCTACTCATATTGCAGTGGATGAAAACTATGTCCTTCATGTTTCTGACAAATTACCCTTGGAAGGAGTAGCACCCTTATTATGTGCAGGCATCACCACTTATTCACCATTAAAATATTGGAAAATCGGCAAAGGGCATAAGATAGCTATCGTTGGCTTAGGTGGTCTTGGACATATGGGTGTAAAATTTGGTGCATCATTCGGAGCAGATGTTACCGTTTTGAGTACTTCAGCTTCTAAAAAGCAAGATGCTTTGAATTTAGGAGCTCACCATTTTGAGGTAACCACTGAGCCTGAAACGCTTAAAAAGTTAAAAGGGAAATTTGATTTTATATTAAGCACTATTTCTGCTCAACATGATTACAATCAATATTTAGATTTATTAAAGGTAAACGGAACAATGGTAGTGGTAGGAGTTCCTCCTGTTCCATCTGTTGTAAATGCATTTAGCATCATTGGAAAAAGACGCACATTAGCAGGATCTATGATTGGTGGAATTAAGGAAACTCAGGAAATGCTAGACTATTGTGCTGAGCATCAGATTGTATCAGATGTAGAAGTAATTAAGATGTCGCAAATTAATGAAGCGTATGAAAGAGTAATTAAATCTGACGTAAGGTATCGTTTTGTAATTGAGATAGCTTCCTTATCATAATAAGGCAAGGCTAGGATAAGGGGTGAATTTGAATAAGTTGAATTTTTCTTCTTTTTTTGAAATTGATCGGTTTCTAATGGATTATTTCAATATAAACTCCTATTTTTGCCACCCCAAACGGGAAGGTGTGATAGCTCAGTTGGTAGAGCAATGGACTGAAAATCCATGTGTCGCCGGTTCAACCCCGGCTCGCACCACTTTAAAGGCCTGATAATCAGCTAATTGTATGATTATCAGGCTTTTTTGTATGCAAAAAAATGCAAATAGGTGCAGTTAAAAACCGTTTTTTGGAGCACTTGCCGAGCACTTTTTTAGGTTCATTTTTGGAGCTAAAAATGAACCTTTTCTTGCACTAAAATACTGTAATCTGCTTCATTTAGCATCCCTTTTTCTTCTGTAAAGTGTTGAATTTTAACTTCTTAAAAATCAACCACATGATCAGTAACAAAAAAGGACCCACCGAAATTCTTTTCAATTTTTGGTGTAAATCAAGTCGAAAATTCAACAATGGGGAGAGCCCAATTGTATTTAGAGTAATTTATAGAGCCCAACGTAAAGATATCTTTACTGGCATCTCCTGTCCGCCTAAGTATTGGCTAAAAGAGGAGCGCGCTGTAAAACTTCGCTACCCTGCAGCCGACGAAATCAACAACCAACTGCGAAAAATACTCGGAAATGCTGAAAATGCTTTCCAAAGACTAAAATTCCAAGGAGATGAATTTTCACTAGATGAGTTAATGGATTTGATAAAGGGTAAAAACCCTCCTCCTCAAAATATTAGTGACTATATAGAAATCAAACTTGCAGAAATTAAGCAGCGAGTAAACATCGATCTAGCCAAAACGACCTTCATGCGCTACAATAGAATTGCCCGCTTTTTGAATGATTTTTTATCTGAAAAGAGAAAGTTAAAAGATATTCCAGTTAGTAAAATTGATGCAGATTTTATCCGTGAATTTTTTCAATACCTCAGAACTACCAAAGGCAATAGTCACAATACTTGTTCCTCGCTGCTTGGCTGCTTGCGAAGTATCCTTGCACCAGCCATTAAAAGAAAAGTAATCAAAACAAACCCCTTTGAAGAAATTGTACTCAACCGAAAGCCTGTTGATCGAGATTTTTTGGAGATGGAGGAAATCAAAAGATTACAAAATCTTGATTGTAAAACCCTATCAATGGATTTAAAAAGAGATCAATTTGTTTTTTGCTGCTTCACTGGGCTTGCCTATGCTGATTTAAAAGCACTTAGCAAAAAGGATATTACTCAAGATAATGATGGTTCTCTTCATATACGACATCCTCGGACTAAGACGGGTGTAATGGCAATTATTCCGCTTTTAACTGTTGCCGAAAATATTCTTAAAAAATATTCTCCAACTAATGATTGTCGAGATTTTCAATGGACAGTCTACACCAACCAAAAACTAAACTTTGGACTAAAGCAAATAGCGATTGCAGCCGAAATAAATAAGCCCCTATTTGTGCACCTCGCTCGACACACTTTTGCAACAACGGTCACTATGAGTAACGGGATTTCTATGGAGTCAGTCAGTAAAATGTTGGGGCACAGTTCACTTAAGCATACTCAAATTTATTCAAAGATTGTAGCAGCCAAAGTGAAGCAGGAAATGAAGGGGTTGAGGGATCTTTTTTAGGGGGGGGAAGGTTCTGACTAGTGTATCAGGGTTTCAAAAGAGTCGTTTTTCTAGTATCGCTTTCTAAACCAATTGGCTATTATTAGATAAAAGGAAGTCGAAAAACAAAAATATCCAGTCATTATGATGAATGATTTTAAAGGAGATTTTTATTCTATCTTTTTGTTAATTCAGAAATTCTTTATTAGAAAGTTGCTCTAAGTCATATTCTGTTATTTTAACAGATTGCTTTTCAATATTGAAAGCTAAAAAATTAATATGAAAAGTTTGTTTATCTATACCCAAAAACTTAGTGTAGATTGCTTTGTTAAGATAAAT
>CAMBTV010000162.1 GCA_945870835.1 Chitinophaga pinensis
CGACTTATCAACCAGGTTGTGATCGTAAGACTGTAATTTGATTCTGATTCTCTGTGACATATTTAAAGAACTTTAAACTTTCGTTTTTTTTATTTGGAGTGCAAAGGTAAGGGGATGGTTTGAAATGACAAAGGGAAAATTGAAAGTTTTTTGAATATTTTCTCCTTTTTTACCAAAAATCAACCGAAATGCAGTCTGTGTAAGGATTATCAACACTAATTTGATTACCCAATAGTCCCTTAAAACATTGATTTTCAAACTAAAATAGCCAATTTAACCCCTTAAATCAGTTGTATCCCAAAAAGCTGGGATTGGAAATTTGACATAAAAGTTGTTCAACGCCCATGAACAAAAAGTGCTAGAAATGTTAAACATTAGCCGTTAAAAAAGCACTCTATACCGAAAGGAATCTCAGGCCTATATACTTAAGTTCACCCTTAAAAAGTCGGGTCAAGCAATTTGACATAGTACTTATTTGAACGCCCTCGAATAAAAAGTGCTAGAAATTTTAACTATCAGCCGTTAAAAAATCAATCCGCCGCGGCGAATGCACAAACTTTAATGTAACGCCGAATTTCATTTAGCAATAATAGAAAACCGATTCTCTATTTGACGCCCTCGAATAAAAAGTGCTAGAAATTTTAACTATCAGCCGTTAAAAAATCAAGGCTGTTTGAGCGAGCATTCCCTTTGAAGTAAATTACTCTACCCGCGAGTTCCTTGATTTTAGGCTTATAGTTAAAATTTCAGCCTTTTTATTCGCAGGATTGATTTTTTTTGTTACTTTTTTGCATCAAGGCAAAAAAGTAAAAGCACTCTATTCCAAAAGAATTTTCTATCATAGATCCAAAAAAACAAACCCCGTACACGAGTACGGGGTTAAATTATAAATTGAAAATCCCTCTTTATGCCCAATCAAGTGCATAAAGATCAAATTTAATCTTCTGATTTTTGCTTTCCTTTTTGTTTAGCTATTACCTCTTCTGCGATATTATTAGGTGCAGGATTGTAATGACTAAATTCCATGGTAGAGGTAGCACGACCTGATGACAATGAACGCAATTGAGTTACATATCCAAACATTTCGCTCAATGGCACTTTTGCCTTAATTACCTGAACGCCATGTTTACTATCCATTCCTTCTAACATACCGCGACGACGATTCAAATCACCGGTAACATCACCCATATATTGATCAGGAGTCAATACTTCTACTTTCATTATTGGCTCAAGTAATACAGGCTTTGCCTTACGACCAGCCTCGCGATAGCCTTGTTTAGCACACAATTCAAAACTCATCGCATCACTATCCACCTGGTGAAAACTACCATCAAATACGCGTACTTTCATGCTCTCCATTGGATAACTAGCCAATACACCTGTAGTCATTGCAGTTTCAAAACCTTTTTGGATAGCTGGTACAAATTCTTTTGGAATACTACCACCGAATAAGCCGTTTACAAACTGGAAGTTGGTTTTACCCTCTTTCAAAAATTCTTCATCAGCAGGCCCAATTTCAAATACGATATCGGCAAATTTACCACGACCACCAGTTTGTTTTTTAAGTGTTTCCCTATGTTCAACGGTATTTTGGAATGCTTCTTTATAGGCAACCTGAGGCGCACCCTGATTAATTTCGACTTTAAACTCTCTTCGCATACGATCTACAATAATCTCCAAATGCAACTCACCCATTCCACTCAAGATGGTTTGGCCAGTTTCTTCATCTGTTTTTACACGTAAGGTTGGATCCTCTTCTACCAATTTAGCAATTGCCATACCCATTTTATCAACATCAGCCTGAGTTTTTGGCTCTACTGCTACAGAAATTACGGGTTCTGGGAAAGTCATTGCTTCCAATACAATTGGTTGATCCTCATTACACAAGGTATCTCCTGTTTTGATATCCTTAAATCCTACTGCAGCACCAATGTCACCCGCTTCGATAAAATCAACTGGATTTTGCTTGTTGGCATGCATCTGCATGATACGACTAATACGCTCATTTTTACCTGTACGGGTATTTAGAACATAAGAACCAGAATCCAAACGGCCACTATAAGCTCTGAAGAACGCCAAACGTCCAACAAATGGATCGGTCATGATTTTAAATGCCAAGGCACTAAATGGTTCTTTTATATCACAATGGCGGAAAATTTCTTCTCCAGTATCTGGGTTAGTTCCTTTTACCGCTTCAATATCCATTGGGCCAGGTAAGTAGCGAACAATGGCATCCAATGCTGTTTGAACTCCTTTGTTTTTGAAAGAAGAACCACACATCATTGGAATAATACTGATATCAATGGTTGCTTTACGAATTGCCTCATGAATTTCATTTTCAGTAATCGTATTTGGATCTTCAAAAAATTTCTCCAACAGCTTATCATCATAATCAGCTACCGCCTCAATCAAATGCTGTCTCCATTCATTCACTTCATCCACCATATCTTCTGGAATAGGCACTTCATTAAAAGTCATTCCTTGTCCAGCCTCATCCCAAACCATCCCCTTCATCGTTATTAAATCTACTACGCCCTTAAAGTTATCTTCCGCACCAATTGGTAACTGTAAAGGAACTGCTTTAGCTCCCAACATTTCTTTGATCTGTTTTACCACATTTAAGAAATCGGCACCCGCACGATCCATTTTATTTACAAATCCAATACGTGGAACTTTGTAACGATTTGCCTGACGCCAAACGGTTTCAGACTGAGGCTCTACTCCAGAAACTGCACAAAACAAAGCCAATAAACCATCTAATACACGTAGGGAACGCTCTACCTCAACGGTGAAATCCACGTGACCAGGAGTATCAATGATATTGAATTTATATTGATGGGTATCAGGCGTTTTCTTGCCATTTAACATAGGGAAATTCCAAAAGCAAGTAGTTGCAGCACTTGTAATAGTGATACCTCTTTCTTGTTCCTGGGCCATCCAGTCCATTGTAGCGGCGCCATCATGCACCTCACCTATTTTATGATTCACCCCTGTATAATATAATATACGCTCGGTGGTGGTAGTTTTGCCGGCATCAATATGTGCCGCAATACCAAAATTTCGCTGATAACGTAAATCTGCCATTGAATTGTTTGTTTATTGATTAGTTGTTAATTGTGTTTGATTTTTTTCTAATTCAGTTTCAAAGCTGTGACCTTATTCACCCCACCATTTTCTTAAGCTAAATTGAACTGATTACCTTCAAACAATGAAGGTGATTGTAAAACCCGTAAGTGATGGGTTGATTTGATATGATTTATTTTACTCTCATAGTATGCTAAATAAATTGAGCCTACCTCACAAAACCTTCTTTCAAGCCCAACTTTTTAGCGCCGCAAAGGTAAGGATTTTTTTGAAATAAGAAACAGAAGGAAAATATGTATTAATAACCTAACACTAATATTTAAAAGTTCTTTGCCCTATTAGGACCTTAGTCAAAAAGGTCAGATGAAAGGTAACGATCCCCTCGGTCGCAAATAATACAAACTATCACCCCCGAGCTAAGCTGTTTTGACAACTCTATGGCTGCATGAACGACTCCACCACTACTCATGCCACTAAAAATAGCTTCCTCCCTTGCCAATCTTTTAGCCATTACTCGGGCATCCTTTTCATCAATTTCAATAATTTGATCTACCCTCTTAGAATCAAATATCGAAGGCATGTAAGCAGCTGGCCACTTTCGAATGCCTGGTATTTTTGATCCGTCTGTAGGCTGACAACCCACAATTTGTACTTGTGGATTTTGCTCTTTTAAATACCTAGATACCCCCATGATGGTTCCAGTAGTGCCCATCGAAGAAACAAAATGGGTAACCTGATGATTGGTGTCCTTCCATATTTCAGGACCAGTAGTTTTATAATGCATACCAGGATTATCAGGATTACTAAATTGATTCAACATCAAATATCCACCTTTGGTAAGTTGGGCATTTGCATAATCAATAGCCCCTTCCATTGACTGAGCCTTTGGTGTTAGCGTTACCTTGGCACCAAAAGCTTCCATGGTTAATATTCTTTCTCGCGTTGCATCTTCTGGCATAACCAACTCAATCGGTACACCAAACAAACTCGCAATCATTGCAAGTGCAATACCAGTATTTCCACTAGTAGCCTCTATCAATTTTACTCCTTCCTTTATTTCACCTCTTTCAATAGCACCTTTTATCATTCCATAGGCAGCCCTGTCCTTTACACTTCCCCCAGGATTATTCCCTTCCAACTTACCATAAATAGTTACCCCCTTATTAATTGCTATTTTCTTTATTTCTACTAAAGGAGTATTTCCTACAAGATCCAATATTCCAGACATGATTGATTTTTAAAAATCCTACTTATTAAATAATATACAAATATATAATTTAAAATAATGTGAAAGTGATTGAAATACTGTTGCTTAAAACTTTTCACAAAATTATTTACTTCGAAACTTAATTCAATTAATTATTTAATAAAATTAGCGACGATCACTTTACCAATTGAATCATAAAAAATAATTTCACTTCTTTCAAATCCTCAAACATTTATATTGTCCACCAAAATAAATTAAACAGAAAAATGATTTTATTTTTTATTAATAAAAAATAAAATTTGAATACATTTGTAAAAACTAATATCATGAAAAAATATTGCATTATTCTATCGTTGTCATTTTTTGGATTTGCTTGTGGAAGCAATTCAAGTTCTACTGCCGAAACTAAAGAGGCTACAAAGACTGTAGCTTCTGTAACTGATAATCCAGATTATGAAAAAGGACTTAATCTTGTTGCTAAGTCGGGTTGTTTTACCTGTCATAAATTAAGAGAAGCATCCATTGGACCTGCTTATGGTTTAGTAGCTGCTAAATATGAAAATAACCAAGAAAACCAAGAGATGCTAGCAGCTAAAGTAATTGCTGGCGGAAAAGGCGTATGGGGACAAATCCCAATGATACCGCATCCGAAACTTTCAAAGGAGGATGCAATTGCTATGGTGAAGTATGTCTTATTACTCAAGGAAGAAACTAAATAAATATGAAAAATAAATTCTTGTTTTTAGCAATTGTCATTTGTACTTTATCAAGTTGCATAAGTGTTAATATTAATTCTAATTCAACCAATATTTCTAATGGCGAAAAATCATCCAATGGATGGGTTTCTCTTTTTGATGGAAAAACTACAACTGGTTGGCACAGTTATGGAAAAGATAAAGCAGATGGAATTTGGAATGTAGAAGATGGTGCCATTTGTTTAACTGATAAAAAACAGAGAACGCAAGGTAGTGGTGGTGGTGATTTGGTTACCGATAAAGAATACGGTGATTTTGATTTGAAACTTGAATGGAAGATTGCTAAAAATGGTAACAGTGGAATTATTTTTTATGTAGTAGAAGATCCTACAAAATATAAAGAGTCTTACAACACTGGAATGGAGATGCAAGTATTAGACAACGACGGTCATCCAGACGGTAAATTAATTAGACATAGAGCAGGCGATTTGTATGATTTAATTTCTAGCTCAAAAGAGTCCGTTAAACCAGTAGGCGAATGGAATGAGGTTGAAATTATTTCTAAGAATGGAAAACTCCAACTTTTCCTAAACGGAACCAATGTAGTTACTACCCAACTTTGGGATGACAATTGGAGATCAATGTTGGCTAACAGCAAATTCAAAAATATGCCCGGCTTTGGAACTTTCAAAAAAGGAAAAATTGCATTGCAGGATCATAGCAACATGGTTTGTTATCGAAACATAAAAATAAAAGAGCTTTAAATTAAAAAACCGGTAAATTAAATTACCGGTTTTTTTATGTCATTTATTTAATAGCTTTTAATCAATTAGAAAGTCTTAGGGTTTTAAAAATCTCTAACTTTCTTCATCAACAGAAATAGAAGGTTGATCAAAATAATAAATTATCCCCCCTAGCCCTAATACTGCTAAACCTATCAGACTTTCCGCCGGTCGATCAATTAGCGTAAACACCAATACCCAAGCGTTAAATAATAAAAACAAAATTTGTAGTACTGGTTTAAATGGACTTTTGAAAGTAGCAGTATTATTTTTTGGAAGAAATAAACTAGTGGCCACAGTAAGAGATCCCATCAATTGAAGCACAAAGCCAGCGTACAATAATATTCTTTCGAAAGAACCCGTCAATGTCAAAAGAATTGATATGGTCACATGAGCCCAAATTGCAGCCACTGGAATACCATGTTTATTTTTTTTAGCCAATGGTTTCCATAATTTATTTTCACTTGCCATTGCCCATGTCACTCTGGGGCCTACCCATAAATAAGAACTAATAGTAGCTACTAATTGAATCGCTATAAAAATGCTCACCCACTTGCCGCCAACAGAACCAAGTAAATTATCAAAAGCGATAAAAGTAACTTCTTCCTTTCCTTGAAGTTGAGTTACTGAAGCATTTTTCATTAATACTAGTTGGAATAAAATATAAACGATTGCAACAAATAAGG
>CAMBTV010000163.1 GCA_945870835.1 Chitinophaga pinensis
ATAAATTTACTTTGGCAATGCTATCAATTACATAATCAATAATTACAAATGAAAAAAATTCACCTCCTTCTTTTTCTTTTAATAGGTTATTCCATAACCGCTTTTGCGCAACGTCCAGCTCAAGGACCCATGTCTGACAAGGTTTTTAAGCCTAAAAAAAATGGTTACAAATTAGTCTGGGAGGATGAGTTTTTAGGTGATAAATTAGACAATACAAAATGGGCTGTAAGGGGAGTAGGACGTCGAGCAATCGCCTATGTTTCGGCTGAAGCAGTAAAAGTAGAAGATGGTTTATTAAAATTATCTGCATTTAAAAGAGGAGATTCAATCTTGATTAGTGCGGTGGGTACTCAAGGATTGTTCATGCCCAAATATGGATTTTATGAGTGTAGAGCTCAATTACAGCAGTCACCCGGTGTATGGGGCGCCTTCTGGTTACAATCCCCTAAGTTATCAGAAGGAGATGATCCACGTGTGAATGGCGCGGAGATAGATATCATGGAATTTTTTAAAAAATTGGGTTTAGATATTGTTTCTCACAATGTACATTGGGGACCTTATGGTTCTGGTCAGCATACTACCCGTGGAATGCAGAGTTATCTTAAAGATGTGAGCAAAGGATTTCATACATTTAGTTTAGAGTGGACGGCTGAAAAATATATTTTTTATATCGATGGTCTTAAATTTTATGAAGTAAGTGCTGGCGTATCTCAAATTGAGCAATATCTTATTTTAAGTATGGAAATTCCCAATAACCTAGAAGAAATCAAAAAGACAGTTTTCCCAGATGAGTTTATCGTTGATTACGTGAGGGTTTATCAAAAGAAATAAGCTGTTTTTAACTAAATAATCATTGTGAACAATTGAATGTTTGATATTGTTGTAGCAGGAGATAGTTTGTTCAATTTATTTTTAATTGTCAACCTACTTTTAAATTTGAAAGGTTTGTTTAAATATATTTTAATATTTTAATATGATAAAAAGAATAGATTAATCCATCTTTTTGATACTTTAATCCCTTTTTTTAATTGATTATTATTTTATTTTTATTTTGTTATTTTATATGAAATCTTACAACTCGAAATTTTAAAACTTTCACTCTTATTGTGATTAATTATTTATTTAATATATTTGAAAATAGTTATTAGTACATTTTTGTAAATTGTTAGTTATATGAAATCTAAGCTATTAATTGCGATTGCTGTGTTGGTTGTTCTTTCAGCTGGTTGGCTTTTCTTTATGCGTTCTAACGGAACTACTGCAAACAAAATGCCAGATCAGGTAAGTTACAATTTCCACATTCGCCCCATCTTATCTGATAAATGTTTTAAGTGTCATGGACCCGATAAAAATAAAAGAGAAGCTGGATTAAGATTGGACATACCTGATTCTGCTTTTGCACCTTTAAAAGAAACGAAAGGATCATTTGCTTTTGTTCCCTATAAGCCAGAAGAGTCGGAGGTTTATAAACGTATCACTTCTACCGATTCTGCTTATTTTATGCCAACACCGTCCTCTCACTTAGGGGTTTTGTCATCTTATGAGATTGCACTTTTTAAAAAATGGATTAATCAAGGAGCAAAATACGAGAAGCATTGGGCTTTTGAAAAACCTGTTAAAGCACCCTTACCCTCTATCGATCATAAAGAAAAAACAGTAAATGAAATTGATTACTTTGTTTTTAGTAAGCAAGAACAAATGGGGCTTACTAACAATGAACAATCTGATAAAGAAAGGCTTTTAAAACGTGTTTCACTTGATTTAACAGGGTTGCTTCCATCAGAAAAATTGATGGATCAATTTGCTGCTAATCAAAGTACCAAAGCCTATGAAAATGCTGTTGATCAATTATTAGCTTCACCTTCTTTTGGAGAAAAGATTGCAGTTCACTGGCTAGATCTAGCTCGTTATTCTGATAGCTACGGATATCAAGATGATAATGTTAGAACTCAATGGGCTTGGCGTGATTGGGTAATCCATGCTTTCAATAAAAATTTACCTTATAATGATTTTCTTACCTGGCAAATTGCGGGCGATATGCTTCCCAATTCAACCAAGGAACAAATGCTTGCCACTGCTTTTTTTAGAAATCATAAGTATACCGAAGAAGGTGGTATAATACCCGAAGAATATAGAATTGAATATATTATTGATAAAACAAAAACTTTTACCAAAGGAATTTTAGGATTGACGGCTGAATGCGCCCAATGCCATGATCATAAATATGATCCAATTTCACAAAAAGAGTATTACCAATTATTTGCTTTTTTCAATAATACAAAGGAAGCTGGATTTGAGGGAGATGTGGGTACTTCTAAACCCGCAAAATCTCCTATATTGACGATTACAGATGATGAGTCTAAAAGTCTATTGACTTTTATTAATAAAAAAGATACGGGTAATTTGTATGTATCCGTAATGGGAGAAAATGACAGTTTGCGTAGAACCTATATTCTAGATCGTGGTGTTTATAACCATCCTACCACCGAAGTACTTCCATCTACTATTAATTCTGTATTGCCCTTTGATACTATTAAAAACCAACGCAATAGGATAGGTCTTGCTGCCTGGACAGTCAACAAGGATAATCCACTTACTTCAAGAGTTTTTGTGAATCATATTTGGCAGGAAATTTTTGGAAGAGGACTCGTAAAAACTGCAGGTGATTTTGGTATGCAAGGTGAGTTGCCTTCTCACCCTGAATTGCTAGATTGGTTAGCGGTAGACTTTGTGGAACATGGTTGGAATATCAAGCGATTATTAAAGCAGATTGTTATGTCAGCTACTTATCGTCAATCCTCTAAAGTAAATCCAGACAATTATAATAGAGATCCGGAAAATATTTATCTTACTCGTGCACCTCGTCAAAAAGTGAAAGCTGAATTTGTTCGTGATATTATATTATCTGGAAGTGGCTTATTGGTTAATACCATTGGTGGACCAAGCGTTAAACCTTATCAACCGAAGGGCCTATGGGAAATGGCTAGTTCTGGAAGGGGTGAATTAAAAACATATAAGCAAGATAAAGGGAATGATCTTTATCGTCGTGGGATGTATACTTTTATTAAGTTAACGGTTCCTCCTCCGAGCATGATTTTGTTTGATGCTAGTAATAGAGATCAATGTGAAGTAAAGCGTTCTCAAACCAATACCCCTTTACAAGCTTTGATGATGATGAATGATCCTACAGTGCTAGAAGCCTCTCGTGTGTTGGCTCAAAAGCTGATGAAAGAAAATGTATCTGCAGATCTTAAAATTAAAAATGCTTTTCGACGAATCATTTGTAGAATACCAGGAACTAAAGAAAATGAAATTTTAAAAACTTATTACGAAGATCAGTTGAAGCAATTTCAACAAAAGCAATTAGATGCTACTACCACTTTGCGTGTTGGTGAATATCCTTTTGCTGATAACCTAGACATGAATGCCACTGCAGCATTGATGAAAGTAATCAACATGATTTATAACATGGAAGAGGCAATAATAAAATCTTAATTATGAACAAAGAATTATTGGAGTACAGCCTTAATTTCAATAGAAGGCGTTTTCTATCAAAAATGAGCTTGGGAATTGGAAGTGTAGCCTTGGGTTCACTTTTAATACCTGATTTGTTTGGTGAAAAAAAACCTGAGGAAATGCTCCTTGCTGGTTTGCCCCATTTTGCTCCCAAAGCAAAAAGGATCATTTATCTTTTTCAAAATGGTGCGCCTTCGCAATTAGATTTATTTGATTATAAGCCTAAGCTTCAGGAAATGTTTGGACAGGAACTTCCTGAATCTATTCGCAATGGTCAACGACTGACGGGGATGACTGCAGGTCAGAAAAATTTTCCATTGGCAGGATCAGTATTTAATTTTAATCAGCATGGTAAGGCAAGAACATGGATGAGTGAAATACTTCCGCATACTGCCAAAGTAGTAGATGAATTGTGCGTGATTAAAAGTATGTATACTGAAGCAATCAATCATGATCCAGCACTTACCTTTTTACAAACAGGAGCCCAGGTTGGTAATCGACCGAGTATGGGTTCATGGTTGAGTTATGGATTGGGAAGTGAAAATAAAAATTTACCTGCTTTTTGTGTTTTATTATCTAAAGGAAAAGGTAATGGACAAGGAGTATATTCAAAATTATGGTCTAATGGATTCCTTGATTCAGTTCATCAAGGCGTTCAGTTTAGTAGCGGTGATAGTCCTGTGTTATATTTAAATAACCATGAAAGTGTCAATAAGACTGATCGTAGAAAAATGTTAGATAAGCTAGAGCAATTAAATGCTGAAACTTTTAAAGAATCAGGAGATCCGGAAGTAAATGCGAAAATCCAACAATATGAAATGGCATATCGTATGCAAACTGCCGTTCCAGATATTACCGATGTGAGTAAAGAGCCAGATGATATCGTGAAATTATATGGTCCCGATTGTTTGATACCCGGAACCTTTGCTGCCAACGCCTTGTTGTCAAGAAAATTATCTGAAAATGGTGTTCGCTTTGTTCAGTTGTACCACCAAGGTTGGGACACTCATGGAAATCTTCCTAATGAAATGCGTGGTCAATGTTTGGATACTGATCAAGCTTCAGCAGCATTAATTACTGATCTTAAACAAAGAGGTTTGTTAGATGAAACACTAGTGATTTGGGGTGGTGAATTTGGTAGAACAAATTATTGTCAGGGCGATTTTAGTAAAGAAAATTATGGAAGAGACCATCACCCAAGATGCTTTAGCATCTGGATGGCAGGGGGTGGTGTAAAGCCTGGTTCTTATGGTGAAACAGATGAGTTTGGATATAATATTATTGAAAATCCTGTCCATGTAAATGACTTTCATGCAACTATTTTGCACCTAATGGGATTGGATCACGAGCAACTTACTTATAAGCATCTTGGTAGAAGATATAGACTTTCTGATGTAGGTGGAAAAGTAGTGCAGGGACTTATTAGTTAGCTGTTAATGTTGTAAATCTTGTCTAATATTATTTGACAAATAAGTAAATTGTAAACGGTATTTTTTAATTTTTAAAAATCAAATTGTATGCAACGTAGATCATTTATTAGAAATTCTTCTTTGGGAACGATAGGATTTTTATCACAACCCTCTTTACCTTTTCTAGCGGATCCTCTGCTTGGCCACAATAACAAACGCTATCGTTTGGATACTAAATGGAGCAAGGCGGATGTTGCTACAAACCCTGTAAATGATTGTCATGAGATGGTGCAGGATAGTAAGGGAAGGATTATTTTGTTGACCAATGAAGTTAAAAACAATGTAATCATTTACGATAAAGCTGGAAAGTTATTAACTACTTGGGGCCACGAATATCCTGGGGCGCATGGGTTAACATTATTCAATGAAAATGGAACAGATGTATTATTTATCTGTGATAATAAACGTCATCAGGTAATTAAAACTACTATTGATGGTAGAGAATTATTAGTCATTGATTATCCCAAAGAAACTGGTCAATATACTAAAGCTTCTGAATTTGTTCCTACTGAAACTGCCATTGCTCCTAACGGTGATATTTATATTGCGGATGGTTACGGAAAAGATTTTATTATTCAATACGATTCAACTGGTCGCTATATTAATCATTTTGGTGGTAAGGGTTCTGAAGCTAAACATCTTTCGAACGCCCATGGCATTTGTGTGGATCTACGTGATCCTCTTCACCCTTGCTTGATTGTAACTTCCAGACTGCAAAATGCTTTTAAAAGATTTACTCTAAATGGGGTTTATATTGATACCATTCCTTTACCAGGTGCATGGGTTTGTCGACCAGTCATAAAGGGTGAGTATCTCTATGCAGCAGTATTGCAAACCAACACACAACAAGGTAAGGAGTCTGGTTTTGTTACTATTTTGGATAAAAATTTTAAGGTAGTTTCTAATCTCGGAGGATCTCAACCTCAATACATCGATCATAAGCTTGATGAAATGTATCAGACGGTTAAGTATTTTCAATATCCACATGATGTTTGTGTTGATGATGAAGAAAACTTGTATGTAGCTCAGTGGAATTCTGGCAAAGTATATCCTTACAAATTATCTCCCGTTATTTAATTTGGATACTCAAAAATTTGAATTAAATAAAACAACTACTGCGCTCGAATACAAATCCAATTTGTTGACCGCTGATAGTTAATTGTAATATGTAAATTAAAGATAAAACCCCACAGAATTAAAAACCTACCTGCGATTGGCTTCTAGGAAAACGTAGGCATGGATTAATTCTATTTGATGAAATAAAAGTTTATTAAAGTGATGCAAAAATTTAAAATCTATCTATACAATGCCAGTTTTGCATTCAATTGTTTATTGGTATTTCTTTTAATTTTTGAGAAAGGTTTATTGGTTCCAACATGGGTTCAGCCTGTGGGTAGAATTCATCCGATGCTTTTGCATTTCCCCATCGTTTTATTAGTGATTTGTATTTTTTGG
>CAMBTV010000164.1 GCA_945870835.1 Chitinophaga pinensis
AGAAGGTCCCAAGGGTTCGGCTGTTCGCCGATTAAAGTGGCACGTGAACTGGGTTCAGAACGTCGCAAGACAGTTCGGTCCCTATCTGTGATGGGCGCTAGTAAATTGAGAGGACATGACCTTAGTACGAGAGGACCGGGTCGTATGTACCGCTGGTGTATCTGTTGTGCCGCCAGGTGCAATGCAGAGTAGCTACGTACAGCAAGGATAAACGCTGAAAGCATCTAAGCGTGAAACCTTCCTCAAGATGAGTTTACTTTTAAGGGCCGTGGTAGACTACCACGTTGATAGGCTATAGGTATAAGGGTGGTAACATCGAAGCCGAGTAGTACTAATTACCCGTAAGCTTTATTTTTTATTTTTCTGCGCAAGCAGTTCTATAAAAACTGATTTACTCAAAATTCAACTTTCCCAATATGTACATTATTACAATGTTTAGAAGCAACCGCTAGCAGTTTAATTATTGCCCAGCTCTTGTTGCTCACTTTGCATTAACCGTCTTATGGTGGTTTTGCCAAGGGTGTTCACCTCTTCCCATACCGAACAGAGAAGTTAAGCCCCTTATGGCCGATGGTACTGGTATTCCAACCGGGAGAGTAGGTAGCTGCCATATTCATTTAAACCCAATCAATTTATTGATTGGGTTTTTTTATTTCTAAAAATTTTTGAACTTTGAATCAAAATTCTGTTGTCAAATTTTTTAGTTTTTTTTCTTATATAAAATCCAAAGAATAATTAAATATGATTTAATCTATTGATTGAATATCTTTTTAAATTCATTTTTAATTTAGTCTTTTTACATAGCAATCCATTATTATGAAACCCAACCAAATTAATTATTCCTTACTCGTTCTTATTTTAGTAATTCTATTTTCCTGTCAAAAATCTATTGACCCTATAGTTGATACTCCTACTAATCCAACTACCCCTACTACCACCACAATAACTACAAAGTACCCTCTGGTATTGAGCCCTAATAATTTATTGGTTTCAATACAGGTGCCTAACGCTACATTTAGTTTTGCTAATGGTAGTTATTATGGGATATTTTCTAGTGTTGATTCTGTGAAGATTTTTTCCGATATTATTTATCAACGTTTTAAAGATAATTTTGATTTTATTTTTATCATTACCAATAATGCTACCCATCCATCCAATCAGCCTTATGGAGTAAACTTTGGCGTTTCAAATAGTGTGAAGGGTACAGGTGTTGAAATATATAAGAATGGATGGGGATCCACTTCTGCCAAATTAAAATCATTTATGTTTCTACCTTTCAAAGATGCCATCAGCTACGGACCTACCCTGCATGAAATCTGTCATAATTGGGCAAATTATATACCAAAAGGTATCTTTAAAACCATTGATGGCAATCAAGCAAGTTTACCCGAAATGGATGCTTTAGATGGTCACTGGGGTGTGGCAAGTACCAACGGACAGTTAGGCGGTTTTGATTTAGCTACTCTGCAAACTTTAACCGATGCCCCTAATCACTACCATGCTCAAAGTGGTACCAATTCATCTTTTGGTTTGTTTGCTAATGGAGGTAACTCTCTTGCCTACTCACCTCTAGAATTATATATGATGGGCCTGGCAGCTAAATCTGAAGTACCTGACATCACAGTTTTTTCTGGGCTTACCATAGATGGAAATGACTTTTTTAACAAGGGCAATTTCTTCGCAACTTCTAAAAAAACACTTAGTCTAGATCAAATTATTACCCAAAGTGGAATCGGCGAACGAATACCTGATTATCAATCATCTCAAAAAGAATTTAGAGCCATCGTAGCAGTAGTTTCTCCTACCGCACTTACTACAACAGAGTGGACTAGTTATGAAAAATCAATCACAGATTTTTTTAAAAAATCCAATGACGAAACTTCTTTATTTAATTTTTACGAAGCTACTAAAGGAAGGGGTTGGATTAAGGCCGATCAATTGAATTTAGAATCTAAATAATTGTGCAAAGAAATTTTCCATCAGGTAGAATTATAAATTCTGGATATTTTTTAGAAATTATAGGTAATTGCTTTTGTTTAAATTAGAATGATTTTTTTTGAGTAGCTTTTTTCTTTTTTTTTGTAAAAGGTTTTAAATTATCCCTTCGTCCGAAAAGCTGAAATACCCTTCCTCACTTACTATTAGGTGATCTATTACAGCTATGTCATGGTATTTTGCAGCTTCTTTTATTTTTTGAGTTACTTGCTCATCTGCTCTGCTAGGTTTTAAATTTCCTGAAGGATGATTGTGAAAAAGTACAATCGATGTAGCACTTTCTTCTAGTGCTTTTTTTAAAATTATTCTGTTATCGACTACCGTTCCGGTAATACCTCCCACGCTTATTATTTCAAAGTGATTTACTTTATTGGATTGATTTAAATAGATCACACCAAATACTTCGTGGAGAAAATCTTTAATATTCGTTCTTATAAATTCAGCAATATCTTGACTTTTTCTGAAGACTTTTTTTTCTAAAAACGGATTACTATTTCTTCTTCTACCTAATTCAATTGCGGCTAAAATTGTAATGGCTTTAGCTAATCCAATACCTTTAATTTGTTGATATTTTTGTAAAGAAAATTTCCCCAATTCATTCAAATTATTATTGCCCATTAATAGTACTTCCTTGGCAATATCTACGGCAGATTTTTCTTTGTATCCATTATTGATTAGAATGGCTATTAATTCTGAATCACTCAGGCAAACAGCACCTTTGAGTAATAATTTTTCTCTAGGTCGGTCATCGATTGCCCAGTTTTTTATAGAGGTGGATGGTTTGTTGATATTTTTCATCTTTTAATATTTAACATCCTTAATTAAATGATAATTTTGCATTATCTTTTTCAATCATCTACCAATATAAATAATATGTCATATAATGCAAAGCTTTTTTCGGGCACAGGATCTCAATATCTTTCTGAGGCGATAGCCAAACAATTTGGTGAGCCTTTGGGAAAGGTAAATATCCAGCGTTTTAGTGATGGGGAGATTGGGGTAGAATTTCAAGAGAGTATAAGGGGGCAGTTTGTTTTTTTAATTCAAAGCACTTTTGCTCCAACCGATAATTTGATGGAATTGTTGTTAATGATTGACGCAGCTAAAAGGGCATCAGCTTACAAAGTGATTGCTGTAATGCCTTATTATGGGTATGCGAGACAAGATAGAAAAGATAGGCCAAGGGTAGCTATTGGTTCAAAATTGGTGGCTAATATGCTTACTGCTGCTGGTGCAGACAGGGTGGTTACGATGGATTTACATGCTCCTCAAATTCAGGGTTATTTTGACATTCCAGTTGATCACTTGGATTCATCGGCGATCTTTATTCCTTACATTGAAAGTCTGAAGCTAGAAAACTTGACTTTTGCCGCTCCTGATGTTGGAAGTGCTAACAGAATCCGTGAAGTGGCCTCTTATTTTGAAAGTGAAATGGTGATTTGTGACAAGCACAGAAAGCGCGCGAATGAAATTGCCAGTATGGTTGTGATAGGTGATGTGGCTGATCGGGATATTGTTTTGATTGATGACATTTGCGATACAGGAGGTACACTCGCAAAAAGTGCGGGCCTTTTGAAGGAAAAAGGGGCTAGGAGTGTAAGAGCTTTTTGTACTCATCCTGTTTTAAGTGGAAAAGCCTATGAGAACATCGAAAACAGCGTTTTAGAAGAGTTGGTAGTTTGCGATACTATTCCTGTAAAGCAAGTTGGAAGTAAAATTAAGGTTGTTTCTACTGCGGAACTCTTTGCTATAGCTATAAGGAATGCATTGGAAAATAAGAGCATTAATGGGTTATTTCTAAGAAGTCGTATGGCTAATAAAAATATCTGATTTATCCACTTTCGACAATCATTTAATTTATCTAATATACTTTCAAATTCAGCTTTTTTTACTTACCTTCGCGCCTCATAAAAAATTAGATTAAATGAAAACAATTACAATCGAAGGACAAATCAGGACCGAATTTGGCAAAAAAGCCACCCGCCAACTTCGCCTTGAGGAAAAAGTGCCAGCTGTAATTTACGGAGGTGCTAAGGAGATCAATTTTGCCGCTCCTGCTACTGCTTTTAAAAACATAGTGTATACGCCACAATTTATGGTTGTATTAGCTAAAATTGACGGAAAGGACTACAGATGCGTACTAAAAGATCTTCAGTTTGACAAAGTTAGTGATGAGCTGATTCATGTTGACTTTCTAGAATTGGTAGAAGACAAAAAAGTAATCGTTTCGCTACCACTTAAGTTTACCGGAGCCCCAGTAGGAGTTAAAGCGGGTGGTAAATTGGTTACTAAAATCAAAAGTTTAAAAGTCAAATTGTTACCAAAATATTTGCGTGAAAACATCGAATTAGACATTACTAATTTAGAGTTAAATGAAAATATACGTGTTCAGGATGTGAAAGCAGATAATATGGAAATTATGAACTCACCTCGTATTCCAATTGCTTCGATTACTATGACTCGTCAGTTGAAACAGGAAGAAGCTGCTGCACCTAAAGCTCCAGCTGCTAAGGCCGCTCCAGCTGCCGCTGTCGCTAAAAAATAAACAAAAAGTTATTTTATATTTAAAAAGCCCCGAATTATCGGGGCTTTTTAAATTAATCTTAACTTCAAACGTTAACTCTAAAGTTTAATTACCTTTGCTCACTAAATTAAAAATATGGGAATGGATAGAAATACAGTGATTGGATTTGTGTTGATAGGAATGCTTTTAATGGGGATGTTTTATTTTAATAGTCAAGAAAATCAGGCTTATCAGGTTCAGCAAAAAAGAATTTCTGATTCTATTGCGAAACTGAGACCAAAAGTTGACCCCGTTGCAGTAATGAAGGATTCCTTAACCGCAGATAAAATGCGTAAACTACAATCAGCGGGTGGCTTTCAAGGGGCATTAAATCAGCCTGAACAATTGACTGTTTTAGAAAACGATGTGATGAAGGTAACCTTTAGTAATAAGGGAGCTCAGCCAAAAATAGTTGAGTTAAAAAAGTATAAAACCTTCGAAGGCAAGCCTCTAATATTACAAAATAGTTCATTCAATAAAATTTCCTACTCGATTAATTCTGGTAATCAACAAGTAGCAGCCACTAGTGATTTATTGTTTGCCTCAGCTCCCTTAATTAACAACGCAGATAAAAGTCAAACATTGAGCTTTTCGCTAAAAGATTCTTCTGGAAACCAAGAGGTGAAGCACGTGTTCACAATGCATCCAAATGAATATATGATTGATTTTTCAATTCAACTTGAAGGCGCTGATCAATTGGTAACGCAGCAATCTATTAATTTATTATGGCAAACTCAAACCGAACGGATTGAAAAAGATTTGAAATATGAAAAAGAACAAACCCAAATCGCAGAGTTGAGTGAAGGAGAATTTGATTTTGAAATGTTAGGTTCTGGGAGTAGTAAAAAATTTGAAAAAGGGGTTAACTGGATTGCAGTTAAACAACAATTTTTTATTAGCACTTTGTTGAATAAAAATAAATTTGCTTCTGCTGAAGTTAAATGGATGGTACCTTCTGATACTGGATTATATATTGTTGCACAAACTGCTGCTAATTTCAGGATGAATGTACCTTCTGGAAGGATAGCTCAAATTCCATTGCAACTTTATTATGGACCGAGTGATTACAATATTTTAAAGGTTTATGGAACTCAGCTTGAGAATATTGTTCCCTATGGCAGTGGGGTGTTTGCATTTGTAAAATACATCAATAGGCATTTCCTTTTACCAGTATTTGAGTTACTTAGAAAAAATGTGGCTAGTATGGGTATTGTTATTTTATTGTTGACACTTTTTATCCGTTTACTTACTTCGCCCATCATTTATAAAAGTTATGTAAGTGGTGCTAAAATGAAGGCCCTCAAACCAGAAATAGATAAACTAAAGGACAAGCATGGTGAAGATAAACAGGCCTTTAGTATGGATCAGATGAAGTTATGGAAATCAGCAGGAGTAAGCCCTTTGGGCGGATGCTTGCCTGCGTTGTTACAAATTCCCATCTTTATGTCTTTGTATTATTTCTTCCAAGGTAATATTTCGTTGAGAGGAGAAAATTTTCTATGGGCAAAGGATTTGGCTGCATATGATTCTATTTATGACATGCCATTTAGTATTCCATTTTATGGAGATCATATTAGTTTGTTTACAATAACGGCTACCCTTACCAGTTTGCTTATTTCAATTTATAGCATGAGCAGTATGCAGGATAATTCTAATCCTGTAATGAAATATATGCCCTATATTTTTCCTGTAATGTTATTGGGGGTATTTAATAATCTTCCTTCAGCACTAACATGGTATTAT
>CAMBTV010000165.1 GCA_945870835.1 Chitinophaga pinensis
TATATTTTAATTATTTATTTTCCTTTTTTGGGTGCTATAAAAAATTCAGGGAAATGAACTTTTATGGGATTAAAAACGGCTTGTACATTTCCAACGATTTCAAGAAATTTATCCTCGTTAAAAAAACCATGATTTACGGCTGTATCTAAATAATCATTTTCAAATACAAATGATTTATCATCTTCTTTTTCATCTAAATAGATATCCCAAAATGTTTCATAATCTTTACTAATCATTTGCATATCATCTTGCCCAACAGCTGGAAAGAAATTAAAATAATTACTATGGCCCTCTTTAAAATAACTTAAAAAATTACTCAACAATGCAAGTGCATCTTGTTGTGTTATTTTGCCAGCTTCTAAAACGGCATCTTCTTTTTCTTTTGCAATAAATACAAAATCAATTTCAGAAGCACCATTGGATATAATACCTAAGTATGCTATAAATGATTTTAATAAATATTTTAAATTGTCACTTGAATTGCAAATACTAATAAACTTGTTTCCATAGATACAATCTATCTTACCAAAAATTGTGGTATTATCGAGATCAAATTTCACTTCCTTTGCTGTTTTAGGCAACCCATTACTAAATGATTCAAGCCTTTCCTTTAGTTCCGAAATGCCTTCTATCACTATATCTATAGAAGCCTCTCCAAAATTATGCAGTGGTACTTTACCTGACTTTTTTACACTTTTCTTATAGACATCAACCTCGTCTTCGGTCATGGTCATAACATTGTCCTGAACGCCCCATTTAGTTAATTGATCAAATCCAAACAATTCATGATCCACTAATAAAACATCCTCCGCGTTATAGAAAATATTAAACCGTTTTTGCAAATAATATCTGGCAGGATTTTGCATGAATCTTCCAATTTCATTGATATCTACCATTTCAAATGAAAATAGTTTTTGATCCTTTTCTTTTTCAAGTATTGTAATACGCGTTTTATATCTGTCCTCATTTAAATAGCTTACCAATTTATTTTGCACATTGTACTCGCCACTAAAACTATGCAATGGATGTAATGTGACCCATTCACTTCTCAAAGTATCCGTATCCTTTCTTAATCCATCCTCCCCTAGCTCTAATCCTCTTGCTGTATAGTCAATTAATTCGTCCACCAAGGAAGAGGCTGGAAGTTTAGCGCCATCTTTGGCGTTGGCCCCAATATAACTAATGTAGAAATAGGCTTGAGCTGACATTAAGGTTTCCAAAAATAAGTGCTTATCATTATTTTTTACATTTCTATCCCCCGGCCTTACCTCTTGTAATAAACTAAAACTTAATGCAGTTTCCTTACGAGGGAATTTATCAAAATTCATTCCCAACATGGCAACCACTTTAAATGGAATACTTCTCATTGGAACCAATGAACAGAAGGTAACACCTCCCCTTGCAAAAGATCCTGTCTTTTTCTCTGAATCCAATCTTTGTAAAAAGCTATGTCGGAATATTTCAAAACTTATTTCAATATTGGCATTTTTTTCTAACAAAGCCATCTGCTCCGTGAATTGCACTAGTTTAGTATAGTCTTCGTCATCCTTTTCGCCAGCTTGAAAAATCATATCTTCCACCAATACTTGCAAGTATTCCGCCCATTGTGAAATTGTTCTACTTTGTTTTCTCTCTTCTAACTTTTGAATGAGCATTTTAATAAAATACACCAACCTTACCCGCTCCATGGCCTCAGCACCTTCGGCAGTATCTAATGGAGTAAAATCATCCACATCATCTTTTAATTCCTCCCCTCCACTCATGCAAATTCCATACATGATTTTCTTTAATCCATACTTCCAACTAATGTATCTAGTATCATCCTCCTTTCTGCCTTCAATACTAAATATAATTCCTGCCTGTCTTACTGCTGTCCTTAATACTTCTTCATCTTTTATCTTAAAACGGTTGCGGATATATGGAGACTCTAATAATTTCAAAACTGCTTCTACCTTAAAGCTTTGAGCGTCTAAGGACAACATTTCCTGAATGGCTGTAAATAAGTTATTCCCTGCCGAATAGCTTTCATCTGCAATATTATATGGAAATTGATAGGGAGAGTTACTAAAAACAGAATGAATAAAAGGTGCATACAACTCCACATCACTCACTAATACCAAAATATCCTTGGGAGATAATTGCTCATTTTTTTGGTCCACTAATTCAATCAAATAATTATGCAAAACCTCTACCTCTCTCACTGGCGTAAAAGCTGCATTAATAGTAATTGAACCATCTTTCACTTCTCCTTCTGTTATAGGTTGGCGATTATCTTTACTAGCATTATTATAAATATCTGATTGGATTTTCTTTAGTAATGTTTTGGGATCTGTTATAGGGCTTGCATAGTCATCATCATATACATTTACAAAATCATCGTTTTCCATTAATAAGGAAAATGACTCTTTAATAATAGCTCCCCAGTTTAATAACAAATCATTACCCACCAATAAATGATCTAATTCGGTTCTTTGTTTATTTCTCTTTCTAAGCAATTTTGTGATTTGCTGTTCGGATTTATAGTCCATCCAAATTTGTTCTGGGCAAGGATTTACTAAATACAAATGAATATCCAAGAATTTTGAAAGTGCATGAAAAATACGCAAATAGTATGGAGTGATAACCGCAAGTCCAAATAAATGCAAAGAGGGGATATTACCTTTAACAGAAGTTTGAATTTCAGAATCATCTAATGCATCTAACAAAGTATTGGCCATTTCTACTCTGTCTTCGTAGCCATCTCCTAACTTCAGTTTAATATGCATCCATAACCATACCTGCCATCCATCAGGCGCCTCTCCATGCTTTAATTTATCATTCCATTCATTTATTTTATCGTGTCTGTAAACTTGGTATTGATCAAATAAGTCTGCTAACTCATCACTTAATGCAATTCGTTTAATATCATTACCTGCATAATAACTAGCAGTTGAAGGGTAATTACTTAAAAAATCGGGGTGATCTAATAACTCATAAATACACCAACGAATATCCTCTGAGTTAACAATGTTTTTACCTGTTCTAAGGCTCTTTCGATAGATCTCTGTTATAATATCATTGGGCTTACAAAAATGAATATTCGCAGCAATACCATTTTGCTTTGCAATAGTTTGCTTTAACCAACTATTCATTCCCTCCGTCTGCGTTACCACCCATTGCTTTACAAACGGATTTTGACCTATCGATTGCAAGTCCGATGCAAGTAAGCCAGCTAATGGCTGTAATGAATTGGATACGTTTAAATTTATACTCATAATTTCTTTTTCTAATTATTTTGATCAATTCTTCCTGTGATACCTGAAATTCTTTTTACACAAGTACCTACAGCGTGCTCAATGGTTTCGCGTGAACCCTGTATAGTAATATTTTCCTTTGCTCTCGTAATTCCAGTGTAAAGCAACTCGCGGGTCAATAAAGCATTGCTGGTTCCTTCAGGTAATAAAACCAACACTTTATTAAATTCTGATCCCTGACTCTTATGAATGGTCATGGCAAATACAGTTTCACTATTGTTTAAATAAGCAGGCAAAAAAGATTTGACTCCTCCCTGCCCATCCTCGAACCATGCTTTTAAATTGCCTTTGGCATCCTTTCTTAAAATACCTGTATCACCATTAAATAATCCATGATCGTACATATTTCTTGTAATCATAATGGGGCGATTTTCATAAAAGTCCCCATCTGGTTTTAACAATCTTTTTTTACGTAGATGCTCTTCTATGAATTTATTGGTTGCGTACATTCCTTTAGCACTTTCTCTAACTGCCACCAATACTCTCAATTCATTTATCTTTTTTAAGGCTTTTAATATATCTGGCTCTAAAATATAATTTGCATACCCTTCTACAAATTGAGCAAGGAGTTCAGGTTTATATTCAAAATCAAAAGTTACATTCCCCTGTGTTGCAGTACCAATCAATCCATTTAACCCTGCTACGTCTCCTTCAATTACAGCCTTACTCACTTTACCAATGGCACCTTGACTATTAAAGCGGTGACTAAACTTTAGTTCAATCACATGCCCCGTCATTAATTGTTTTTGGTCGCCAAGAAATTCAGGTTTGATTTTTCTTTCTGAGTCAGTTATAAATTCATTGATCCAGGTGGCTGCTTTACTCGAAAATATATTTAAACTTGGTAATGTTTGACACAAATCACCTAACAAACTACCTGCTTCAACCGAGGCCAATTGATCCTTGTCTCCCAATAAAATAATTCTACAATTATCACCTAAAGCTGAAAGCAATTTAGAAAACATAGGAACATCAATCATAGAAGCCTCATCCACTACTACCCAATCATAAGGCAAAGGATTTTCGGAATTGTATTTAAAATTCACCGACTCTTTCTTATAACCTAATAAACTATGAATTGTGCTTGGCTTTAACGCGTCAATTTTTTCTTTTGTAATTGGTGAAAATGGCAAACTGCTACTTTTTAAAGATTCAAACATTCTCATGGATGCTTTGCCAGTTGGCGCGGCTAATGCTACTTTTGCATTTGGCTCTAATTCAAATAACACTATTAATAATTTGGCAAGCGTAGTTGTTTTCCCTGTTCCTGGACCACCAGTTATAATAGTAAAGTTATTTAAGAGCGCATGTAAAACAGAAACCAATTGCCAGTCTACTTTTTCTTTTGGAGTTAACCCTTCTAATTTATAATCCGTTTTTAGAGTTTGGATTAATGTGGCTTTCGACTCTAATTGTTTTATTCTATCCCCTACCACTTTGCTTTCTGCCGCAATTAAACTTTTTAATTTTTCAATGATATTAGTTTCATATTTAAAATAGCGTTGAAAATATAATCTGTCGTTGTACAACACGAATGGTGCAGCATTTATTTGATCTTTGGTAATAAGTTTAGGATAATTAAGTAAATCCTTTTTATCAACTGCACGATTATAAGGAGATGTTCCTAAATCAGCTGATACATCATCTATAGATATGCAAATATTGCCCTCAGTTAATTTTTGGGACAACAAGTATGCATAAGGCCAAATAGCGGGTTCCTCAAAATATTCAGCAAACTGCCTATGTATATCGTCTGTTATGTTCATAATACTTATTTAAATGAGTTAATATCTTGTTGCGTTATTTCTTTTATTTTTTATTTTTATTACTCCAGCTTTCTACAGAAGATTTATAAATATCTGTTTGCATAGACTTTATTTATTTTGTAATTTTTCCTTTTACTTTTTTAATTAATTTTTTAAAACAGTAGCCGTTTCTATATTGACTCTATATCTAATCTATAAGAAAAAATATAAAAAGTCTGCCTAATAAAATCTACATTTTACTACTTAAAACAAAAGTTAAATTTTAATGAATTTCTAATTCATTAATTTTCTGAATTCTTATTGAGTGCTGATATACTTTACTTCTTTCCCCTTTTTTATGTGCTTTCCAGATTTTATTTACCAACTCCTTATTTGAAGGTACGCTAACATTAGAATCATAGGTTTTTAGTATTAAAAAATCTCTGAATTGCTTTTTAATATCTTTTGCAACACTCACTTTCCACTTTGTAAATTTTTCATCGCCAATAAATACTTTCCCCCCTTCATAATTAACCCCAATGTATTTGAATGCTGACATGGCATCAAAAATTTCTGTTTTCTTTTCACTTCTTTTAATGCCAAACTCATCATAAATAGCATCTAGCCTTGCCAATATTTCTTTTTCATCTACTTTTTCATCCACAATAAACATGATATCATCTTCATATCTAACTAGGTCTATTCCGTGAAAATGTTCAGCCAATTTCATTTGTGCAATATAATAGTTGGCTAATAAAACACAGAAGCCCACTCCTAACGGAAGTCCTGAGTATCCATCTTTCGATTTGTTATCAATCAAAACTTTTCTAATTAAGTTCATGATTCTTGGGTCAATTAGATGTCCGTGTGAAGCTTCCAATAACTGAAGTAATTTTTCTGTATTTATTGAGGGATAATAATTGGCAATATCGGTACGAATGATTTTTTTGGGGCCTCCTGATAATATAAAATTTCTGATTTTTGTTGTCAATTCTACCACATCCGGATTGGGCTTATTTTCTTCATCTACAATTCCAATTGAATTTAATTTATTCAAAATGCATCGTATCACAACCTGGTCTCTTAAACAAGGAATAATTACTGTTCTAGTCTTTGTCTCGTCGATTACTTTATTCTTAATCTTATATTTCTTAAACGTTATTTTTGGAATGGTTGGCCCTTCTATACACTCATTAACAAGTCGAAAAATTTCTTTAAAAAACTGTGC
>CAMBTV010000166.1 GCA_945870835.1 Chitinophaga pinensis
CTTATTGAAATTTTTAATGAAATAAAATCAATAGAATTGGGTATTGCTGATAAAAAAGAAAATTTATTAAAAAATGCCCCTCATACTCAAGAAGTAATATGTGCAGACGAGTGGACAAAACCATACAGCCGTCAACAAGCTGCCTTTCCATTGCCTTATGTAAGTGGAAATAAATTTTGGCCAAGCGTGAGTAGGGTAAATAATACTTTTGGTGATCGCAACCTAATATGCACTTGTGAGCCGATAGAAAGCTATCAATAATTAAAGTAAGTTATTTGATTTTTGGTAACTGTTATTTAAATTAAGAAATATGAAAAAAACATTTTTAATATTTACTGTATTATTGTTTTTTTATACTAAAAATTCTTTTTCACAAATTAATAGCAGTGGTTTTGATTCAATTAGTAAATCTTTTTATTCAAGAGTTGTTCCGATTGGCACTTCACTAGACGCAGGGAAATTTTCATCTAGAATTATTCAAAATTTTGAGTTAGGCAAAACTTTTGGTCCTATTGATATTGGTGTTGCATTTGGTAGATTTTCTTCATCTGACTCTACCAATTTTGCTCAGCTAAGAACCACCTTAGACGCCACACAAATTGGCGTATTTAGTAGTGAGTTTTCAGTCGGAGTTGGAAAAGTATTTAATTCAAGCACCCCACTTATGTTTGAAATTAGTACCACTTTACTAGCCCAATTTACCCAAAAAATTGGAGTGGGTGCTATTTTTGGAAGTTATGATTTCATTGGCGAATATGAACGTGGAAATAAACAATTTTTTGGGTTATTCTTGAGATATGGTCCAATGCGAAACGAATTTGGTGGATTGATAGGAAGAGCTACTAGAAGCATCGGGAGGAGAAGAGTAGGAAGAAGATAAGAAAGCACCCTTATAATCTAAAAATATTTTTGATTAACTTTTACCAGATTGTCTTTGACTTTTTTGATCTTGTATTATCGACCATAAATTTTTAATGCTCACTTCAAAACTTAAAAAATCTTCTTAAACTAAACCTCTGAATTTTCCCTTAATTGATTAAAAAATTTCAATGAGCAATAAAAGTTTTCTTTTATATGGAGCCAATGGTTACACAGGTGTATTGATAGCAAAACTTGCGGCAGAATATGGGCTTCAGCCAACACTTGCTGGTCGAAATGAAAAAGCAATTCATGCATTGGCAATGGAATTAAAATTACCCTATCAAATAGTAGATCTTGCAGATGCCAATGTTCT
The DNA here is from genome assembly GCA_945870835.1 of Chitinophaga pinensis. Classification (GTDB taxonomy): domain Bacteria; phylum Bacteroidota; class Bacteroidia; order Chitinophagales; family Chitinophagaceae; genus Ferruginibacter; species Ferruginibacter pinensis_A. The sequence continues at coordinate 1,235 of CAMBTV010000166.1, forward strand.
TCAAACAATTTTATCAGAATTCTCATTGGTACTTCATGCAGCAGGACCTTTTCAAATTACTGCTAAGCCAATGATTGAAGCTTGTTTAGCAACCCAAACCCATTATTTGGATATTACTGGTGAAATTCCGGTATTTGAAATGGCTAAGCGATTCAATGAAGCAGCGATTCAGGCAAAAATTATGCTGATGCCGGGTGTTGGTTTTGATGTAGTACCCACTGATTGTATGGCGCTATTTCTTTCAAAAAAATTACCTGATGCCAATTTGCTTCAACTAGCTTTTGCATCAGTAGGCGGAGGTTTATCTCATGGCACAGCTACTACCATGGTAATGGGACTAGGTGAGGGAGGTGCGATAAGAGAAAATGGCAAAATCAAATCAACTCCTCTTGGACATAAAGGTAGATGGGTCAATTTTTCAGTAGACCCAGATAAAAACAAAAATTTATTCACCATGACAATACCATGGGGAGATATTTCAACTGCTTTTTTTACAACAGGTATTCCCAACATTGAAACCTACACAGGAATTGCGCCAAAAATTTTTAAAATGCTCCGCTGGCAAAAAGCTTTTAATTGGTTACTAAAAACATCCTTTGTTCGCAATTACGCTCTAAAAAAAATAAATGCAAAGCCTGCTGGCCCTTCTGAAGAAGCAAGATCAACCGGTAGCAGTATGATTTGGGGAATGGTGCACAACGAACAAGGCAAAACATTTCAGGCTACCATGAGCGTAAAAGATGGATATACCTTAACGGCTCATAGCAGTTTATTGGTAGCTAAAAAAGTGTTAGAAGGAAATTTCAAACCCGGCTTCCAAACTCCTGCAGCAGTATATGGGGAGGACTTGATTATGGAAGTACCCGATACAAAAAGAACCCCAGCTTTTGAGGGCTAGGGTTCATACAAAAAATTTATAACGGTAAATTAGTTTCCTTTAATTATCCTTAAAAGTTAAGTTGCAATTGAAAACAATTTACACCGAAGCAGTTTGCTTAGGAAGAGATATCCTGTTAAACTCGGCACCACTGAAAATTTTTGCTAGCTTATTATCTTGTGACAACTTCCACTCAGTAATGTTGGTTTCTGAAACAATGCGCCAAAAGTTTTTAGATTTTAAATCTTCATAATCAGGAGACTGCACAAAAATACCTAGTATGGTATTTCTTTTTTTAAACTCAATTTTTACTGCATTTTTTGCAAGGTGCCCACCTTCAATAAATTTGGCAATGGCTTCGTTGATCATGATGTTTTTTTTGCAAATATACGTTATTAAAGTCTTACTGACGGAAGTTTCTAAGCCTTACACAGTTTATATTGCAATCTCCTATTGATTTTCAGTAGATCGACTAGACAAATGGCTAAGACCTAAAGATGGATGCTTTCCTTTAAATCTGGCAAAATAATCTATAATCTTCTGCAAATCCTCCGCCTCATTATCAGTTGTGTAAAAGGGTGGTTCAAATCGAAATTCTTTATTTTCAAAATCCAACGCTAATAATACAATGGGTACATTGGCCTGTCGGGCAATGTGGTAAAATCCAGTTCTTAAGCGATCCACTCTCTTCCTTGTTCCTTCGGGAGAAATTGCAATGGCAAAGGATTCATTTTTATTAAACATTTGAACTATCTGGTCCACAAAATTATTACTGCTAAATCTATCAACCGGTACACCACCTAATTTTCGAAAAATAAAACCGAAAGGACCATTAAATAATTCTTGTTTCCCAATAAACTTTATATAATCTATTTTTAAATAACTCCTAAAAATAAACCCCATAACAACATCCCAGCTGCTGGTATGGGGCGCCGCCAACATTATAAACTTTTTTAAATCGGGTGATATTCCATTCACCGCTTTCCAACCGGTAGCCTTGAGGTATAATTTTAATATTAAATGTAACAATGGACTTTCGTTTTATTTACTGCAACTTACGTTTTAGTATTAATAATTCATTAAAAGACACTACAATAATTATTATATTCGCATGGGCGCAACCCTTTACAATTATGAAAGGATTCTGAATATTAATTTAGACCTAAAAAAATGTAATTTCAAAACTGAATAATACCTCTCTAATGAATTTATCTGTTTTTCTCAAACACCAATGGCTTAGTTTTTGGCGAGCTCGTAATGCCAATAAAAGTCTGGCTATTCAAATTATACTAGGTGTTTTTTATTTTTTAATCTTCTTAGAAATTGCTGCAGTTGGAATTGTCCTACCGTTTTTATTAAAAGAAAAAATGCCCAACACAAATCCCATTTCAATTTATACCTCCTACCTTATTTATTATTTTCTTATTGGATTATTGGCCCGTTTCCAGTTGCAAGAATTGCCATCACTAAGTATTCAACCGTATTTAAGTCAAAATATCCGACGCAAATTCCTGCTTCGTTTTTTGAATACTAGGTCCTTAGTTCACTACATTAATTTTTTACCTCTCTTTATTTTTATCCCTTTCATTATAGTTGTGGTAGCGCCATCCTATGGACCTATTGCAGCTATTTGTTTTTTTATCGCCCTATTCTCACTCGTACTCAATAACCATTTTTTAAATATGTACATCAAACGAAAAACCATCAACAATGCTTGGTTCTTTTTTGCTGTACTGGTTTTTATAGCTGCTTTAAAAGGACTTGATTACTTCAAACTACTGTCCTTTGAAAAAGCTTCTTCTAGCTTATTTATATCTATTTTAAAGTATCCAATACTTTGCTTAGTTCCAGTAGGAATGGCAATTTTTGTATTTATTGTTAATAATAAATATTTGAAAACTCATTTGTATATTGAAGAACTGGTTTCTGAAAACAAAAAGAAAGAGAGTAAAAATTTTACCTTTTTAAACAGATTAGGTGATATAGGAGAAATGATTGCGCTAGACCTTAAACTTATTTTTCGAAACAAACGACCTAAATCTCTTGTAGTCCTTTCGGCTGCCTTGCTATTGTACGGCTTTCTTTTTTATCCGAAATATTTAGCAACCAATAATTTCTCGATGCTCTTCTTTTTTGCATTACTAATTACAGGTATTTTCATTTCTAACTATGGGCAGTTTTTATTTTCTTGGCAGAGCAGTCATTTCGATGGAATGATGACCTACAACACCAACATGCACCAATATATAAAAGCTAAATTTTCATTGTTTCTAACGGTTTGCTCCCTCCAATTTTTAATTGCTAGTTTTTATGGATTAATGAGTTGGCGTTTACTACCCATTCAATTGGCTGCGTATTTATACTCTGTAGGTGTGAATTCATTTGTAACGATTTATGTTTCCACCTTTAACTACCGATACCTTGACCTAAGAAAATCTGCTAGCATGAATTTTCAAGGAATTGGAGCAATGCAGTGGCTTCAGTCATTGCTTATCACATTTGGACCAGCCTTAGTATTTTATTTATTAGATCATTTTGTTGGATTCTGGTATGCAGTGTTGGGAGTTAGCCTTCCAGGAGTTGCAGGACTTATTTTTCACGAAAGCATCATCAACTGGCTAGTTAGCCAATTTAAAATTCGTAAATATAAAATACTAGAAGGATTCAGAGAAAGATAGCATTTGATGGATTTATTCAATTTTCAACCAATATAAAATGATAAAGATCACCAATTTAAGAAAGAGCTACAACGGAATAGATGCTGTTAACATCGGTCATTTGGAACTTAATCCAGGAGAAGTGATTGGACTAGTAGGCAATAATGGTGCTGGCAAAACAACTCTTTTTCGTCTGATACTTGACCTAATCAGGCGCAATGAAGGTGAAATATTATCAAAAGGAAATTCCATTACCCAATCAGAAGACTGGAAAAGCTATACTGCTGCTTATATCGACGAAGGATTTTTAATTGACTATTTGACCCCAGAAGAGTTTTTCTATTTTGTAGGTAAACTCAATCAATTGTCTAAGGCAGATGTGGATGATTTCCTATCAACCTACCAAGTTTTTTTTGATGGGGCAATTCTAAATAAAGGCAAATACATCCGGGATTTTTCCAAGGGCAATCAGTTTAAAATTGGTATTATAGCCGCTTTATTAGGTAATCCAGAAATACTGATATTGGATGAGCCCTTTGCAAATCTTGATCCTTCCAGCCAACTTCGATTGGTAGACATGATCAAATTGATGGCTATGGAACGTAAAATGTGTATCATAGTTTCTAGCCATGATATCAACCATGTTTCAGAAGTCAGTAGCCGCATCCTATTAATGGAAAAAGGCTCAATTATTAAGGATATCTTAGGAGGAGAAAGCGCTTATGCTGAAATGGTAGACTATTTTAAAATTCGTTAGCTTCCCCAATTGAACTGATTTTATACTAAACACACCTAAAAAACACCTTTTTAGGTGTATTTCTAGCTTTAGCACCCTTAATATAAACAAAAAATAAAATTTATTGCATTTTTGAAAAAAAACATATATTTGCCCATTAATTTAATACAATACAATTTAAAATGGACAAAACACTAGGCACCGTAAAGTTTTTCAACTCTGAAAAAGGATTCGGATTTATCAAGCATGATGATTCAAACAAAGAAACTTTCGTACATGTTAGCGGATTAATCAATGACATTAAAGAAGGAGATCGCGTAGAATTTGACCTGCAAGAAGGTAAAAAAGGTATGAATGCCGTTAACGTTAAACTGATCTAATTATTTATTGATCTTTTTTAATAAAGGTATCGGGCTGCTAAAAATTAGCAGCCCTTTTTTTGTGGTTATTTGTTAAAGTCTGATTATCAGCCTTTACTAAAGCATTTATTATTTTACTTTTGCTTAAAATCTTTAAAAATTAATTTATGAGACCAGTTCATCCGATGCCTGTAATATTAACAGCGCTCTGTTTTATAACCATTCATACAATCGCTCAGAACTCCGTTGGTAAAATAATATTAACCAAAGGACAAAAAATTGAAATCAATAACAATACCAAATCAGTTGTTAGTCAAGAGATGATGGGTCAAGCAATAGAAATCACCGTCGAGGCCAACATGGTTCATCAATTAGAAGTGAT
>CAMBTV010000167.1 GCA_945870835.1 Chitinophaga pinensis
CATTTAAGATAAAAAGCTGTTATCCTTCATAATAAATAGTTTGCTCTTTTAAACAATTTAAAACATCGAATTGTATTAGTATAAATAATACTGGAAGTAGAATTTTTATTAATGTTTCTTATTGTTGCAGCCATCTCTGCAACTTTGCCAAAATCTACCGTTGATGCAGTGTTATGTTCTAAAAATTATTCTATCTTTACTGTTTTTGTTAAAGCAGATACTTTATTAAGTACTTTTCAAAGTAAAAGTCCTGTTTCCGTTTTGCAACAACTAATGAACTGTTCTTCTTTAAAAAATTTCGCTTATAACAATTGATGACTATGTTAAAAAATATCTTTCCCCAAGTTTCAGAAATTCCAAATGAATGGCAGCTGAACGAATTGATTGAACAACGTGAATATCTTGTAAACGGAGAGCTTAGAATTTGGGAAGGTCCTATGAATGAAGTTGTGTCGCCAGTTTCTATCAATAATGGCACTAGTGTTGTGAAAAATATTATTGGAACTACACCACTTCTAACCCAAAAGGAATCATTAGAAGCCTTAGATGCAGCTGTTAGCGCCTACAATAACGGTACAGGGGAGTGGCCAACCATGAGTATTACAAAACGAATTACCCATATAGAACAGTTTCTTTTGGAAATGAAAAAACAAAGGGGGATTGTTGTTAAGTTATTGATGTGGGAAATAGGTAAAAACCTACCAGATAGTGAAAAGGAGTTTGATAGAACCTGCATCTATATAGAAGACACCATTAAGGAGTTGAAAAAACTCGATCACGACAATTCGAACTTTGATGTTGAAGAAGGCGTAATTGCTCAGACTAGGCGGGTTCCGTTAGGTGTGGCTTTGTGTATGGGGCCCTATAATTACCCATTAAATGAAACATTTACTACTTTAATACCGGCATTAATTATGGGTAACACGGTAGTGTTTAAGCCTGCTAAATATGGAGTACTTTTTATAAAACCATTGCTTACAGTTTTTAAAACCTGCTTTCCTAAAGGTGTAATCAATATCATTTATGGCAAGGGACGAGAAACAGTAGGTGCATTAATGGAGACAGGTAAGATAGACGTATTTGCTTTTATAGGAACCAACAAGGGCGCTAGTGATATTAAGAGATTACATCCCAAACCAAATCGTTTAAGAAGTGTACTTGGGTTGGATGCAAAAAATCCTGCCATTGTTTTACCAGATGCTGATATTGAAAACGCGGTCAGCGAATGTGTTGCCGGATCTCTATCCTACAATGGCCAAAGGTGTACCGCATTAAAAATAATTTTCGTTCAAGAGAATATTCTAGAAGAGTTTATCAAAAAATTTGTTGATGGCGTTTCAAAATTAAAGTGTGGAATGCCCTGGGAAAAAGATGTAAAAATTACTCCTTTACCAGAGCCTGGAAAAACTGATTATTTAACTGGTCTGTTAAACGATGCTAAGCTTTTGGGTGCATCCGTATTGAATGAAAATGGTGGCGAAGTAAATGACACTTTTTTTTACCCTGCGGTGCTCCACCCAGTAAATTCTCAAATGCGAATTTATTCCGAAGAACAGTTTGGACCATTGGTTCCGATAGTTTCTTATAAAAATATTGATGAAGTAATCGACTATGTTGTTCAATCTAATTTTGGACAGCAGCTAAGTATATTTGGTAAAGACTCAAAACTGATAGGTCATTTAATAGATGAAATGGCCAATCAGGTAGGGCGTATCAACATCAATGCTCAATGTCAGCGCGGACCAGATGTATTTCCTTTCAATGGAAGAAAAGATAGTGCCGAAGGAACTTTAAGTGTCAATGATGCTTTAAGAGCATTCAGTATTCGCATATTAATTAGTACAAAAGACAATGCTGTTAATAAAGAAATTGTACAAACAATTGTAAGAGAACATCAAAGCAACTACTTAAGACTAGATTATATTTTTTAATAGATTTATTGATTTATATTTTCCTATTCTTAAAAGTAAGATGATTAAATAATGACATTCTAGATAATCCAGCGAATAAATTTTTGTAAATACGAAAATTTATTCGCTGTTTCTTATTTCTGTTTATTACTAATTATATCCTCAATTATTTCTAAATGGTGTTGGGTGTGAATTTCTAAAAAAACAATCGTTTGATTAAGTTTTAGATCACCAAAATAAGGATGAGTAAAATATTTATCTTTTGAAAGTGATTCTAACTTCATAATTGAATCCTTAGTCAATAATAAATGTTTTACTAAACTGTCATTGCTGATATTTTCCTCAGGTAACACAACCTTTGGTGATTTCACTTTTCCTCTTGGAATTTTTTTCATTAACAAAACAACCATCCTTATAAAACTAAATTTCCATTTATAGTTTTTAGGATTTGATTGTATCAACGCATTGATAATAAGATTAATCGTCAACAGTGAATGTTCAATATGCCAAGCAACATTTCCTTTTGAGATTACTAGATTTAAATTTTCACCATTTGAAATTTTAGCTTCTAATTGATTTAGAAGATTATTTATTTTATTCATCTGGATTTCTATTTTTGTTTGAAAATTTATTTTTTGAATTCCCTTTTATGAAGGTAGCTAAATATCTTTATTGAAAACTAGGATACAGATGAAAAAAAGGATAAGATAAGTTCAAGATTTGCAGACAATAAGACCAATTAAATCCCCCTATTAAATAAAATAAATTAAATTATTTACTTATGTGTGATAAACATATCCTTGAGGACTAAAACGCATGGGAGTAGCTGAAAACGTTAAAAATATATGCAATTTTGTCCTAAAACGAACAACGCAGAGATAAAATGAGTTATTAAAGTTTAAATTACCAACATGCGGTGCGGTTAAAATGAAATATTCCTCTATAGTTAAGATACCGGGTATATATAATTTCATATATCACCTTTCTGGTATTAAAACTTGACCCGAATATTTGATTACAACGGCAGATCATTCTAATTTTTAAAGCACCAATTATATATTATAGAGGACAATGATTAAAATAGCGTTTGACCCGATTTATAAACATGCATTGCCTGAAAATCATCGATTTCCCATGTTGAAATATGAGCTCATTCCCGAGCAATTATTACATGAAGGAACTTTCACTGCAGCAAATTTTTTTACGCCCAGCAGTTGTTCTGAAGAAATTATATTATTGACGCACGACAAAGAATATTTAGACAAGTTAATTCACCAACGATTAAGTGCTTCCGAGCAAAGAAAAATTGGATTTCCGCTTTCTCCTGAATTAATACATAGAGAACTAATCATTACCCAAGGAACAATTGATGCCGCCTTGTATGCAATAAAAAATAAAATCGCTTTAAATATTGCCGGAGGCACACATCATGCATTTGCAGAAAGGGGGGAAGGGTTTTGCTTATTAAATGACATGGCAGTAGCTGCTAACTATTTATTAAGTAATCAATTAAGTAATAAAATACTTGTTATAGATTTGGATGTTCACCAAGGAAATGGGACCGCCAAATTAATGGAAAATGAGCCGAGAGTATTTACTTTTAGTATGCATGGACTAACTAACTACCCTTTTCACAAAGAAAAATCTGACTTAGACATTGGTTTGCTAGATGGTACATCTAGTGAAACCTATTTATCAACACTAGAAGAAGCATTACCCAATTTGATTGAAACAGTAAAACCAGATTTTGCATTTTATTTAGCAGGAGTCGATATTTTAAGTACAGATAAATTTGGAAAACTAAAAGTTAGTATGGAGGCTTGCAAACAAAGGGATTTATTTGTATTTACTCAGCTCAAAAAAAACAACATACCAGTAACCGTTGCCCTTGGAGGTGGCTATTCGCCAGATATTAAAACGATTGTAGAAGCGCATTGTAATACTTTTCGAATTGCATCGAATTTATTTGATTAAATCATTATTATTTATTAAATAAATAATAATGTAAATATATTTACACATAATTTTTCACCTTGGAAAAAAAACAAATTAATATTGTTTGGATAAAAAGGGACATTAGATCTCAAGATCATCTGCCTTTACATATCGCTGAACAAAGTGCACATCCCTACATAATAATCTTTGTGTTTGAACCACTGTTGATGGATTATCCAGATACAAGTTTAAGGCATTTACAATTTCAGTATCATTCTCTGATTCAGCTAAATAAAAAATTAAAACCAAATAATAAAGAAGTAATCATTTTTTATACCGACATAATTAATGCACTCACTTCTATAAAAAAACAATATGAAATAGTAAACCTTTATAGCTATCAAGAAAGCGGCATCCAGCTGACTTTTAACCGCGATAAACTAGTTCAAAAATATTGTCAAAAAAATAAAATATTTTGGGGTCAATCTCAAAGAGATGGTGTTGTAAGGGGTATAAATAATAGAACTGGATGGGATAAAAAGTGGTATAGTACTATGCACGGTCCGATCATTAAAAATCAATTTACATTTCAGGAGCCTTTAAAATTTGTAAATCCATTTCCATTGTCTGATTCAATGACAGCAAGATTTTTGGAATATCCAACTACTTATCAGCCCGCAGGCGAAGATTATGCAAGTATGTATTTACAAACTTTTGTAAGTGGCAGAGGTCAAAACTATAATAGAAATATTAGCAAACCTAGTGAAAGCAGAATAAGTTGTGGGCGAATTTCCCCATACTTAAGTTGGGGCAATATTTCTATTAAGCAAGTGTATCAATATATTTATAATGCAGGAAAAATTGCTAAAGCAGCCAATGAAAAGGCAGCTTTTGTTAACATTCTAACGCGCCTTAAATGGCATTGTCATTTCATACAAAAATTTGAAGTAGACTGTTCCTATGAAACAAAATGCATCAACGCTGGTTTTGAATTGTTGAATTACCCTTTAAAAACAGAATATATCAATGCTTGGAAAAATGCAAGAACGGGCTATCCTTTAGTGGATGCCTGTATGAAATGTTTACAAGCAACTGGGTGGATTAATTTTAGAATGCGTGCTATGTTGGTTAGCTTTTTCTGTCATCATCTTTTTCAAAATTGGAGAGATGGAGTGTATCATTTGGCACAGTTGTTTTTAGATTACGAACCCGGCATACATTATACTCAATTTCAAATGCAAGCAGGCACTACAGGTATCAACACCATAAGAATTTATAATCCAATTAAGCAAAGCATGGACCATGACCCCAAAGGCATCTTTATTAAAAAGTGGTTACCTGAATTAAGCAGGATCCCTGTAGAGTTGATACATGAACCTTATAAAATGAGTTTAATGGAGCAAGAAATTGCAGGTGTAATTTTAGGAAAAGATTATCCTTATCCCGTAATTGATATTAAAGATGCTGGAAAGGAAGCAAGGAAAAATATTTGGGGTCACAAAAGCAATGAAATTGTAAGGCAAGAAAATAAGAGAATTTTAGCGACCCATTGTAGGTAAAGTACTGCCTTTCCAAGTACCTCCGTAGCGATAGTTCGGCTCCGTTTTAACTTTATTGCAGCAATCGGTACATACAAAAATCCAAACTTTGCCTTTTTTTACTTGTACTCTATAAAGCACTCTATCTTCTTTTTGGCATAAAGCACAAAATTTTGTTTTCATAGGAATATAGAATTAGTCAACATCCTGCAAAATACTTAGCTTTATCAATATAAAATATAACCATGCTAGCTTCTGAAATTTTCTCTATTTGTAATTTAGTAATTTTATTTGGATGGCTGTTATTGTTAATGCTTCCCAAATGGAAGTATACACAAGCCATTATAATAAATGGCTTATTGGTAGTGTTTGCCATTGTGTATACTTTTTTATTATTTCAAGATATAGATAAAATTAGTTTAGATAGTTTTAGTACCCTGGCAAAGCTGAAGGTGCTTTTTCAAAGTGATACGGCAGTAGCTGCTGGGTGGGTACACTATTTAGTTTTTGATTTATTTGTTGGAACATATATAGTAAAGAAGTCATTACAAATTGGGCTCTCTCGATTGGCATATTCCTGCATTCTTCCCTTCGTCTTTATGAGCGGCCCAATTGGATATTTAATTTTTGTTATTGTTAAAATTATTAAAACTCAATCTTTCAATGAGCCTAATTAAAAATTCTCTAAATGTTTTCAACGATCCTTTAATGGAATGTGGAACAAGTCCAATGACGGGTGCATTCAGAGATGGCTGTTGCAACACAGGTGTAAACGACATCGGAACACATACCGTTTGTGCTGTAGTGACCAATGATTTTTTACAGTTTTCAAAAAGTAAAGGCAACGACCTAACAGT
>CAMBTV010000168.1 GCA_945870835.1 Chitinophaga pinensis
AGAAAATCCAAAGCAAAGAGAAAGTTTGTATTGTATTCGTTGTGGTGCCTGCCTAAATGCCTGTCCTATTTATAAAAATATTGGTGGTCATGCCTATGGTGCTACTTATAGCGGCCCTATTGGAAGTGTGATTACACCGAACCTTCAAGGGATGGATGATTTTAAACATTTGAGTTATGCCTCTTCTCTTTGTGGAGCTTGTACTGAAGTATGTGCAGTAAAAATAAATTTACATGAATTGTTATTAGACAATCGGCAGGAATCAGTAAAGCAAGGTATGAATGGTTTTGCCGAAAAAGCTGCTTGGAAAATTTGGAAGATAGCGAGCTTGAATAGAAAAATGATGAACCTAGGAAATGGAAATTTAAAGAATAAAGTAGTCAATGGATTATTCAAAGGTTGGAAAGAAAATAGAAGTGATTTAGAGTTTAGTAAAAAGACTTTCAATGAAATGTGGAAGGATCGTGAAGGGCAATCTTAAGTCAAAGGCCTAACACCGATTGAATAGATTAGGAAGAATGAGTAGATTTTTGAATTGCTTTTTGTAGCGAACTTAACTTATCAATTAATACTTCAAATGTTGGAGCTGGACCATAAATCATATTAAGATTCATTTTTTCGTAATCATTTTTAAATTGACCTAAAATATGACTTGGTGGAATAAATGAAATGTTCTGCTTTCCATGATTTTTATAGTCTATCCCAGATTGCCTTATGAAGTGTTGTCTATGCGCGATAATTCGATCGTATAATGCCCCATCTTTTATTGCTATGTCCGCATAAATTGAGTCGCTTAATTTATATATATCATATAAATGCCTTGACATTCTTAAGTGACGCATTGCTGAAATTGGCTTTGTAAATTCTTCATGTAACAAGAATAATTTTTCCAGTAGGGTGATTTGTGGTTCTATTGCAGCCACTTGAAAAGCGTTTCCTATCAACTCAATTTTAGGGAAGACGCTTTCAGTTATCGCATTTACTTGTCTAAATTGAATGGCTTCTTTTATTGATCTTGCGCTTATTTCTACCTTAATTGTATTGGGTAAGTAAGGAACGTTTTCCAGAATCGATACATATTCAATCACTATTTCCTGTGGATCCACTGTATCTTTCATTTTTTCTAGAATGGGTGTCGCCTTACAAGTAAAAATTTGCGCAGGCACTCCCATTTTGCAAAGAGTCTTTTCAAGTTCATCTTTAAAATCAATGCTGACAAATTCGCTAGAAATTCTTTTTAGCTTCTTGATTTTAGAAAAAGATAAATCTTCTGAAAAACCATAAAAGGATCTATCAATGGATAAATCTATATCCTCTGAAAAACGTTCAATTATATTCCATGCTTTACTTAATGATGTTCCGCCTTTAAAATGTAAGTGCTGGGAATATTTATTTTTAAACGTAGCATTTAAAACAATAGTCACCCAAAGGTCTTTCTCCAAGGCCTTTTCATTTATTCCACTTAAAACGCTCGCTTGTTGTAATATAACCAGTCGGTCTTCGACAGACAGCTTAAACCAGTTCATTTGCACTGTTTTTGAATTGTGATGAAGAAACTAAATTAAAAAGTTCTTTCGCAATCCATGAAGGCGCTAGCTTGATATCATTTTCTAATAGTGCCTCCTTTTCGTTTTGCAGTAATCCTTTTATTTGACTAGCTACTGTTACATCCATTAAGCTTGGCCCTAATTCATCCATAGCGAGAATTACGAGCGAACTTATGGGGCCTGTAAGGGCTAATTTTTTTGGGCTAGCACTTTTAAAATATATTTCATTCCCTTCAATATTATATTTTCTCGTTTGGCCATTAGTGATATAGACATGCTTTGTGGGAACTTGTTGGGATATGCCTAATTTATTTAACGCGCTAATGCCAGTAGGTTTAATGATTAAATGATCTCTGGCAGCAATCGCATTTGCAATCATTTCTAGAGATGGTTGAATATTTCCAAAAAGTTGATGTTGTTTCGGTTTATAATAGATCCCATGCGATAAACGATCAATCATTTTCTCTTTCACTAATCTAGAAAGCGCCATTTTAATAGCATTGTCTGTTCCGAGCATACGAAACTCTGTTGGGAAAAAAATGTCTCCCGCTTTTCTTAATTGTATATTATCAGCTATATCTTGATGTACGCTCATGCGTTAAAGATAAGATAATTATCGCAATTGTTACAAATTTATATAAAAAGGTAACAAAAAGCTTATGAACATTGTTCAATGGGCCTGGAAATCTTATGGATTTAATGCAGTAAAAAGTTGTATAGGCATTTGTTGTGAAGAAATTGCTATTTCTCGCTGGCAGATGAAGTCTTGTTTTAATGACTGGCGATATCACAGGCAAAGAGAAGGGCTCCTGCTCTTACGATTTTAATTAATCATTTTATATTTGCAATCTATACCTAAAGAGATGAGTTTAAAAAACTTCCTTCTAAACTATTTAATACAGATTAGTTTTAACTGTTATTTTACAATCCAAATCTCAATTTTACTGCATCAAAATTGGAGGTGACTTGAGATGGACTTAAGGCCCTGTTGTACATATTTACTATCGAGTAATCGCCGTAAACCAAATCTGCCATATCCCAACGATGGCCAATATAATATCCAGCATTGGAGGTATTTGGATTATTGCCAATTGTTCCAGTACCAATTGGGGTGCCATTTTTATAAATGATACAGGTTGTCCCACTGTAAGTAGCTACAATATGAACCCAATTATTTACATCACTCGTATTAGATGAAGTAGAAAAAGTATTCCATCCTCCATTATAATAACCTGCTGTGTATTGATTTGAACTCGTTGGGAAATTGTATCCATTATAGGCTAATATCATATTGATGCTGCCGCTATAAATTTCGGAAAATATACAGGGTGTATAATTAGCAGTTGGTGCCGGTCCAGATGTCCCCGCTATTTTTATCCATGCTTCAATTGAATAACTGGTAAGTCTTCCAAAAGAACTAGTTGTTGTTGCCCATCCGCCATCTAAAAATCTTAATAATCCTCCATTGGAAGAAACATAGCTGATATTGCTATTTAAAGTAAAACTAGTCACTGGATAGCCTGTTACTAAATTTGTCCAAGTTGTTCCTGTTCCAGGATAACTAGCTGAATTAGCCGCATCTAAATTTAAAATTAAACCAGCTGTTTCAATGACTGGCGCTTGAAATGGCGCTGATGTTGGAGCAGTATAATTATTATTCCCTTTAAAAAAAGATTCCTGCGCATTGGCAATGGATGCTGCTAGTAGAAATAATATAGTAAAGAGTTTTTTCATAAATATTTTATTGTAAACCAAAGCGAGATTTTAAAGCATTCAAATTGTTATATACTTCAGAAGCTGTCAATCCTTAATACATCGCACACAAAAGCCGTAAGACCGGTAGCCGGTAGCAACGACAAGGCTGCTATTGAAGCGCATGAATCTCGCCTCTAAACCACTTACCGTATTACTCCAATAGAAACCGCCGGCACCGACAGCGTCGAAAGCCCCGTCATGGAAAATGCGGTAGCCAGCCATGGGTAATTTAAGCGGAGAGGTAAATGCTCCTGACTGATTTTGCGGTGACCAACTTGCCTGCTCAGCAATCCATTCTGCTGCAGTAGGTAGCCTAAAACCAGCAGGACAAGGGTTGTTTGTTCCATTTACCCCTTGCCATAAAGTATTATTTTGTGGACTGCGCCAATCACTTTGTGCCAAAACCAGATTTAAGGGCATTATAGTTTTCCAAAATTTCATCTTCCAACAGGCCTCTTTTATAAATTAAGATAGTTCCGATATCTCCTAACCAATAGTTATCCGCGTTACCTAAAAATTCATTTGTTGATGATAGATATTGTGATAGTGAAATACCTGTTTTTGTACCTACTAATACCCCATTCACATAAAATCGAACGGCACTAGCATCCTGTGTAAATGCAAAAACATACCATTGTCCTGTCGCTAGTGGTATAACATTACTTAGCCATCCATCTCCATTGGATGAAAAGTGAAGTTGAAAACCTGATCCATTGTTATAAATATAAAAATTAAAATTGCGCGATGGAGAGGGGTTACCAAACAGACCTCTATATAAATTAGCTCCAAAATTTGCATCCATTTTGGCAGCAACCATCATTGTTTTTCCTGTATAGTTAACATTAAATTTTGAAGAGACAAAACTTACATTATTACCTGAAGTGCCATTAAAAGTAAAACTTTTTGGTGTTGTAGCAATATTGGCCATAGTACTGGTTGCTATGGTGCCATTGTTTGAATTAGTACTTAAATCATACCATGTATTACCATTACCGGGATAGCTAGCGGGATTCCCCGCATCTAGGTTTAATATCAATCCAGTTGTAATAATTGGAGGGGCTTGAAACGGGATAACCGGCGCAACATAATTATTTTGTCCCCCAAACATGGTTCTTTGCGCATTAGAAATCAATGCGGTGGAGAGGAGGATTAGGGTGATGAGTTTTTTCATGAATAAAATTTAGAAAATTCGGATGGGTCTTACATTTCTAGTTAGACTTTTTGTCATTCCTCCGCTGTTATCTCCATCTGTAAAATTTTGATGAGTAACATCACGAGAGGCATATTCACTCGAAGTCCAGTAATAACCACTAAATCCTCCTACAACAGTTTTTTGCAAATACAGAAGATTTAATTCATATTTACTTGGTAGGTACCAATCAGCAAAATTTCCTTCTTTATATGTTGCACAAACGTATGCTGCATATTGTGTGTAGTCAGAGGTATATCCAATGTCTGAACTTTTTATATTTTGAATTATTCTTTCGGTATTATATTTACCTGCACCAATACCATCTCGAATTGAATATATTAGTGTGCCATCAGTACCCCATTTTTTACTCCCCAAATCAGCCGTAGCAGCAATTAACCCATGCGCTCCTCCATCCCATACATAAAAAACAATTCCTCCGCCATAAGATTCTCCTATTGTATGAGTACTTCCTCCGCCTGATGCAGCCTGGGACACCCATTTAGTTCCATCAGAGGTTAATACATTCCCTGAGGTGCCTGGAGAAGTTAAACCTGTTCCACCATTCGTCACCGACAAGGTTCCTGTAACCGCAGTTGTTAGCGGTAACCCTGTAGCATTTGTCAAAACAACAGCAGTAGGCGTCCCAAGGGCTGGTGCTGTTAAAGTTGGAATCGTTAACGTTTTATTGGATAATGTTTCAGAACCTGCTAAAGTTGAAAGGGTTCCAGTGGTTGGCAAAGTAACATTGGTTGTGTTACTTGAAGTTAAAGTGGTAGCGAAAGCGCCTGATGTTATAAGGTTGCCACCTAATGTTATTGTTTTTCCTGTATTGTCTATACCTGTTCCACCATTTGCTGCTAACAAAATTCCAGTCACACTAGAAGCAAGATTTGTGGAGCTTGAACTAGCCGCTGTTCCATAACCTTGACCTATATTCCAATAACAATTGGTGCCATCATAATAAAAATTCAAAATATCTTTTGCATTGGCAGCAGTAGATAAAGCGATGCTAGTGGTTGATGTTGACCCCAATACTTTATTTGCAGTAGTGGGTAATGTGATGGTTCTGTTTCCAATTGCATCTTGAGATACAACCAATGTTCCATAAGCACCTGCTATTGGCGTACTAGTAAAACTCAACGTTCTATTTCCCCCTAAGGTTACACTTGCATTTAATCCAAGAGCAGGATTCCAATTGATTATTGAACCATCCGTTAATGCTTGTGGTGTAGAAGCATAAATAGGAGTATTAATACTGGTAGCAGTAATTGTACCTGTGTTAACGCTTGTTGCACTTACTGCTCCTGTATTGATTATTCCCGTTGTAACTGTTCCCGTAAAAGTGGGTGAAGCTAAAGGTGCAGCACCTGTAACATCAGCAACAGGAATAGATGCATTTGCAGTCAAGACAGAAGTGCCTGCTCCTTTCACATAACCTGTTAAAGTAGCTGCACCCGTTCCGCCGTTTGCAACTGCTAATATTCCTGTAACAGCCGATGCTAAATTAGTGTTGCCTGAATTTGATGCGCTTGCTGCTGTCCCATATCCTTGACCAATATTCCAATAGCAATTAATACCATCATAATAAAAATTTAAAATATCTTTTGAGTTGGCTGCAGCTGATAAAGCAACCGTACTCGTTGAGGTAGAACCTAACACTTTATTAGTAACACTAGCAATGGTTGGTAAAGTAATCGTTCTGCT
>CAMBTV010000169.1 GCA_945870835.1 Chitinophaga pinensis
AATGGGCTGTGCTAGTTTTCGATCCAACATTATCGTAAATAAAGACGAATTAATTATAGGATCTAATGGCAGTAACTTTATGGATTATAATATTTTCGATAAGCAATCAGGTGTTTATAGGATTAATCGTTTATCAGGCCGTATTAATAAATTAATTGCCAATCAATCATTTGGCGATATGGATGTAAATGGTGTGTTGCAGTTAGACAATAAGTTGTATTTCGGAAATGATAACGAAGAGTTTTTATGTACTAGTATTGATGGGGACATTATATTCAGAAATGCAACTTCTGGTGATATAGAGCACGAGCCTGTCTTGATAAATAATAAGGGAATAAACTCCATTGTATACGCATCTGAAAGAGGAGAAATTAGGGCTATTTCTCCTTCAACAGGAAATACTATTTGGTCATATTATACTCCTGATTTTACAGGATGGAAGCCCGGAGATAACCGCATTGTTTTTAAAATTGGTTCCTATTTTTCGAATACCAGCTCTTTTTTTACCAAACCACTTCTTATAGATATTAATAAGGATGGTGTAATGGATTTAGTATACCTAACCTACGATAATAAATTATATGCTATCAATGGTACTAATGGACATTTATTATGGTTGCTAAATAGTGATTCTAAGATGAACTACATGTGTACAATTGTCGGAAATGCTGATCAAAAGAAAATCCAAATGATTTCATCAGAAGTAGATTCAGCGCAAACATATAGTAGCCATTTACTAACCATTAATCTGAGAGGTAAAGTAGTTAAATCTGAGAAATTAAACAGCGGTTATGAATATTATGATGCTAATAGTCTAAACGCTATTCCATTTTCAAATGGAAATTCTATTATGTGTACAAGAAATGCATTGTTAATTAGTGATGGAAAGAACAATTACAAATCAATTGATCGAACTATTGAATATTCAAGGAAGGATTACTTTTCTGAAAAAATGATGACAGATATAAGAAACAGTAGGGATGCTACGCTGGGGGATAAGCTTTTTACTTATCAAGGAAGTGAAAAAACTGTAATCGTTTTGAATCAATGGGATGTTACTGATGAGGGTACAGGTTTTATTGAATTGGTTTCATTAGATCAAGAAAAAGTGTTGAAAAGATTTAAAATAAATGCATATAGTGAAATGCCTCCAGTTATCTGTGATGTAAACAAAGACGGATATCTCGATTTGCTTATAAATAGTAAAGATGGTTTTCTTTACTGCTATAATTTAAAAGTTAAGGGATAAGAAGAGAATTGATTTCAAAATTATTGACCAATAAATTACCTCACATTATGACGATGCAAAAAAATAAAATTGAAATACCGTTATTGGCTTTATTACTATTTTCTGTTTTAGTAGGAGGCTGCAATATATTTAAAGGAAAAACAAAAGAGAGCCAAGCAATTCAGCCTCCTGTAGTAGCTGCTAATATACCTTTCAATGAATACCTAATTCATAATGACAGCAGTATTACAATAAAGCTATCAACAGGCACTGCTATAAATATTCAACCAGGTATATTTGAAAGGGAAGATGGCAAACCCATCGAAGGGCCGATTACTCTTAAGGTTCGTGAATTCCATAGTGCATATGATATTTTACGTTCAGGTATACCAATGAGTATTAATTCTAGTCAAAAGGATTTTTTACAATCGGCTGGTATGATTGAGTTGAGGGCTAATAACAATGGCAATGAATTAAAGATTAAGGAAGGTAAGCAAATTAAAATTGCTTTGGCAGGGTACAATTTATCTAATGGCTATGATTTATATTATACTTCTGATGGAAGTAGTTGGTCACAGACAGGACGATTTGTTTCTGATAGTAATTATCAAAGGAATAATAGAATAAAAGAACTTTCAATTATTCCTAAGGTGCCAACTGATACCGTTGACATGGGCAAAGACTTTATTTTTTCTTTGAAAGCAGACCTAACTGAAGTTCCTTATTTAAAACCATTTTCTAATTTGCAATGGAGGGTTTCTAAAAAAGATATGAGCCCAAAAGTAATTGACGCAATACGAATTATTTGGGATGAAGTTTCTATAAAGCAAATTAAAGGTAATAAGTTAGAAAATGAGTTAGTATTCAAACGAAAACAGTTTGACACTTCAGGCAATCAAATTGTTCAGCAATTGGTAGTTAAGGCAAGTCCTATAGTTGGTGGAAAAAATAATAGGGAGGATCGAAAATTATTTGCCCAACAAATGGATATGTACAAAAGTACACTTGCTAAAATAGAGGAGGAGAAAGCTAGATTAGCTAAGGAAGCAGATATGCTTAATTCTTTCACGATTTCAAAAATGGGCATTTGGAATATCGATAAGATAATGAAACGAGACGACCTCATTTTAGTAAATGCATCCTTTGATTTTGAAAAGGAAATTAATCGCGATATTAATAAATTGAAAGTCTTTGTGATTTATGAAGATGATAATTCTGTAATTCCTTATGCCGCCGTCCAATGGAATAAAATTGGCATTAGACCAAATTCAAAAGTAAGTTTGGTGGCAGTCTTACTAAAAAATGAACTTGCTGTGATTTCATCGGATGAACTACAAAGACAATTGAGAGGAGCCTCTAATTCAATTTTGTTTGCTACAAAACGAGTAAGTGGAGTTGATTATTTGAAGAAGTTTTAACTGTGAAATTAAATGCAAATAAATTAATCACACTATATTTAAATTACAAATTTTTTTTGGCTTTTTATTACTTCATCTATTTAGTGGATAGCGTTTTTATTTAAATCTATATGAGAAAAGTGTTTATTTTATCAATTCTCTCAGTAGTAATTGTATTTGGTTTTGCAAAAAGAAATTATTTAAATGGAAGGGTTAAATCAGGGTTAACTAAACCTGTTAATTGTAAAAATTGCGATATTGAATTCAACGAAAAAAATTCAATTCATATACTAGCAACAAAAAATAGCAGTTTGCACAGTCCTATTAAAAAAGAGATAGGAATAAGAAAATATTTAAAAAACAAGAGCCTTGTACCTTTGAAAGATGGGGAAGGGTATACAATTGATAAAATGCCATACTCCTACCCATTTTTAACTGCTAAAACTATTTCATTTATAGAAGCACTAGGAATGGAATTTAAAACTGCCTGCGAATTATCCCATTTACGCTGCAGACCGTTTATTATTACTAGTGCATTGCGCACAAAAGAAACAGTAAATAAACTACAAAAAATAAATCCAAATGCAATAAAGGAAAGTACCCATTTGTATGGATGCACATTTGATATTGCATGGTCAAGGTTTGGTTACGGAAATGACCCTGACCAGGAAATGTTGGATTTATTAATTCCCTGTTTAAAAAATATGCAGAAAAAAAGAAAATGCAGAATTAAGTTTGAAATGAATCAATCATGTTTTCATATAACAGCATTACAATAAAAATTGATTTTTTAAATTTTTTTTTTACAAAACTATAAATATAATAAGTTGAAGACCCTTCTTTTGGTATTTGTGCAATTAGTTTATTTATTGTCCTGTCAGCAAAACAAAATAAACCAACCTTCAAAGACTATAAGAGACGAAAAAGCAGTAGATAAGTTGGGCGCCATTCACATTATACCATTGGGGAAAGTTAGAAAAGAGTTGATTAAAGAAGTAATTGATTGGTTAAAAAATTTTTATCAACAGGAAATAATTGAAGAAAGTCCAGCGTTATTGACGGAAGACTTACTAGCACCCAGTAAAACAAGATACAATGCGAATGAAATATTAAAAAAATTCAATTCAACAAAGAATATATTAATAATTACAGAAAAAGACATCTCTTCATTTAAGGGAATAAAGCAACCCGAAAAATTTTACAATGCGCCAATAAAAGGAATAACTAAGGAATGGGGAATTTTTGGACTTGGTTTGCGGCCAGGAAATGTTTGTGTCATATCTGCATATGCAAAACGACTTGGTAAAAATGCAACACCTAAATTACTAAAAGAACGCCTGCAAAAAATAGCCATTCACGAAGTGGGGCATAACAAAGGGCTTGAGCATTGCAACAAAAATACTGAATGCTTAATGCATGCGGCCGATGGATCCATTAAGCAGGTTGACCATGAAAAGTTATTTTTTTGTGATAACTGTAGAAAAATATTAGGCATATAATGCCTGTAAAGTAAGTATTCTTTATAATATTCGAATGTTTATATACCCTATCAAATGAAAAAAATATTTATTTTAATTACACTATCTCTTTACTTTCAATCCTTCACTGTTTTGAACTCTGATATTGATATTGTTCAGTTAGCTCACAAAATACAAGCAAAATACAAGGTTCCTAATGAGAAATATGTAACTATTATTGATTATAGCAAATCAATAGCAAGTACTCGACTCTACCTTGTAGATGTAGAAAAAAATCAGATTGTTATGAGGTCCACTGTAGCCCATGCTTTGAATTCTGGCGTATTTTACCCAACTAAATTTAGCAATGAAAAGGGTAGTAATAAGTCTTGTTTGGGAGCATTTAAAACTATGCAAACCTATTATGGTAAATATGGGTATTCGTTACAAATTGAGGGGTTAGATAATGGTATAAATTCAAATTCTTTGGGGAGAAATATAGTTTTTCATTCTAACAAAAAAATGAAGTATAAATGGACTTTAGGGTGCTTTGCAACTCCAGAAGAGATCAATCAAAAGCTGATTGATAAAATAAAGGGTGGCACACTTGTTTATGCGTTTAGGTAATTGTATTTGAAAAATTTTTTGAAATTTATAAGATGACACTTGTTACATTTTTTATATGTTAGGATTGCTTTTTTATTAATAAGTGGATAAGACTTGATCCTGTTATTATCTTGAATCTTTGTCGATTTTTCTATTTTTGAAATGATTGTGTAATGCTATTCCCCCACCTAGTACTAACAAAATTGTAAGTAAATTTTTTAAGAATTTATTCTGATTTTTAAGTTTTGATTCACCTTGAGGGTACTCATTTCCTCCATCTGGTTCAGGATTTGAATTAGGCGAAGTCGAGGGCTGTTTTACAGGGCTTGCAAATTTCATAGCTTCTTCGAATCCATTGTCATTTAGTAATTGCCTACTCATAATTTATATAATTTTATATAGTTATTTTCTAGTTTTGAGTATCCATAAGAACCAACGAATCGAACGTTCTGTCCATCGATTTCTTTGAAGGAGGTCATTAGTGACCAATTTATTTCTTCAGCTTTAAGAATATTAGAATTTATTGGGGTAGAACCATACAGTTTGTAAAAATTTCGAAAAATTGATTCTGTACATTTAATTTCTTTCAGTAATTGCTTGATAGCTTGATAGTTTTCTTTGGATCTTTCTCTTTTTTCGGATTCATAGCACTCTTGATCACAATAGCGACGGTTGCCATTTTTATATGTAGATATTATTTGTTTACAGAATCGATAATTACAAACCATTGGGTCTTATTTTTAGTTTTTCAAAAATGGGTACAACCGGATTGCGTTTCACATAAACTAGTATATCACAAAGTAGGTAGTAAATTTTTGCCCTTCTTATCCCTTTGTGTGATGTTGATTTTACTTCCTTAAGTTTAATTTTCTTTACTTTGGGGGCATCGTCGGATGTATAGTATTTAATTTTCCGATCTGATCTTATTTGAGCAAGTTTTCTTTTAGAAATATTAAGAATCTTCATTACTTCTAAATCGTCAAGTATCACGTTCTCTGGTGGCAATGATATCCTTTCGATGCGTTCTTCGAAATCTTTTAATAAGCTTTTAAGTTCCGGGAATCTTTCTGTATAATCGTAGTTCATATTTTCGTCTTTAAAAAAATTATTTAAAAAGCAAAAATATTTTTATACAGCGTATTAACTATGATTTTAAAGCAAAATCGGGCCGCAGAGTCTGCGGCCCGATTTATTTCGATTTTTTTGGTATCATTATTTATTTTTAATATCGCCAGCTTCAAAAGCATGAACCATTTTCAATAAAAAATTAGCTTTTATATTTTTAGTTCTATACAATTTATCATAATTCTGTTTGTAATTCCAATCCCGAAGATTAAAAATTGAAAAAAAAGAACTTCTTAATTTAGACAGCTCCATATGATTAGTCGTTAAATTATCAAAAAATCCTAAATTTTTTAATGCAATCCATACCTCTAGGAGTTTAATTTCATTTTCATTAATTGGAACAGAGTAATCT
>CAMBTV010000170.1 GCA_945870835.1 Chitinophaga pinensis
CCTGCGAATAAAAAGGCTGAAATTTTAAATGTCAGCCTAAAATCAAGGAACTCGCGAGTAGAGTTTTTTTTCTTTAAAGGAAGTGCCCGCTCAGACAGCCTTGATTTTTTAACGTCTGACATTTTAAATTTCTAGCACTTTTTATTCGAGGGCGTTTCTGAATGAGCGTTTACTACTTTTGAGAGTCGACTATCTTCTGGGATAAATTAAAACACAGCGTTACTTTAAATTGCTTGATTTTTTAATGACAGATATTTATTATTTCTAGCACTTTTTATTCAAGGGCGTTCAAACCACTACCAAGTCAAATTGCCAAACCCAACTTTTTAGGGGTCAACTAATTACTGTTAATTATTTTATAAAAACTTTGTATTTTAAATATTTTTTTTACGCCCTATTAAACTTTATATAAATAATTCTATCTGGTACTTATCCTTAATATTTAGCAAAGTTATTGTTTAACTATAAGGGATAGTTTTCATCATTTAAAATTATAATTTATGAAGTTCAACAAAAATCTCCTCCGAACATTTAGCCTCATTGCATTTCTAAGCGGCTTGATTTTTACGGCCTGTAAAAAGGAAGATTCATCCGTTATGTCAGCATCAAGTCAGCAACTTTCATTGTATTTAACGGATGATCCGAGTATGTATGATTCTGTCTTTATCGACATTAAAGCGGTAGAAGTAAAAGTTGACACCTTTGAAAATCACAAGCGTGACGATCATTATGGAGATAATGACAATGACCGCGACGATGACAATAGGAATCGTGATGAATATGGTAATTGGGATACATTATTAATTAATCCAGGGCTTTATAATGTATCTAGATTGAAGAACGGTATCGATACATTGATGGGAACGGTTACCATTAAAGGAACCATTCGAAAAATTCGAATTACATTGGGTACAAATAGTTCACTTCGAATAGCAGGAGTTAGCTACCCTTTAATTTTATTTCCAGGTATCAATCAATATTTGTATGTTAAAATTAATGAAAGGCATCATCAAGAAGCTGTATTTGGACAGAGTTCATTGTGGATTGATTTTGACATAAGTAGATCTATCCTATCTCGCGCAGGTCAATATTATTTGAGACCTGTGTTAAGACCATTTTGTGATAAAAATTTTGCAAGGGTAAAGGGTAATGTTATTCCTTCAGATGCAGCACCTTTGGTAACAGTATATAATAATACAGATACTGCTAATGCAATTCCTCATCCTAATGGAGATTTTAAAATAAGGGGACTTAAAGAAGGTGTGTACAATGTATTGTACAAAGGATCTAATGGATATCGGGATACTACACTTTATAATATTCAACTCCATAAGAATGAAGAAAAAATATTGCCTAAGGCTGTTTTAACAAAATATTAACATTTCTGAAAAATACTTTTGCGTCGATATAGGTTTTACGTATATATCGACGCAAGAGTATTTATAAAACATTCAATTTACTATGGAAAGAAAAGAATTTTTATCACTAATTGGTTTGGGCTCCGCATCGGCTCTAGCAGCTGTTTGTATGGGCGGTTGTGCAAAATCAACTGAAACTACAACTACACCTGGTCAGCCAACTCAGCCAACTACACCTACTAATGTAAATATTACATTGGATTTAACACTACCAGCCAATGCAGCACTTACTAATCCAGGAGGCTATATTTATACTGGAGGAATAATTGTTGCCAAAACTACAACGGGTAGTTTTATTGCAGTGTCTCAAGCTTGTACCCATCAAGGTACAACTATACAATATGAAGGAACCAATAAACGTTTTTATTGTCCAAATCATGGAGCTACTTTTACCGATACGGGTGCCTTTATTGCCGGACCTGATAGTCTCGCAGCATTAAAGCAATTTAAAACTTCTCTTAGTGGAAATATACTAACTATCTCATCTTAAGTTATGTTGTTTAGTTAGATTGGTTAAATTTGTAAAAATTAGTTGCTTCAAAAATTTCACAAAAACTATGATATTCAAAAATTTAGTTTACCTGTTTTCCATGTTTTTGATAATACTTTTTTGCTTTAGTTCCTGCACTACTGTAAAGGCATATCAAAAGGGTAAACTAAATGATTCTGAAATGGTTTTGGGAAGTCGGAAAATTCAAAAAAGTGAAATGAGTTTTCAATCTTATCGTGAGGGAGCTTCAGGAGCAAACGGTGGCAAAACTGGCGGAGGATGTGGATGTAATTAAATTTTAGCATTAAAAGAATACCAATCTTTTTATCCAACAGGAATTTTAACTTAGGTAATGAAAAAAATATGTTTAGTTTTAGTTGGTTTGTATTTAATTCTGCTGTCAAGTTTTGCTCAAACTAAACCAACTCAAGATTCTACTCAATATAAAAGCCGCAAGCTTGTTTTGGAGGAAGTCAATTTTGTAAGCAGTTATTATCATCAAGATGGAGATAATTCATCCGTAACCGGAGGAATTGGAACTCAAAAACTCTCTGATTTTGCCAATATTATTGATATTAAATTTGCTAAATACGATAAACGGTACCGTAAACATACTTTTACTTTAGAAGGGGGAATTGATTCCTACTCATCCGCCTCTTCTGATAAGATAGATCTGACTGCGAATTCTTCTGCCTCTTCCAATGATATTCGCATTTATCCTTCAGTTTCTTGGTTGGTGGAAAATGATAAAAAAAGAACAAGCTTTGGAATTACTGCATCTGCTTCTAAAGAATTTGATTATCAATCTTTCGGAATGGGGATTAATTTTTCTAAAAAATCAATCAACAACAATCGTGAAATCGGTTTTAAAGCACAGGCTTATCTTGATAAGGTTTCTATAATTTTGCCTATAGAGTTGAGGACATCCTCCAATAGTAGAAGTGATGATGATGATTATCCTACTTCCTCCAGAAATTCATTGAGTGGATCAATTACCTATTCCCAAATTATCAATCAAAAATTACAATTGTTATTCTTATTTGATCTTGCTTGGCAAAAGGGGTTTTTAAGTTTACCCTTTCATCGAGTATATATGAACAATAATACCGTCCAATCTGAAGTTTTGCCTTCTTCACGCTTAAAAATACCAATTGGATTGAGGGCCAATTATTTTTTGGGTGACAATATAGTTTTTCGATCTTTTTATCGTTTTTATAAAGATGATTGGGGTTTAACTTCTCATTCAGCTGATTTAGAAACTGCTATCAAAATAACTCCTTTCTTTTCGGTGACCCCATTTTATAGGTATTACCGTCAATCATCTATAAAGTATTTTGAACCTTATCAGGCACATTCTCCTAGTGATAAATACTATACTAGTAATTATGACTATTCAAAATTCGATAGTCACTTTTTTGGTGCTGGTTTTCGAATGGCTCCCCCTAGAGGTGTTTTTGGTAACCCTCATTTTAGCATGGTTGAAATTAGATATGGGCATTATTTGCGGAACACAAATTTTAATTCAAACATTATTAGTCTGCATCTTCAGTTTAAGTAGTCGTCCCTTAAAATTGATAAGCTGCCTTTTGTTTGGTCTTTTTTATCAAATTGATTGATAAAGAACGATCTTATTATTAGTCAAATGATTTATATCTTATTCTTATTGCGTTTTAGTAAAATAAAAATTTAGGTATGTAGGATTGGAATTTCCTTTGGAATAGTGTGCTTTTACTTTTTTTTCTTGATAAAAAAAAGTAACAAAAAAAATCAATCCTGCGAATAAAAAGGCTGAAATTTTAAATGTCAGCCTAAAATCAAGGAACTCGCGAGTAGAGTTTGTTTCTTTAAAGGGAGTGCCCGCTCAGACAGCCTTGATTTTTTAACGGCTGACATTTAAAATTTCTAGCACTTTTTATTCGAGGGCGTTGCTGAATGGGCAATTACTACTTTTTGAGAGTCCAATGTCCTCTAAACCAAATTAGATCAAAGCGTTATTTTAAAGGGCTTGATTTTTTAACGGCTGACATTTAAAATTTCTAGCACTTTTTATTCGAGGGCGTTGCTTAATGGGCAATTACTACTTTTTGAGAGTCAAATGTCTTATAGGCTAAATTAGATTAAAACGTTATTTTAAAGGGCTTGATTTTTTAACGGCTGACATTTAAAATTTCTAGCACTTTTTATTCGAGGGCGTTTCTGAATGGGCGCTTACTATTTTTTGAGGGTCAACTCAGTAAAATAAAAAAAGAGATGCAAGCATCTCTCTAAATAATTAAAAAAGGATACTTGCGTATCCTTTTAAGTTTATGACTTTTCTGAATTTTTTACTTTCTTTTGACTCTTAGGAGCAAACATTACCAACATTCTTTTTCCTTCCATTTTAGGCATTCCTTCTAAGGCACCTACATCTTTTAGTCTATCTGCAAATTTTAGCAATAATAATTCACCTCTTTCTTTAAACATAATTGCACGACCTTTAAATTGAACGTGCGCTTTCACTTTATTACCATCTAATAAGAACTTTTCTGCATGTTTACATTTAAATTCAAAATCGTGGTCATCTGTATTGGGAGTAAAACGAACTTCCTTCACCTCACTGGTTTTGGATTTCGCCTTCATTTCTTTTTTCTTTTTCTTTTCATCGTACAAAAATTTATTGTAATCGATGATCTTACAAACTGGTGGATTAGCACCTGGAGAAATTTCTACTAAATCTAATTGCTGTTCCTGTGCCATTTTTAATGCATCTGCTGCAGTAAAAATACCCGGTTCAATATTGTCACCTACCAGCCGCACCTCAGGTACTCTTATCATTTGATTGGTGCGATGCTCTTGTTGCTGTTCTTTTCTAAATCTTGGGTTAAATGCGCCTCTAGGTGCTTTTGGTGGAAATGCCATTAATTGATTTTAGTTTAAAAATATTGGGCTTGCGCTCCTGGTTTTGATTTAAAATTAATAAATATTTTTATTCAAATGCTTTTTTACTTTTTACCTCTTCATTTACAAGGTCAATAAATTCAGCTATTGGGGCAACTCCAATGTCACCTTTTCCTTGCCTTCTGATTGCAACCTTACCCTCATTCATTTCTTTTTCACCTATAACCAGCATCAATGGAATTTTTGCTAATTCCGTGTCCCTGATTTTTTTGCCAATTTTCTCGTTTCTATCATCTATTTCTACGCGAATATCTGCATTTTTTAGCTGAGTTGATACAATTTCTGCATAGGGCATAAATTTATCACTGATAGGTAAAATCTTTACCTGGGTAGGGGCTAACCATAGTGGAAACTTTCCAGCACAATGCTCTATCAACACTGCTATAAAGCGTTCCATACTTCCAAATGGGGCCCTATGGATCATTACAGGTCTATGTTTAGCATTGTCTTCTCCAATATAATTTAGATCAAAACGCTCAGGTAAATTGTAATCTACCTGAATGGTACCTAACTGCCATTTTCTACCAATAGCATCTCTTACCATAAAGTCAAGTTTTGGACCGTAAAATGCAGCTTCTCCATACTCGACAACGGTTATTAGCCCCTTTTCAGCAGCAGCTTCTATGATGGCATTTTCTGCCAGGTTCCAATTTTCATCACTGCCAATATATTTGCTTCGGTCTGTTTTATCCCTTAATGAAATTTGGGCAGTATAGTCTGTAAAACTTAATGAATTAAAAACATAAAGTACTAAGTCAATTACTTTTTTAAATTCATCCTTTACTTGTCCAGGCATACAAAACAAATGAGCATCATCTTGAGTAAATCCTCTTACTCTAGTTAGTCCATGTAATTCACCATGCTGTTCGTATCGGTATACAGTTCCGAATTCTGCTAAACGCAATGGTAAATCTTTGTAGCTGCGAGGAGAGGTTTTATAAATTTCACAGTGGTGAGGACAGTTCATTGGTTTTAAAAAAAACTCTTCTCCTTCCTGCGGCGTTTTGATTGGCTGAAAACTATCCTTGCCATATTTCTCATAATGGCCTGAAGTGACATATAAATTCTTGTGTCCGATATGAGGTGTGATTACAGGTAAATAACCACTCTCCATTTGGGCTTTCTGTAAAAACTGCTGCAGTCTTTCTCTCAACATAGCTCCTTTTGGTAGCCAAAGAGGTAGGCCCATGCCAACTTTTTCGGAAAATGCAAATAATTCTAACTCTTTTCCTAATTTCCGGTGGTCCCGTTTTTTGGCTTCTTCAAGTAGTACCAAGTATTCATCCAATTCTTTGGTAGAAGGAAAAGTT
>CAMBTV010000171.1 GCA_945870835.1 Chitinophaga pinensis
CTCTAATTCCTGAACTAACTGAGCTCTTTTGTCAAAATCTGGCTCATTAACCATTGTCTTTAACTTTTCGCCCATTTTCACTAGCTCTTGTGCTACATTTTCGAATAGCTGAAAAAATATACGATCCTTGGGTAGAAATATTTTAAAAATCGAATTAAGCCCTGCCATAATAAATTTTTGTAGCAAAGGTTAAGGATTACGATTAAAAAAATGCAATTATTTTTAATTGTTAATGATTTAGTAATACGAAAAAGTATTTATTTTAATATTTCATTCTTTTTTAAGGGAAGTCGAAATTTGGTAGGGACGGCATTTGTTAATTTTAAAAAGAAATCTCTCCGAAACACCATTTTGTATATTATTTAGTCGTAATATAAAAAAAATAAATGTTTTTCAAAAAAATAGTTTATTAATTAAAATACGTACAGTTTGTTGCCAAAATGTTAATAATTTTTTAATAATTATGTCATTTTTATTTAAAAATCAAAATAGTAAAATTGTTTTATATTAGAAATTGTCAAAAATTTAAACAAATATTTTGTTAAAGAAGCAGCTAACCGTTATTTTTGAGGGTCTTTATTATGAAATTATTAAGATTTTGTCAAGAAATTATTATTATTTCTTTTCAATAATTTTTTAATTTCTGTATTTTTTTGAAGAAATATCCAAACAAAAAAAAATTAAAAATGAGAAAAATTGTATCACTGCTTTCGATGTTGATGGTATTAAGTTCCTTGACATTTGCGCAAACCCGTTCAATCTCGGGAAAAGTGACTGATGCCAAGGGTAATCCTGTACCCGCCGCATCAATCAAAAAATCAAAGGGAGAGGGAGCTGTTGCTGCCGATCAAGATGGTAATTTTAAAATTAATGTTAAGAACGGAGATGTTTTAGTTATTTCTTCTGTTAACTATGCAACTGCTAGAATTCCTGTAACTGCAAGTAATAATTACACAGTTACTATGACAGAAAGCATTAGTTCAATGGATGAAATAGTGGTAACAGCGGGAGGTATCAAATCTAAAAGAAAAGAGATTGGTACTGCTACAACTGTTATTCAAGCAGCTACTTTAACAGCAGGTAAGGCTACTAACATCGCAAATGGCTTGCAAGGTAAAGTAGCTGGTTTTCAAATTAGTGGAACCGGCGGTGGTGTAAACCCTAGCTTTCGTTTAATTCTTAGAGGTCAACGTTCTTTAACTGGTAATAACCAAGCGTTGGTGGTTCTAGATAACGTGGTAGTTCCTAATGAAGTATTAGGTAACTTGAATCCAGAAGATGTTGAAAATGTTGTGGTATTGAATGGTTCTGGTGCTTCTGCATTATATGGTTCTCAGGCATCTAACGGTGCTGTTATCGTAACTACTAAAAAAGGTAAAAGAGGACAAACTACTATTAATGTTTCAAATACTACCACTGCAGAGCAAGTAGCATTTTATCCAAAAATACAAACTAAATTTGGTGCGGGCGGTACTGCATATGGCTTAGATGCTAGTGGTAATCCATATCCTGATTATCTAGAAAACCAATCCTATGGAGCACGTTTTGATGGCGTAAAAAGAGCGCTTGGACCAGCCTTAGAAGATGGTTCTCAAGATTCTGCAGTTTATCAATTCAATGATGGTCATAATAAATTTTGGAATAATGGTGTCACTAGCCAAACTGATTTCTCAATTTCTAATGGTGATGAGAACTCAACCTTTTTCCTATCAGGTCAATATGCTGATGTTACAGGTACAACCCCTGGTGATAAATACAATCGTGCTACATTACGTGTAAACGGTACGCGTAGAATGGGTAACAAAGTAATGGCTACCTATTCAACTGCCTACACTCAAAATAGATATGATATCACCACTGAAACGGGTTCTATGTATGGTAACATGCTGAACATGCCTTCTAACGTTGATATCACTAAGTATAAAAACTGGCGTACCGATAAATTCGCTAATCCGAACGGATATTACAACCCATGGTATCAAAATCCATACTTTACTGCAGATAACTATCGTTCTAAGCAACGTAACGATTATTTGACAGCGAATGTCGAATTGAAATTTACGCCTATTGCTGGTTTAGATATCATTGGACGTCAAGGTATCGCAACTAGAAATGCATCTAATAAGAATACTATAGGTGAATTTAATTATACTTACTTTGCTGAACATACTGATGCAAGTTCTAAAACAGATATTCCTGCTTCAGTTAGTGATGGATCTTCTTACTCTACCAACCTTTTGACTGACTTTTTTGCTCAGTACCAAAAGAAGGTGAACAAATTCACTTTAAATTTTATTGGAGGTGCTCAGTTGACTCAAAACCAATCAAAATATGTGAATGTATCTGCTAATGGATTGGTTGTACCAGGATTGTTTAACGTATCTAATGGGGTAGGAACTCCAGGAGCTAGCGAAAGCAATTATATGGCTCGTCAAGTAGGTGCTTACGGTGATTTCCGTATTGGCTACAAAAACTTTTTATTCTTACACGGTACAGGTAGAAATGACTGGGTTTCAGTTTTATCTACTCAAAACCGTTCTTTCTTTTACCCATCTGCTGATATCTCTTTCATAGCAACTGATGCTTTTGAAAGTATTAAGAGCAGCGGAAAAATTAGCCTCCTTAAACTTAGAGCAGGTCTTTCTAAAGTGGGTCAGGTAAACCTTGGATCTGAGTTTGGTGCTTATTCTTTGGCTCCTACCTTTGGTGGTAGTGCAAATGGATTCCCTTACGGAAGTCTTGCTGGCTATACCGTTGGAAATTTATTAGTATCGAATAATTTAAAGCCTGAGATAACCAAAGCTTTTGAAGTAGGTGTAGACTTGAACATGTTCAATGACAGGTTAACTTCTACTTGGACTTGGTTTAGCTCAAAAACAGATGACCAAACAGTGAACACAGCGGTTTCTTCAACTACTGGATTTACTAGTCTTTTAACCAATACTGGACAAACTCAAAGTCAAGGTCTTGAAGCAACTTTACATTATGACCTAGTTAAAAACTCAGATTGGAGTGTAACAGTAGGTGGTAACTATACTTATCTTGATAACAATGTTAATTTCATCAGTGCCGATTTAACTAAGCTTGCTTTATCTAGTAATGGATCAGGTGCTTCTTACGCAGTGGCTGGAAAAGCATTCCCAGTTATCATGGGCTTTGATTATAAAAGGGATAATGCTGGAAGAGTTATCGTTAGCAGCGTTACTGGTTTACCTACTAAGACTGATGCTATTTCTGTATTAGGAAATGCAACTGCAAAAAATCGTCTTGGTTTAGATGGATCGGTTCGATACAAGCAATTCCGTTTCTCAGTATTATTAGAATACCGTGGTGGATACCAAATCTTTAACTCAATGGGTACAGAAATGGACTGGTCTGGAACTGGTATTAGAACAGCAGCTTATGACAGACAAAGTTTTGTTTACCCGAATTCAGTTTATGAAGATCCTGCTAAACCTGGAAGCTATGTACCTAACACTAGCGTAGCTATTGCAAATGGTAATGGTAACAATGGTTTCTGGACAGATGGTATTAATCGTGATGTTACTAGTAACTATGTAACTTCAGGAGATTTTTGGAAATTAAGAGAATTGTCTATTGCTTACGATGTACCAACCAAAATATTTGGCAAAAGCAACGTAATTAAAGGAATGACTGTTAGCCTTCAAGGAAGAAACTTATTCCTTTGGTTAGCTAAAGATAATTTGTATACAGATCCTGAATATAGTTCAGCTGGTAGCAATAACAATGGTATTGGTATCACTGGTTTAGGTTCTGCTCCTCCATCACGTTTTTATGGAGCAAGTATTTCTTTTAGATTCTAAAAATTTATAATAATAACATCAAAACATTTAACCTTACTATTTTTTTACAAATTAATTCAAGGTTTAAATGCAACAGGTAAACAAAAAACATTTAATTATGAAAAAATCAATCCTCGGAATTTTTATAGGAATCTTGGTACTTGGACTGGGTACTTCCTGTAAAAAATACCTTGATGTAAATACGGATCCTAACAGAGCCTCTTCTGTTACACCGCAATTAATTTTGCCACAGGCAATCACCTATACTGCAGCTGTGTTGAACGGTTATAACAGTTATGGAGCACAAACAGGACTATATTGCGCTAATGCTGGCGGATATGGCGGTTTTGGCGAATCTATCACTTATAATTACACCACTACTGGAACAGGTACATGGGGTTCTACTTACGATAACTTAGAGGATTACCAGACTGTTTTGAATACTAGTGCTGGTAATAATTTATATAGTTATTTTTCTGCGGCGGCAAGAATTATGAAAGTATTGAATTTCCAACTATTGGTTGATACTTACAATGATGTTCCTTATGTAGACGCATTGAAAGGTTCAACTAAACTAACTCCTACTTATACTGCTGGTAAAGACATCTACAAGGATCTAGCTAGTCAATTAGATACCGCTATTGCTGAAATCGCAAAAGGTGATGCTACCCCTGGAGTAACTCCATTAGGATCATCAGATGTACTTTTTGGTGGTAACACGACTAAGTGGAAGCAATTTGCTAATACACTTAAGTTGCGCATTATTGTGCGTGGAAACGGAAAGGTTACTTTTTCTAATACAACCTTCTCTGCTGATGGATTCCTTACTACTGATGCTTTAATCAACCCTGGTTATGCTAGGGATAATGGTAAACAAAATCCAGCTTGGAACACTTGGGCTTACGCATACACAGGATCTGCTGGTAACAAAGCTTGGATGCCTAGTCAATTCATATTCGGTTTCTATGATGGACACTCAATTTATGATGCAGCAAGAGGAAGAGCAATTTATTATCAATATCCTTCAACTGGTATCAACCGTTTGGGAGTTGAAAGTAACACTTTAGTATCAAGCCCTACTGGAGGTTTTTGGCACGCAAGTGCTAATCGTGATGGTAAGGCTAATGGTAATAACTATGGTATATTAAAAGGACCAAATGCTGGTTATCCGGTAATGCTAGCTGCAGAAAGCTATTTCTTGCAAGCGGAAGCTAGATTAAATGGTATTCTTACTACAGGAAGTACTACTGATGTACTTTTTGATAAAGGAATTACTGCTGCCTTTAATTACACTTATCAATTGCCTGATGGTTCTGTAACCGTTAAGGTTGCAGATACAGTAGCGGCTTATAAAATCAAAAACTTAAGCAATCCTTTGGTTGATTTTACAGCAGCTACTTCTAATGCTCAGAAGTTGGAAGCAATCATAACCCAAAAGTTTATTGCACTTAATTTCGTTGAAAGTTATGAGGGTTGGAATGAGTACCGTCGTACTAAATACCCTACAATCACTGTAGGTGGTGATGGCTTTAAAACTTTTGCTTCATCAGTTTCAGAAAGTACTCGTGCAGATAAATTGCCAACAAGGGTGATGTATCCTGTTTCAGAAGGTACCTACAATGGAGCTAATGTACCAAAAAATATAACTCCTTTTACCTCTTTGATTTTTTGGGCTCAATAGTTAAAATATAAAAACCAACAACATGAAAGAAATTAAAATTAAAAAACTATTTGCGTTTTTGATGGTTGCGATGACAATGGCATCGTGTCTAAAAGAAGGTGCAAAAAATATAGATAT
Source organism: Chitinophaga pinensis (assembly GCA_945870835.1). GTDB lineage: Bacteria > Bacteroidota > Bacteroidia > Chitinophagales > Chitinophagaceae > Ferruginibacter > Ferruginibacter pinensis_A. The sequence goes on from CAMBTV010000171.1 coordinate 5,602, forward strand.
CGAGAATCCAACCGGTTCAATTGTTACCTTACAATTCATTGAGAATGGTAGCGGAAGTACTATCAACTCTGGTATGCAATACTTTAGTGGTGGAGCATTAACTTACCCTGCTTCTCACGAATCTGATACGGCTACCTTTAATGTTAATCTTGCTGGCCCAACAACTTTGACTTCTGATTTAACTGTTACTGTTGGTGTTGATGCAACTAAAGTTCTTGAAAATATCAAAGGTGATGCTATTGATTATTCTTTAATGCCTGACTCCTTGTACAAGTTTATGAGTAAAACAGCTGTTATTAAAGCAGGACAAAGAATCGCTTCCCTTAAGATTGTATTTTATCCTTCTAAGATTGATGTAACAAAAAGTTACAACTTACCAGTTGTGATCAAAGATGCTGGAGGAAAAACTATTAGTGGAAATTTTGGAATAATCCATTTCCATGTAATTGGTAACCCTATCGCGGGTGCCTACAATTGGGATTATATCAGAATAAATAACCAGGCTGGAACTGGTGGTCCTGCTGGAGGTAGTTTT
>CAMBTV010000172.1 GCA_945870835.1 Chitinophaga pinensis
AAATTCCGAAGTAAATAGTACAGACATCGAAAATATTTTTGTTGTACTTAAAGAGTTATTAGATAAAGATGCAAAGCCGACTATTCGAAACAAAATTGGTTTTAAACAGTACGATTAAAGTCTCGTCTGGTCGGGAATGATGGCTACTAATTCAAATATTGCTCACCTGCCGCGCAGTTCCTCTTCGCCAAAGGCGAATCGGTAACTACACGGGAACCATACCGCTGATTCTTCCAGGTATAATTTGTTAAAATACATTCCTTTCTCGCATTCTATCCGATCCGCCTAGTCGGAGAGATAGAAGCTTTTATTTGCTGTAGGGGGAGAACTGTAACCTATTAATATTTGTTATTATCTTACTTAATTTATAAAGTATAAAATATTGATAAACAGTATAAATATTATATAAATTTGAGTTTGAACGGATTTTCATTTTATTCTCATCTATAGTGTCACCTGATTGTAGAATAATATGTACCATCGCGAAAAGGGAAGGAACCAGGCCACATAAACCTGAAGTTAATCTAAGATTAAAACCTGCCGATAGAGTCTCCATTTATTTAACATTTTATGCCCAGCATACCAATCTTGCTTATGAGAACAATAAATAAGCCAATTAAAATTTTCATCGGTCACATACATTGTTTCAAAAAAAGGGCAGTTTGTAGCATCCAGACTAGTTTAGTTAAGTAGGCCTTACACAAATAAATGATAGCTTTGTGGGCATTTTTTTATCATATATCCAACAGCCACTATTATCCAGATTTTAGATCTAGATTTATTTCATTTAAAAATCTATTGATTGAATAGGGTTTGTTTTAATAGAAAGCGAGATTGATAGTGATTTTTTGCTTTTTCATAAGTCAGTTTTTATCAAATCCCCATAATCCTATTTGGTAAACTCAAATAGATGTTTTGCAAAATGGCGCCCCCTAAGGATACACAGTTACCATAATTTGCACAATAAATAATTATGATATCTGTTACGGACTTTTTACTAGCAAAGTGAATATTTGTATAAGTTATCCACAGCCTTGCTCTGTAAAACGGCCCTACTATTTTATAAATAATTGATTATCAATTCCTTTTTTCGAAAAATATAACATCTATGTTTCATAAAATAGTTTTTTGATAAGAGGCGTTTAGGGAGTACAAAAAAATATTTATAATTTTATTTTTCTTACATAATTTAGTGGCAAATAATTATCTCATTAATTTCTATTAAAGGTGAATTTTAAAAAATTTCTTCTGTGCCGATTTCCAAAATGTGCAGTATGCATAGTTTTATGTTTTTTTGCATATACTAATGCTAGCAGTCAGCAAATTGAAAATGTTGATTTTTCACTTGAAGGAAACACGTTAGTTGTTACCTATGATTTAGTAAATTGTCCCGCAAAAAGCTTCTATAATATAGAACTTACATTTATTGATCGGAGTAATAAAATTATTATACCAAGTTCCATCGATGGAGATATAAAAAAAGTATATCCTGGTACTGGTAAGAAGATTGTTTGGAAGTACACAAATGATGCATATGTAGGTGATATCGAAACAGACCTAAAAGCATCCGTAAAAATTCTTGAATCCTTTTCCACTCAAATTAAGGGTGGGCCTCAAAATGCTATTTTATCGATGATTCTCCCAGGATGGGGAGATCATTATGTGAACAAGGTAAAAAAAACCACTCCGTATCTGGTTTCCCTTCTTTATTTGGGAGCAGCTGGGTACGGGCTGTACCAAAAAATGGAGTCTGATAAATATTATAAACTCTATCTAGATGCCACCAACCAAACTGAAATGGATAATCAGTACGCGTTGGCCAGTGAAGCGAATAAAAACTTTGTTACCTATGCAGGTGCAGCTGCCCTAGTTTGGGTAATTGATGTTATTTCTGTGATAAGTAAGGGTTCAAAAAATGCCCGAGAAATTAAAAAACGAAATGGTCTTGCCTCATCGTTTTCCAATATAAAACCGGTATTCACCTTAGCCAGAAACAATCAGCCAGCTCAATTTGGAATTATCAAGCGATTTTAATTATGAAGAATAAATATTTTTTTATTGTATTGTGTTTTATGTTTTACGCATGCGTAAAATTAGATCTCCCCAGAGATAATCCTCGCGATGGGAAAACCGCTCCATCTATTTCTACCAGTGTAATTACAAGTATAGCTACCAGTTCGGCTACTGGAGGCGGGACAGTTACTAGTGATGGGGGATCTACCATTACAGAGCGTGGTATCATTTACAGCACCACTCCCTCGCTTTCGATTAACAATGGTTCTGTAGCAAAAGCAACTACTGCCGGCTCAGGTTCGTTTACTGTTTCTATTACTGGACTATTACCCAATACTCGTTATTACTATACCGCTTACGCCACCAATGTGGTTGGCACAAGTTATGGAACAGCACAAAATTTTATCACATTAGCTAGCGGTGCTGCAATTGTTACCTCAACTCCTACTCAAATAACTGCTAACAGTGCGGTAAGTGGAGGAACAATAAATTCTGATGGGGGCGCCGCTATTACTGCAAAAGGCGTGTGCTGGTCTTTATCACCTAGCCCAACAGTCAACTTGAATACGCAAACAAATAATGGGTCGGGTATAGCATCCTTCTCAAGTACAATGAGCAATCTAAGCCCCAACAAAACTTACTTTGTGCGTGCTTATGCTACTAATATTGCTGGTACAAACTATGGCAACGAAATTAGTTTTACAACCTTGGCTAATCTGCCTACTTTTTCTCAGCTTATTACTACAAGCAACGTTACAAGCAATTCTCTTAGTGTAAGCAGCCAGATCACGGATGAAGGAGGTGGTGCTGGTGCTGTTACTCAACGGGGTGTATGCTGGAGTACGAATACGAATCCTACCATTACTGATAGCAAAACGGCTGATGGTTCAGGTGGAGGAATTTTTGTCAGTTCTGTAACAGGGTTGCTTCAAGGAACACTTTATTACTTGAGGGCCTATGCAACCAATTCTGCAGGAACATCGTATAGTGTTCAAACAAGTTTTACTACCAGAAGTTCGCTTCCTACAGTAACCACCAATGATCCCATTAAAGATATCACAAAAAGTACAGCCACCGCTGGTGGCAATGTTACCAGTAATGGCGGTAGCGCAATTACTTCGCGTGGGGTATGTTGGGACACAAAAACTAAACCTACCATATCAAATAGTAGAACATCAGAAACCCCTGGAACAGGCGTATTTACCAGTTCAATCACAGGGCTTATGCAAAGCACTACGTATTACGTAAGAGCCTATGCCACCAATTCACAAGGGACTGAGTATGGTAACGAAGTAAGTTTTCAAACAACCCTTACTAGTATACCTACTGTAACAACTGGAGCTAGTATTCCAGTATCAGCTTTTTCCGCAACAATTTCCGGAAATGTAACTGATAATGGTGGTATTGCACTTACTGAAAGAGGAATCGAGTGGGGAACTAGCCAAAATGCCATTTCGAACAACAAATCGGCCGATCTCTCTACTACTACCGGATCTTTTACCAGAACCATCACAAACTTATTACCCGGTACTACCTATTCTACACGAGCCTATGCTACCAATGCTCTCGGAACGGGTTATGGAACAATAATTTCTTTTACCACACCTACAACTCTTCCTGTTGTGGGTAGTACTGCGGCCATCACATCTATTACAAATAATAGTGCAGTAAGTGGGGGTAACATCACCTCTAATGGCGGCGCTACTTTAAGTGCCAGAGGTGTTTGTTGGGGCACAGCATCATTCCCTACAGTTAGCCTTACAACAAAAACTAATAACGGCTCAGAAATAGGAGCATTTACAAGTACTCTTTCTGGGCTAAGCCCCAATACTACATATTATGTTCGGGCTTACGCTACCAATAGCAATGGTACTACCTATGGTCCTGAGATAAGCTTTAAAACCGCACAATAATCATAAACATTTATTTTTTAGCTATGAAAAATATTTTTATTCTTCTTTTTTTTATAAGTATTCCCTCACTGATGTTTGCGCAATCGGGGCAGAGTGAGTTTAAAACAGTTAGGCTGTCTAAAATTCCAAGGCCGGTTAATCCGCCCCAACTAGAGGTGAGTGATGTGGTATTTTCAGATGAATTTGGTAACCAAGACAACAATCTTAATGCCAATGAAAAAAGCGAGATTCGGTTTATTCTTACTAATACGGGCAAAGGCGAAGCTTATGCAGTTGCTCTTAAAGTAGAAGAGCTCTCAGGCATACGCGGTTTAATTTTCCCTCGCGATATATTAAAGGGTACTCTACTGCCAGGTGCCAGCATAGCAATCCATATTCTTGTTCAAGCAGAAAAAAATTTGCCGAGTGCGAAATGTAATTTTCGAATAAGTGCGAAGGAAGGAAATGGCTTTAATGCGCAGCCTTTTTTAGTTGCGGTTAACACAAAGGAATTTCGTAAACCGGATCTTGTAATAGCCGATGCGCTTTTTTCCAATCAGAAGGAAGAGGGTAAGATAATACTTGGAGAAAAAGTGCTCTTGGATATTCTATTAAAAAACAATGGGGAAGGCGAAGCACGCAAGGTTAAAGTAAGGTTTATCAATCCCGCCAATGTTTTTCCAGGAGCGAGAGATGAGTATGAACTACCTGCACTTAAACCCGGTGAGGAGAGACACTTGAATTATGAGTTTTTTGGCAACAAACAATACCAAGATAGTATAATACCCATCACAATTAAGGTAAGCGAAGAAAGTGGCGAATATGGTATTTCAGATATCAAAAGAGTTTCACTTGAACAATCTTTAACAAAAACGGATTTAAAAACCATCGAAATTATTGGAATAGAGCCGGTTATCAATCGGATTAATAACGCCTCTGGCGGATCCCTATTGTCGGATGTAGACCGAAACATTCCAATAAGCGGGGTACTGAGGGAGAATGTAAGGGCGATAATTATAGGAAATGAGGACTATAGTAAATACCAAGATAAATTGTCTGTTGAGGCTAATGTTGATTTTGCGCGCAATGATGCTAGGGTTTTTAGGGAGTATTGTGAAAAAACACTTGGGGTGCCCGCTGCTAATATTGATTATTTGTCAGATGCAATCTCATCTAAAATTAAATCGTCGTTAACCCGTTTGAATCTTCTTATTAAGAAAGACCCAGAACTAGAAGTTATTTTCTTTTATGCTGGTCATGGGCTTCCTGATCCAAATACAAAAGAACCCTACCTCATACCTGTTGATGTAAGCGGTGAGAATTTCAAAGACGGAATTAAATTGGCAGATGTGTATAGAATGTTGGGAGAAAATCCTTCGCCGCGTGTAACTGTATTTGTGGATGCGTGTTTTTCGGGCGGCGCTCGTAATAAGCCGCTTGATGAGGGGGCTAGGGGAGTTAAAATTAAACCCAATGATGAACCACTCAAAGGAAATATGGTGGTTTATACCGCCAGTTCAGGTAAACAGTCGTCGCATGCGTACCGCGAACAAAAACATGGTATGTTTACTTATTATTTACTTAAAACTTTGCAAGAATCAAAGGGAAATATTACCTATCAGGAATTAGGGAAAGAGCTGTATAAGAAGGTAAGTTTTCAATCAGTTAATATAAATCGTCTGGAACAGGATCCCCAGTTTGCGGTCAGCCCTGATATCAATCCACAATGGATAAACTGGAAGCTTAAATAACAAATCTAAACTCAAAATCAACAAGTATGAAAAAATCACTCATTGTTTGTGGACTCTTGATTCTATCACTTTCTTTGTCCGCTCAAAACGGAGCTTCTAATCAAAAAACACAGAAAGAATTGGAGCGTGAGGTTAAACGGAATGCTCCTAAGCGCGCGCGTAAAGAGGCTAAAATTTTAATGAAAGACGATTTTAAGGTGCCAGCGGGTGCCTTACCATTGGATAAACAACTGGAAATGGCTTGGGAGAAACAATACGAAATCGACGATCGTGGATTTCCTAAGTATATTATTGGTAACGGAGCCTCTATTGGTACCAACTATAGTGCTGCTAAAAACCAAGCAACCAATCTTGCGAAAGTGGAACTCGCTGGCTTGATTTCCAGTCAGATTGCTTCATTGGCAGAAAATAGTGTTGCCAATCAGGACTTATCCCAACAAGAAGCCGCATCAGTAGTAAAAACTA
>CAMBTV010000173.1 GCA_945870835.1 Chitinophaga pinensis
GCAGGCTTGTTAATTCAACTAATTTATCGGCATTCTGCATTGAAAGATCATTATTTTCTCCAATATCAACGGCTAGGTTATATAATTCTTTCTTACCCGTTCGCATACTATAAAGCATTTTCCAGTCACCTTTTCTAATCGCACTATAATAATTTATACCGGGTCCATCCTTATCAATCCATTTATTAGGATAATGCCAAATTAACGATCTAGTTGTATCAGAAAAAGAAGCGTTTGTTAAAATAGGAAGAAGACTTTTTCCATCAATTGATTGAGGTAATTTATACTTTTTTATTTTAGCCATTTGTAAAATGGTAGGGAAAAAGTCTTCAATCATTACATATTGATTAGCCATTGAATTAGGGCGGACAACACCTGGCCACTTTACAATCATCGGTACACGTATTCCACCTTCATATAATGACCCCTTACCTGCTTTGAGAGGAAGATTTTGAGAATGTTCTTTACCTCCTCTAAGTGGAGAAATACTCAATCCGCCATTATCACTCATGAAAATAATAATTGTATTTTGGTCAACTTTTTTTTCTTTTAAATAGTTCATAATATCTCCAAGGCTTTTATCCATCCCTTCAATAAGAGATGCATATTTTGCTTCTGTACTATCCATCCCTTTTTCTAAATATTGTTTAACAAAACGGGGGTCCGACATAATAGGAGTATGAATTGCATAATGAGCCATGTTTAAATAAAAAGGACTTTTATTTTGAATTGGAGCATCCAATGCTTTAATGGCTTCTAATGTTAAAGCTTCCGTCAAAAAAGTAGCAGTTCCGAAATATTCTTCAAGATCAGGAACTGCTTGAGCGCTAGATTTTCCTGGGATGTTTCCATAATTATCTTTACCATAGTAACTCTGCGGATGGCCAGCTGCATGTCCAGAAACATTCACCATAAAGCCCATATTATATGGATTAGCACCTGGCGTACCCATTGACGCCCAATGGGCCTTACCCACATGAATAGTGTAATATCCAGCCTCTTTTAAAAGAATAGGAAAAGGAGTCGCGTAATACGTTTTTTCAATTCCGGGTACTGGACTTAACCCATTTATATTCCAGTCAGAGGGGCTTAATTGTTCGTCCTTGCTATCCGTATTATTATTTTTCCAAGGAGATGTCCAATTGGTAATTCCTAAATGAGTACTATTCAGTCCAGTAAGCATGCTCGATCTTGAAGGAGTACAAACAGGAGTAGCATAGGCATTGGTAAACTTCATCCCTTCTCTGGCCAAACGCTCCATATTTGGAGTATGATATATTGTATTAAAAGAGGTAGTTTGGTTCCAAAAATTTACAGAACAATCTTGCCAACCCATATCATCTATGAGAAATACAATGATATTAGGTCTGGTTTGTGAAAAGAGAGAAAAATGAAAACAAATTAATATAAATAAAAATAACTGTTTCATTTTTGATTTTTAAAATTTATAAAACCATAGTAATTAAAAACGAAACAGTTGAATGCAAACTAATTATTTAAAAGAATCAGTTTGCATTCAACATCATTGATTATATTATCTTATTTTTTTTCTTCAAAATAATTAGCTCCCCAAATTTTATACCTAGCATACTGAGACTTCATTTTATCTTGAAAAGCAGGCCAGTTTTTATTTTCCTTTGTAGACCACAGTACTTCACTCAATGCACTTAAGCGAGGAAATAGCTGGTACTCCGCTTTAGATGGATTGGCAACATATTCAGTCCATAAATTTCCCTGTGCGCCCAATACATAAGTAGCTTGTTGAGCATTTAATTCTTTAGGAACGGGCTCATAACTATATACCTTTTCAAAAGGTAAAAACCCACCAATGGTTACTGAATCCATATTTTTTGTTTGTGCTTTATCAAGGTAAACATGGCTTCCAGGAGTCATAATGACCGTATGATTTTCCTTTGCAGCAGCAATTCCTCCTTCCTCGCCTCTCCAACTCATTACCATTGCATTGGGTGCAAGACCACCTTCCAATATCTCATCCCATCCAATCAATGTTCTTCCTTTTTTATTGATGTATTTTTCTATTCGTTGAATAAAATAGCTTTGTAATCCGTGCTCATCCTTCAAGCCTTTTTCCTTAATCATCTGCTGACAGAACTCACTTTTTTTCCAAGCATCTTTTGGACATTCATCACCACCAATATGTATATATTTTGAAGGAAATAATGCAATCACTTCATCTAGGACATCTTCTAAAAATTTAAAAGTATATTCAGTGGGTGCATATACATCCGAATGAACTCCCCAAGTTTCTTGAACTAATTTTACTTTTCCAGATGCTAATTCAAGTTTGCTTTTTTCAGAAATCATATTGGCAGGTATAACTGTTTTTTCATCTGGAAAACTGCTTAACAAGGGATAGGCGGCAATGGCAGCACCACTATGACCAGGCATTTCTATTTCTGGAATAACAGTTATAAATCTTTGCGAAGCATATTCCACAATTTCTTTTACCTGCTCTTGGGTATAAAAACCGGCATCCATTTGATTGTCACTTCCCTTACCAGGATATCTTCCTATTATTGTACCATTTCTAATTGATCCTACTTTAGTTAGATTGGGATACTTTTTAATTTCTATTCTCCAACCTTGATCCTCAGTTAAATGCCAATGAAAATAATTAATTTTATGCAGTGCTAAATAATCAATGTATTTTTTAATAAATGAAACTGAAAAGAAATGACGACATACATCCAACATAGCACCTCGATAAGCAAAACGAGGATGATCTTCTACATCTACCGCAGGAATAGTTAAAGCTTTACTTTTTTCTAAAGGAAGCAACTGTATCAATGTTTGCATCCCATAAAAACTTCCCACTGCTGAATTTCCAGAAATTTGAATACCACTATTTCCAGATTGAAGTTTATAGGCAGAAGCCGTCAGATCTTCTTCTTGATTGCCACTTGAAATAGTTATACTTTTATCAGCATCAGTAGAAACCTGCTTGAGTTTGATACCATAATATTCTTCTAGGTATTTATTTAAAAAAGAAGCAGTAGCATAATCCCTTTTATCTTTTACCACCAGCTTAGTAGCGGAAGTAATAGTAAATTTTCCTTTTTGAATAATTACCGATAAAGGCTGGGGTATAATATTTATTTGCTGAGCAAATATCGCTGAGCAAAATAAAACATTGATACAAAAAAGGGTAAATGATTTAAACATAGTTTCAATTTTTACAGATGATGACAATTTCAATCTTTATGAAATTTGGTATGGAATTAAAAATATTAATAATTTAATTAAAGATCTGATATTTTTTTATATAATGAACTACTTGATTCGTAATTTTTAAAAATGTCTAAGGGCGCTCTGACCCTGCAAAATAGTCCTTTTAAACGCTTAACTCTTTCAATCTATTGGGTCATAAAGTGCCAATTAAATTCACTGTAAGACCAAATAGAGGCACCCGAAGGGATAAAAACATTGCCTTGAAGTACTCCATTCTTGTCCTTTTTTACTGACAAATTAATTCGAGAAAATTTTCCTTTTTCATAATCAAAACTTTCACCATCATCATCGTACAATTGAAAGGAACTTTCTTTTTGACCATAGTGCCTGACTTCTACTGGCAATTTTTCTTTACCTATTCTTAAAACAGAAGAAGTCATTGGTATGATTCCTCCATCACGCACATAAACAGGTATAATATCCAAACCGGGTGCAATGGTGAGTACTTCTTGTTCACCGGCAAATTTTCCTGTATAAAAATCATACCACTTACCTTTAGGCAATACTACTTTTCTATTTTTTTGACCAGCAAATAAAGGTGCTACTAAAAGATCATCCCCCACCATAAACTGATCCTTAATTTCATGCTTAATAGCTTTAGCATAAGGATTATCGACAGAATTAAGTTTTCTATTTTCAATGGTAGCGTTCACATCAAAGCCTGGCACTAAATTCATAGCCTTAATGGGTGGCGTGCCATAAAAGGCATAATCAGCATAGTTTGTATAGAGATACGGTATCAATTGCATTCGTAGGTTAGCAATGTATTGCACCTGCTTTTCTACCTCAGGAAATGACCAAGGTTTGGTTCCATCAGACCATGCGTTAATCATTGCCAACGGAGAAAAACATACCGTTTGCATTCGCCTCAACCACTCTTCGGCTGAAGCGGACCCTCTAACTTCAGGAGTCCACAGTACTCCAATAAAGGAGCTATTAATCATTGCTGTTATAAAATCAGGATGACTATAATAATCATTGTATATCACATAGGGAAAGGAGGAAGCACCCGCATTAGATCCTCTCACTAAACCATAGGTTCGGGTATTTTTTTCTCTGTATAAATTAGTAGTCACTTGCTGCATCATCATAGCATAGGTCTGGCGCATTTGTTCGGCAGAATTTCCTGAAGGAAATCTGGTAACATCAGGCCAAAGCCAATTATCGAAACCATCATTCTCATCCATCTTAAATCCACTTACCCCTTTGCTGAGCAAATATTTTGTAAAATGTTGAGCAATTAATTTTTTTACCTGAGGCATTGAATAATCTGGCACTACCCCAGACCACACTGTGTGAGAAGCAGTATAAGGCAGAATTGGTTTGTATAATTCTCCAACAGGAGAGATGTAAGGATTTATCCAAAGATTAGCATACACACCCCTATTTTTTAAACTATCCATTAATAATTCAGGGTGAGGGAATCTACCTTTATCCCACTCATAAGTACAGGGATAAGATTTACTTTGCCACCCAGGTTCTAGTCCTATTACCGTTAAAGGAAACTGGTGCGCTGCATATTCTTTCACTTCATTCATTACATCTATTTCGCTGTAAAGAGTTGGGGTACGATGCCAAAATCCCAATCCCCATTTTGGAGGTAAACAACCACCGCCATTAAATAAATTATATCTCCGTACTGCATCCAAAGGAGTTGGGCCACCAAAAACAATTATCTCTGCACCTGCAGATGGTATTAATATTTCAACATTATCCGAATAAGGGCTAGCACTCCATTTTCTATCAGTATTTCTATCCCTTATAGCAGGAGGATGCTTGCTATCTTTTTCAACAGCAGTGCCTACCCATACATCTATATATCTCGCAGCATTTATTAATACACCATAGCCATTGGAAGAAACATAAAATGGAACAGGCGCATGATTTCGGCCATTATCTTCTCCTCCATAATGATCCATATGCAATCGCATAATCCTACCACGCTGTTCTACTGTTTTAAAATTTAAACCCAAACCGAAAATTTTTTCGGTACTATCCAAAGGGAAATGCAAATAAGTTTTTCCATCAATGATAGATGCTTTTATTTCATTTTTAGGAAGAGGGAATTTAACAGATTCCATTAATTGTAAAGCAGCAATGCGCGGCTTTGTTTGGATGGCAGTATAAAAATTAAGCGGATCAGGTTTACCCACTTTTGCACTCCAAATACCCGGCGCTACTACTTTCCAAGCAACAGTAGGTTGAGCAATTACCGAGTTGTAAGAAAGAAATAAAAATAAAATAAGCAAATTTTTCATACTCTTTTTTTAATAAAAATTTATATCTCGCCGTAAGTACCTAAATCCTTTTCTTTTTCTAAATATCTTTCTAATAAGACCATTTGATTGGAAGCTCTAACAAAATTCTGACCTTCATATTTAGCGCCATAATATGCATCGTCATTGATATGATCGGTTAAAAATCTAAGCGCCTGCATGTAAATCATAAACTTGCCTGCATAAAAAAAATATTTATTTTCCTTGTCAGTCAATTCATTTTTCATCTCTTCTTTATAACCATTGATGATGGCCTTGTAAAATTCATCTCTAACTTCAATTTTGCTAAAGTCATTTTCCTCCTCGCTAACTGGACATAGATAAGTTCTAAGCATATCTCCTACATCACTAATAAAATATCCAGGCATCACTGTATCAAGATCTATTACACACAACCCTTTATCTTCCTTATCAAATAGTACATTACTAATTTTAGTATCGTGATGAGTAACTCTCCTTTTAAATTGTGTATCAGAGAGCATTGAAGTGTATATCGATACAATTGATTGATATTTTACAACCTTCTCAATCAAGTCATT
>CAMBTV010000174.1 GCA_945870835.1 Chitinophaga pinensis
TGGCTACTAAAATAATCAAAGGAGGTTCAGGCAATTGGGGTGAGGTTGCAATGGCAGCGCATCCAAATTTGAAAGAATCAGAAGCAAAACAAATCGTTGCTTGGATTCAAACATTGGCTAGTACCACGGAGATTAAAAAATCGCTTCCAATCAATGGATCTATTAAAGATGTTACGCTTGGTAAACCTGTAAAACAAAATGGAGTACTAGTACTTTCTGCTACCTATATTGATAAAGCAGCACCTGGATTAAAGTCACAGAGTGCATTGGGATCGATTGCTTTAAGGAATCCATTATTGAATTTTAATAGAGCGAATAACCTAACTAAATACACCGCTTCAACAACCGATGATAATTTTTTACTGGTCGTTCCAAAAACAACTGGCTCATTCAGTCTTGACAAGATCGATGTTACTGGAATTTCTTCAGCGGAGCTTAACTTTGTTTGGGAAAAAGCTCCTACTAGTAATTATCATTTTGAAATCAGACTAGATTCGCCGAATGGAACAAAAATTGGTGAGGCTAATTTAGAAGCAGGAAAAATTAAGACCGTTCAACTACCCAATAGCAAAACAGCTACAGCAGGTTTACTTTTGAATCTGCAGCCGACTGCTGGCGATTTACACAATTTATTCATTGTTAGTAAAGCCGATAATTCTGCAGAACCCAATACATTAAAATTATCCACTATTTTATTTTCATCTAAATGATGAATCACTAAATCAATATTGATAAGCCAGGTAAAATTACCTGGCTTATTTTTTTCCATTCCCTATCAATGATTATATTTGCAACCCGTTTCTGAAATAGAATTAGGCAACGGGATTTTTTATAAATTGAATTGCTGCCTACTACAATGTTTCAAAAAAAAGATCAGTGCCAACAACCTTTTTACCTTCTTATACGTTATGACCACCTAATGAAACAGCCCATAAAATAATGATATGTGGGGGAAGAATATATCTTCCAAACTATTAAAATAAATTTTAACTGGAAAAATTAAAAAATGAAAAAAACATTCTTATTTCTATTGACGGTAATTTTTACAATCAATGCATTTGCTCAACAGCCATCAAAAATATCGGGAAAAATTACCGATGCTTCATCCAAAGCAATAGTAGGTGCAAGTGTTCGTATATTAAACACATCAACAGGTTCTACAACAGATCAGAATGGAGCTTTTACTCTTTTAAATGTTAGTCCAGGTTCACTTACCCTTCAAGTGTCAGCGAATGGCTATGCAGATTTTAGCAGTTCAGTGAATACTTCTACAACCAATGCTCCCTTAAATATTCAATTACAACTATCGCCTAAAATGCTAGACAAGGTAGTAGTAACCGCACAAAAAACAGAAGAGCTTTTGCAGCAAATCCCTGCGAGTATTACATCAATATCTTCAAGACAAGTAGAAGAATACAGATTGTGGAATAGTAAAGATCTTTCAGCAATTGTTCCTAATTTATACACTGCAGATCCAGGGGATAGAAGAAACGTTTCATCTCTTAGAGGTATTGCAACCACCTCCTATGATCCGGCAGTAGCTACCTATATCGACGGGGTAAACCAGTTTAATTTGGATACTTATATTGCCCAGTTATTTGATGTAGAACGCATAGAAATTTTAAGAGGTGCTCAAGGTACTTTGTATGGAAGAAATGCTTCAGCGGGTGTAATCAATATTATTACTAAGCAGCCGAGTAATAAGGCAAGTAGTTTTATGGAAATAACCAATGGCAATGCCGGATTACAGAGGTACTCTGGCGGATTCCGTTTGCCATTGATCAAAGACAAATTGTACTTTGGTATGGCAGCTTTATATGATAAATCAAATGGATTTTATACCAATCAGTTTAACAATACTCAATTTGACAAACAGAATAGCTTGACCGGAAATTATTATGTAAAATACTTGCCAACTGATAAATGGGCAATTACTTTGAATGTAAAACACAATAACAACCGCAACAAAGGAGCTTTTCCACTAGTATCAGGAATTGAGGATGCATTGAAGAATCCTTTTCAATTGAATCAGAATGCAGTATCCAATATGGTTGACAATATTTTCAATGCTTCTTTGTCAGCTAACCATTTTGGAAAAAATATTAGTTTTAGTTCACAAACTGCTTACCAATCCAATTACCGTATTTACGAAAATCCAATGGATGCAGATTTTTCTCCCATCGATGGTATAACACTCATTAAAAATTATGGTAAAGATTGGAATAAGGTAAAAGTATTAACACAGGAATTTAAATTCTCCTCTCCTGCTGCTTCAAGCTCTGCATTTAAGTGGACAGCGGGTGCTTACTTTTTTCATCAAGACAATCCAACCAAACAAGGGATTCACTTTGGAGAAGATGCAGCAATGGTAGGGTCTCCAGACATAAATTATTCACTTATCAATAGTACAATAACTAAGAGCAATGGAGTCGCTTTATTTGCTCAAGGTACTTATGCGTTGACCAGCAAATTAAATTTCACAGCAGGTATTCGTTATGACAATGAAAAAAATGAACAATCCATTCTTGGAGAATATCAAATGGATCCAGATCCTACTCCTATTTTTGATTATCGTTCAGACACTTCTGCGAGCGCATCTTTTAATGCAGTATCACCGAAACTTTCGCTTAGTTATTCTGTAAGCGATAATAATTTACTATTCACAAATTATAGCAAGGGTTTCCGTGCAGGTGGACTTACTCCTTTATCTTCTGATCCATCTCAACCTGCTTTGTTTGCATTTCAACCTGAATACAGTAATAACTTCGAGATTGGTATTAAAAATAGTTTGTTAAACAATCAATTGTTGATCAATATCACAGCGTTTTATTCTGGAGTGACAGATGCACAGGTTCCAACCCTTGTTTTACCAGATGCAGTTACCATTACTAAAAATACAGGTAAGCTAACTAGTAAGGGTATAGAATTAGAAAGTCATGCATTGTTGAACGGTTTTCAATTGGATTATAATTTTGGATATACCGATGCTAATTTTAAAGATCTTAAATTGGCACAATACGGATCTGAGGTTGACTTAGCAGGGAAAAAACAAATATTTACTCCGGATGTAACTTCTATGTTTGCTGCACAATACGGAACAACCATTTCAAAGAAAGATCAATTAAAAATAACCTTTAGAGGAGAGTGGAAATATATAGGAAAACAATATTTTGATTTAGGAAATAACTTATCACAAAATTCTTACAACCTACTTAATTCAAGTTTAGGAATTAGTGCACCTAAATGGTCGCTAAAATTTTGGGGACGTAATATTGGAAACGTAAATTATATAGGATATGGATATGATTTTGGAGCAGTTAGATTAGGTGATCCAAGAACTTATGGAGTTACCTTGGGTATAAAGATGTAATTCACAACAAGCTGTTTTAAAAAAGAGGTTATCTCCCCATAATGAGATAACCTCTTTTTTTATGGGCTTCTTGCACTGTATAAGAGGTGAAATTGAGCCCATTATACCCTCCATCAACCACTTATATAAAAATATACCCAATTTGATTTTCATGCTGTAATTTTGATAAATGCGAAAAACGCTCAACATACTTCAGAATTCAATACGCCTTACCCTACAGGAATTAAGGGTTAATAAATTAAGAACCGCGCTTAGCCTTACCGGTGTGGCCTTTGGTATCTTTTGTATTATTGGTGTGTTGGCTACTGTAAATAGTTTAGAGCGTAATATCCAAAATGAAGTCAGCAGCCTAGGAAGCAATACAATTTATATTGATAAATGGGAATACAGCGGCGGACCGGACAAGCCTTTTTGGAAATTCAGAGCTCGTCCTGTAATGAAATACGAAGAAATGGATCTCATTAAAGTGCGCTCTGAATTGATGGATGATATCAGTTTTTTAGTAAGAGCAAGTGGCAATATCTCTCACAATGATGATGTAATGCAAAATTCTTCAGTGTATGGAATTGTAGAATCACAAATGAAAATTCAACCCATTTCTTTTTACCAAGGTCGATTTATTTCTTCCGCAGAATTTGAAAGTGGCTCTGCCGTTGGATTAATTGGATATGACAATGCAGAGAAATTATTTGGTTCTGCCGATAGAGCGTTGGGTAAAAGTTTTGAAATAAAAGGTAAAAAAGTAAACATCATTGGTGTCATAAAAAAAGAAGGTAAAAATTTTATTGGATGGGATTATGATAACTGTGTAATGCTTCCTTATAAATTTTGCAAACAAATTGTAAGAGTAGAATATGCCAATCCAGTATTGATTGCAAAAGGAAAAGATAAGATAACACCTACTGCAATGATGGATGAGCTAAGGGGTATCATGAGACAGATTCGCAGATTGAGTCCTACCCAGGAAGATAATTTTTCACTCAATAGTGTAGAAGCATTTAGTAAAGCAATCACCGGATTATTTAGTACCGTAAATATTGTGGGCGGATTAATTGGTATCATCAGTTTGATTGTAGGTATGTTTGGAATTGCCAATATTATGTTTGTAACAGTAAAGGAAAGAACCAGTGTGATTGGGTTAAAAAAAGCGATTGGTGCAAAAAGTGGAAGTATCCTATTTGAGTTTTTATTAGAAGCCACTATCCTGTGTTTGATGGGAGGCGCTATTGGTTTAACAATGGTCTATATACTTACACTCATACTTTCAGGCCCTCTAGATTTTCCAGTGTATGTATCACTTCCCCTTTTAATCAGTACAGTAATTATTTGCTTGGTGGTGGGTATTTTAGCTGGTATATTTCCTGCTTCTAGAGCAGCTAAAATGGATCCAGTAGTAGCGATTAGGAGTAAATAAATATTCCCCATTCAATTTGGATACCTCCTTTCAATTTTTGAAAAGACAATTAAGATAATTGTTTAAAAAAATCTATTCAGTTATTTTTGTAAAATGATTGGTACAGGATCCGATAATCATGACGAAAATTCCGAACAAATTAAGCCAATGGGTGAGGTAACTATTTTAGCTATTGAATCTTCCTGCGATGATACTGCTGCTGCTGTTTGTAGCAACGGAAAAATATTATCCAATATCATTGCCAATCAAGCGGTGCATGAAAAATATGGTGGCGTAGTGCCAGAATTAGCTAGTAGAGCACATTTACAAAATATAGTTCCTGTAGTAACCGAAGCATTGAAAGTAGCAGACTGTAGCCTTTCATCTATTGATGCCATTGCTTTTACACAAGCTCCAGGATTGATAGGGTCTTTATTGGTAGGCGCACAATTTGCTAAATCATTGGCGCTTTCTTTAGATAAACCTTTGATAGCGGTTCATCACATGCAAGCGCATGTATTGGCTAATTTAATTGCAGATGAAAAACCTTCTTTCCCTTTTTTATGTTTGACAGTGAGTGGTGGCCATACTCAAATAGTACTTTGTGAAAGTCCATCGAAAATGAAAGTGATTGGTGAAACAATTGATGATGCGGCGGGTGAAGCCTTTGACAAGACTGCTAAATTATTGGGACTACCCTATCCTGGTGGTCCATTAGTTGATAAATATGCACAACAAGGAAACCCCAATCGATTTCAATTTCCTGAACCAAAAATACCAGGATTAAATTTCAGTTTTAGCGGACTAAAAACTTCGATCTTATATTTCTTAAACAATGCAGGTACAAGCAATGTATTCAAAGAAGAATTTAAAGTATCAGAAGAAGATAAAAAAATATTCATAGATCAAAATCTCGCTGACATCTGTGCCTCTGTACAAGACAGAATTATTTCTATCCTTATTAATAAATTAAAGACGGCAGCCAAAGAAAATAACATCAATCAAATATGTATAGCGGGTGGGGTGAGTGCGAATAGCGGATTAAGAAAGGCACTAAAAGAAACGGGTGATAAAATGGGTTGGCATACTGTTATTCCTGCCTTTCAATACTGCACAGACAATGCAGCAATGATAGCCATTACCGCGTATTACAAATATTTAAAAAATGATTTTGCTGATCTAAGTATTAGCCCATCACCTAGAGCTATTTGGTCATAATATTTATAGAATATTCAATCAGTAATTTTCGAATACA
>CAMBTV010000175.1 GCA_945870835.1 Chitinophaga pinensis
ATTGTTTTATTTATATTATTAATATTTATTACTTGATAGGCTACTTCTTCATAAGGATGTGCTTCTATCAAAGCATTCACAATAGTACTCTCCATCCAAACAGGGAAAATAACCTCTATTTTACTTTCAGGCTCTGTATGCAAAAAACCAGGTGTTCCAACGAAGGGATGAGTACCCTCTGCCCCTTTAAAAGTGCCCTCCCCCAAGGTAGTAAAACTACAATCACTATAATTACCTACTTGGCCGCCTCCTGCATCAAATATTGCTTCCCTTATTTTTTGCAAATGAGCAATGGGTACATAGGTTTCTAACTTCTTTAAAGTATTTTGCTTAGGAAGTAAAATTTCACAGTTTTTTAATCCAATTTTGTCAGCCATTTTTCCATTCACCCCTTCTAGCACATTATCCAAATTAGTATGAATGGCATATATAGCAATGTCATTTTTAATTGCAGTGATGACCGCTTTCTCAATATAATTTTTGCCATTTATTTTTTTCAGTCCCCCGAAAATTATAGGATGATGAGCTACAATCAGATTACAATTATTTTTAACCGCCTCCAGCACTACCGCCTCCGTTGCATCCAATGTGGTTAGAACCCCCGTGCATTCCCATCCAGCGCTGCCTGTTAGCAATCCAACATTGTCATAATTTTCTTGCAGACCTTTTGGGGCAATCGTTTCTAAAAAATTGGTGATATCTTGTATTTTCATTTTCTAAAGATTAATTCAATGAGTACTGCTAAATTATATTCAACCTATAAAACAAAGATGCAAAAAATAGCTGATGTAAAATACGCATCTGCCGTTTTGCAATGGGACCAAGAAACCTACCTTCCGCCTAAAGGTAATGATTTTAGAGGGCAGCAAATAGCTACGCTAAGTGAAATTGCCCACCAACTATTTACTGACAAAACAATGGGTGAATTATTAGAGGAATTGAGTTTATGTGAAGATTTGACTTCGAGCGAAAAAAGAAATATAGTACTTAGTAAAGAAGATTATGAAAGAAATATAAAGTTAAGTGCTGCTTTTGTCAGACAACTAAGTGAGACCGTCAATCAATCTTATCATGCTTGGGCAAAAGCTCGCAAAGAAAATTCATTTGCACTCTTTGAGCAACCGCTTAATGAATTGATTCAATTAAAAAGACAAGAAGCAGATATGCTCGGCTATGAACAGCACCCCTACAATGCTTTAATGAATGACTATGACAAAGGACTGACTGTTTCAAAAGTAGACATTCTGTTCGTTGAATTAAAAACACCTTTATTAAACTTACTTGATTCGCTTAAAAATAAAAAATCAATTGATAATTCATTCCTTTTTCAAGAATTTAAAAAAGATAATCAATGGGAATTTGGCTTAGAAATTTTAAAAAGAATTGGTTTTGATTTAGAAGCAGGGAGGCAAGATATCAGCCTACACCCATTTACAACCAATTTTAGCAGTAAGGATGTAAGAGTAACCACTCGAATTGATGAACATGATTTTAGTAATATGACCTGGAGTTGCCTTCATGAAGGAGGTCACGCATTATATGAACAAGGTTTGCCGGCCGATCAGTATGGACTACCATTAGGTGAGTACTGCAGTTTGAGTATTCATGAAAGTCAAAGTCGTCTTTGGGAAAATTGCATAGGAAGAGGACTTCCTTTTTGGCAACATAATTTTAAACTACTAACCAACTCTTTTCCGAAGCAATTAAAGGATATAAATATTGAAAAATTCTATAAAGGAATTAACAGCGTTTCTCCATCATTGATTCGAACCGAAGCAGACGAGTTAACCTATCATTTCCATGTAATGATTCGATACGAAATTGAAAAGATGCTAATTGAAGGATCACTACCAACTAAAGATATTCCAGCATGCTGGAATGAAATGTATCAAAAATATTTGGGTATTAAAGTTCCAGATGATAATCGTGGCTGCTTGCAAGATATTCATTGGAGCCATGGCAGCTTTGGATATTTTGCTACCTATAGCCTTGGAAGCCTTTATGCAGCTCAGTTGTATTCAACAATAGAAAAAAAATATCCTGCCGTTTCAGAAGATTTAACCAATGGGAAAATTAATAGTATACAGGACTGGTTAAAGAAAGAAATATATTGCAATGGGAGGTATTATTCATCAGAAGAACTCTGCGAAAAAGCAACAGGAGAAACTTTACAATCGAGTTATTTTATTAATTATGCAACTAAAAAGTTTTCCGAAATTTATTTATAAATGAAGATTACTAAACAAAATATCCAACAGCAAGCTCATATCCCTTCATTCCCAAACCACTGATAACACCCACACTTTTTGCAGAAACATGAGATATTTTTCTGAAATCTTCTCTACCAAAAACATTAGAAATATGAACCTCTATCACAGGAGTTTTGATTGAGGCAATCGCATCTCCTATTGCAACAGAAGTATGCGTATATCCACCTGGATTAATAATTATTCCGTCATAAGAAAATCCTAAACGCTGAATCTCGTTGATCAACTCACCCTCTACATTGCTTTGAAAATATACAAACTCAATGGCAGGAAATTTAGAAACTAGCTTTTCGAAAAAAACTTCAAAAGACTCACTCCCATAAATACCAGGTTCTCGAACACCCAAGAGGTTCAAATTTGGTCCGTTGATAATTGCTATTTTCATATGCCTGGCCCCGAAGGAAATTTAAAATTAAAAATAAAACTATTTTTTTAGCAACGAAATAAATTCATCAAATAAATATCTACTGTCGTGCGGACCAGGAGTAGCTTCTGGATGATACTGAACAGAAAAAGCTGGTTTATTCTTCACCCTAATCCCTTCGATTGAATTGTCATTGAGATTAATGTGAGTGATTTCTACTTTATCTGAAGCCTTTACTGCTTCTGGATCTACACCAAATCCATGATTCTGGGTGGTAATCTCACTTTTACCACTAATCACGTTTTTAACCGGATGATTTAATCCCCTATGACCATGATGCATTTTAAATGTAGGAATATCATTCGCCAAAGCAAGCAGTTGATGACCCAAACAAATTCCAAAAATTGGCATGTTTGCATCTAATATTTGTTTGATCGTTTTTATTACAAAATCAAGAGGTGCAGGATCACCAGGCCCGTTACTGATAAAATAACCCGTAGGATTAAAGGCTTTTAATTCATCGAAACTTGTAGCAACATTGTGCACTTTTACATAAGCTCCTCTTTCAACAAGGCAAGTCAAAATGTTTCTTTTAACTCCGCAATCCAAAACTGCCACTCTAATAGCACTATTAGGATCTCCCAAAAAATAAGGCTCTTTAGTGGATACAACAGAAGCGAGCTCCAACCCATCCATTGATGGAACCTTTGCTAGTTGCTCTTTTAATACCTGGATGTCTAAAATTTCTGATGAGATGATGCAATTCATAGCCCCTTGAACACGAACATGAGCTACCAATGCTCTGGTATCCACATTATCAATTGCTACCACTTGCTGTTTTTCAAAATAAGATTGCAATGAATCATCAGCAAGAAATCTAGAATACTGCTCTTCCAAATTTCTTCCAATTACACCCTTTACTTTTACTCCAGCACTTTCTACATCCGATTCCTTGGTGCCGTAATTTCCAATATGCACATTATTCATTATTAGAATCTGACCAAAATAACTAGGGTCTGTAAACACTTCTTGGTAGCCGGTCATACCAGTATTAAAACATATTTCTCCCGTATTCGTGCCAATTTTTCCAAAGGAATTTCCCTTAAAAACAGTTCCGTCCTGAAGTAATAAAATAGCCGGCTTAGTTTGTGATGTAACTGTCATTATTATTTAAAAGTTTTGCAAAGAAAACAATTCAATGGGTTATTTTATAATTTTTTTTTGCACAAATCCAACATTAGTTAAAATCTGCATAAATAGTTTTTACTCTGCAAATTAAGGGAAACTGACAAAAAATCAACTCAAACTATTTCATACAAAAAAGCTCCGATATTAAAATCGGAGCCTTATATAAAATAGAGTATTTCAATTTATGCTTCTGCTTTTGGCTCTGTATCAGTCGCTGCATCTTCAGCTTCAACTTCAGTTGCTTCTTCTACAGATGATGTGTCTGCTGCTTTTTTCTTAACTGAGCTACGTCTGGTCTTTTTAGCAGGTTCAGCCACGGCTGTTGTACCTACCCCTTTTCCGTAAATTTCATTAAAGTCAACTAATTCAATCATTCCAATTTCGGCAGCATCTCCAATCCTTTTGCCTAATTTGATTACGCGTGTATAACCACCTGGACGACCAGCAACTTTAGGGGCTACTACTGTAAATAATTCTTTTACAGCGTCCTTATCATTTAAATAACTAAATACTATTCTATGGTTGTGCATTATGGATTCCTTGCTAGCTGTATGCTTAGTTTTGGTAATCAATGGCTCAATATAAGTGCGCAATGCCTTAGCCTTTGCAAGGGTGGTAGTGATCCTTTTGTGCATAATCAACTGGCAACCCAAGTTCATTAGAAGAGCTTTTCTATGAGAAGCAGTTCTACTTAAATTATTATTCTTATTTCCGTGACGCATGACATGTTGTTTTATTCACCTATACCGTGTCAGGATTTATAGGCTACTTGTTATTAATAATTATAAATTAAAATCTAAAAAAACCTGCAATAGGCAAGTGTTTTTAATTTTCAAAAAGTTTACTCATCATCCAATTTCAACTTACTTAAATCCATTCCAAAACCAAGACCTCTTTCATTTAAAACTTGCTCAATTTCACTTAATGATTTTTGACCAAAATTTCTAAATTTCATAAGATCTTCTTGCTCATACTGAACCAATTCACTCAATGAATTGATTTTAGCTGCTTTAAGGCAATTGAAAGCACGTACTGAAAGATCTAAATCTTCCAAAGGTGTTTTCAAAACTTTACGTAATTGTAAAGTTTGCTCGTCCACCAAGTCTTCCTTTTTATCTTCTTTTGTATCAAATGTGATGTTTTCATCTGTGATTATCATCAAATGTTGAATCAAAATACGGCTAGCTTGTTTTACAGCTTCTTCTGGATGAATGGTACCATCGGTGATTACTTCCATAATCAACTTTTCAAAATCGGTACGCTGTTCAACACGAGTATTTTCGATAGTGTATCTTACATTTTTTATCGGAGTATAAATTGCATCTACAGCAATATATCCAAAATGTGAATTTTTTTCCTTGTTATCTTCTGCAGGTACGTAACCACGACCTTTACCAATTGTAATTTCGATATCCAGTTTTGCACTGCTATCCATTACACAAAGAATTAACTCTGGATTCATCACTTCAAATGTAGGAGAAGCTTCTCCGATCATCGCTGCAGTAAATTCAGTTTTATTTTTTAATGAAAGGGTAATCTTTTCAGTTCCCACTTCATGTTCTACTTTTTTCTTAAAACGAACTTGCTTTAGGTTTAGGATAATTTCTGTAACATCTTCAGTAATACCTTTAATAGTGGCAAACTCGTGGTCTGCACCAACGATATTAATCCCTATGATTGCATACCCTTCTAGAGAGTTGAGCAACACACGACGCAATGCATTACCGATGGTAACACCATAGCCTGGTTCAAGGGGACGAAATTCGAACTGAGCTTCAAAGTCATTTGCTTTCTGAAGAACAATTTTATCGGGCTTAACAAAATTTAAAATGGCCATTTGTATTTTGTTGTTTTATTTTTAAATAATAAATATGTTACTTTATTGAGTAACACAGATAAAGAATTAATGTGTCACTTTTTTTTGCATTTTCAATTTTTACTCTCTCAATCATTCATTGAAATATTTAAATTTCAGTAAATGTGAGATTTCATTACTTGCTATACAATTCCACAATCAATTGCTCCTTGATATTTTCAGGAACATTTTCTCTTTCAGGGTAAGCTAAAAAAGTACCTTTTAGCTCTGTCTCGTTGAAATCAATCCAGCTGAACTTAGCATTTTTTCCACGAACATTTCCTGTGATCGAAGTATTAACTGCACTTTTATTCTTTA
>CAMBTV010000176.1 GCA_945870835.1 Chitinophaga pinensis
TATGGCCGCGCTTTGATTATAGAAAATCTAGCCTATCTAGGGGATGATGCTGCTGTAAAAACCTTGTCGAAATTATTATCTTCCAACTCCATTTTAATTGGTAATGCAGCAAGAGCACTTGCTACTATTCATTCAAAAGCGGCTATTGATGCATTGAATAAAGGGTTGAAGAAAGCGATGGAACCAGCGCGCAGTCATATTCAGGCTGCACTCGATAATGTAAACAGTGTATTACCAGAAATAAAACCAGTATTTGTATTAAATAAAAAAGCACCCAATACGGTGCAACAATTATTGGATCTTCAAGATCAGCTAACGGCTGCTACCAATACTTTGCAGAAACAACAAATTATTTCTGCTGCGGCACGTATCCCGAGTTTTACAACTCTGATGATGGTGGGTCGTTCTTTGAATGATGCATCTGTAAATGAGGCGGCGGCATTGGTTGTTACGCGAATGGCGCTTTCTGATAAAAGTATTCGTGGTAAGGCGGTGCGTGAAGTGTTAGAGCAAGCAGTTCCATTAATAAAAGGAGCGGATAGTGCTATTTTAGTTCCCTTATTAAAATCACATATTGCGTTGATGCCTTATGACAATGGATTTGTATCGCTTTTCAATGGCAAGGATCTTGCAGGATGGAAAGCATTGGTAGGTAATCCGATTGCTCGTTCTAAAATGACTGCAGCCGAATTAGAAGAAAAACAAAAAGCTACCAACGAAAAAACAAAAGGTGACTGGATTGCAAAAGATGGGCTATTAATTTTTACTGGTCACGGCGATAACTTGGCTACTGAAAAACAATACGGCGATTTCGAAATGTTTGTAGATTGGAAGATTACTGAAAAAGGAGATGCAGGAATTTATTTACGGGGTACTCCACAGGTTCAAATTTGGGATACTAGTAGAAGAGAAGTAGGCGCGCAAGTAGGTTCGGGTGGATTGTATAACAATCAAAAAAATAATAGTAAGCCATTGGTGGTGGCCGATAATAAAATTGGCCAATGGAATACCTTTCATATTATTATGAAGGGAGATAAAGTTACGGTGTACTTGAATGGTGTATTGGTAACCGATAATACAGTACTTGAAAATTACTGGGATCGTAAATTACCTATCTTTTCCAAAGAACAAATTGAATTGCAAGCGCATGGTACTTATGTTGCCTACAGAAATATTTATATAAAAGAAATTACACCGGCTACTACTTCCTCCTTGAGTGAAGAAGAAAAAAAGCAAGGTTTTACCATGCTTTTTGATGGCACCAATATGGATCATTGGATGGGCAATACAGAAGGGTATCAAATAGAAGAAGGTGTAATGGTAGTACATCCAGAATTAGGCGATGGTAATTTGTATACAAAAGAAGAGTATGCCAATTTTGACTATCGTTTCGAATTTCAACTTACACCTGGATCAAATAATGGACTGGGAATACGTGCGCCATTAAAGGGAGATGCTGCTTATGTAGGATCTGAATTACAAATTTTAGACAATGAGGCGGCTATTTATAAAGACCTTGAACCTTATCAATACCATGGCTCTGTATATGGAGTAATACCTGCAAAAAGAGGGCACCTATTACCAATCGGCGAATGGAATAAACAGGAAGTAGTAGTAAACGGCACCAAGATAAAAGTGACTTTAAATGGAACCGTTATTTTAGATGGAGATATTAAAGAGTCTATTTTAAAAGGAACAGCCGATCACAAAGAACATCCAGGATTAAAAAGAACCACCGGCCATATTGGTTACTTAGGTCATGGAGACGTGATGCGTTTTAGAAATATCCGGGTTAAAGCATTATAGAATTACTAAGGTTAAAACAGCGTAAATGTGAAAACATTTCCGCTGTTTTATTTTAATTATTCCCCCTCTCGGCTGAGTAGCGTATCATTTTAAATCTAGGTAGTGCAGCTCAATCGACCAGCCTTCAATGGCTAGCCAGTAATAAGAATTTATCTCTAAAAACTTTTGGCTCCATTTACTTCAATCGAAAGCTTTTCCTTATCTTTCATTTCAATTATCTTTTTAACGATTAAAGTGATAGGAAATGAAAATCAATCAACGATTGCTTAGCCCCATTAAAATTTTTGTTTATCTCGGTTTTATTTTGTGTGTATTTACTTTTAGCAAATATTCTCAACATAATGCACTGCCATTTATTCCTTCAGCTTGGCAGTTAAAAGATACCATACTAACGGAAGAGCAAAAACGATTGCCAGAAAATGCATTGAAAGGACTTCTTGTAGCACCGGGTTTGGAAGTTCGTCCCTTTGCTACAGAACCTATGTTGCAAAACCCTACCAATATTGATGTAGATGAAAGAGGTAGAGTATGGGTAACAGAAGCCTATAATTATCGTCCTGCGATTACTAAAAATCCTGCTAATCTTTTGGGAGATAGAATCATGATTTTAGAAGATTTAAATGGAGATGGAAAAGCAGATACTGCCAAAGTATTTTATCAAGGTTCTGAATTAAATGCGCCCTTGGGTATTTGTGTATTGGGAAATAAAGTAATTGTTTCGCAAAGTCCGTATGTATGGGTTTTTTATGATGACAATGGAGATGATAAAGCAGATAGAAAAGAGATAATGTTTAGTGGTATCGGTGGAGAGCAACATGATCATGCGGTACATGCTTTTACTTTTGGTATGGATGGAAAATTATATTTCAATATGGGTAATGAGGGAAAGACATTGAAAGATAAAAATGGCAAGGATGTATTGGATCAGGATGGAGATGTGATAGGACCTAAAAAATATCAGCAAGGAATGGTTTTCCGTTGCAATACCGATGGATCAGAAGTAGAGTGTTTAGGAAGTAATTTTCGTAATCCTTATGAAGTAGCGGTGGATAGTTATGGCAGTTTATGGCAGAGCGATAATGATGATGATGGCAATAAAGGAGTGCGCATTAATTATGTAATGCAATACGGCAATTATGGATACAAGGATGAGCTGACTGGTGCAGGATGGCAGAAAAATAGAGT
Organism: Chitinophaga pinensis; assembly: GCA_945870835.1. Lineage (GTDB taxonomy): Bacteria > Bacteroidota > Bacteroidia > Chitinophagales > Chitinophagaceae > Ferruginibacter > Ferruginibacter pinensis_A. The sequence goes on from CAMBTV010000176.1 coordinate 2,992, forward strand.
GAACATTGAAGACTCTATTCCTTTGAGACATTGGCATTTGAATGATCCAGGAGAAGTACCCAATTTATTGCAAACAGGTGCGGGCTCCCCAACCGGATTAATTGTTTATGAAGGATCCTTATTGCCCGCGCAGTTTCACAATCAAATGATTCATTGCGATGCTGGTCCGAATGTAGTGCGTGCTTATCCAGTGAAAAAAAATGGAGCAGGTTATAGTGCCTCCATCGTGAATGTTGTAAAAGGAGAAAATGATCAGTGGTTTCGACCATCGGATGTTTGTGTTGCACCCGATGGATCTTTGATTATTGCAGATTGGTACGATCCAGGCGTAGGTGGCCATCAGGCAGGCGATCAGGTACGCGGAAGAATTTATAGAGTAGCTCCGCCAACAGCTAAATATAAGATTCCTACTTACGATTATAAGTCAGCTGCTGGTGCAGTTTCAGCTTTACAAAATCCTAATTTGAGTGTAAGGCATCATGCATTTACTGTATTGAAAAAAATGGGGGCAGCTGCCACTCCAGAGTTAGAAAAATGTTGGAGTAGTTCACCCAATTCAAGAATGAAGGCTAGAGCTTTTTGGGCCTTGGTCAATCAAACCAATGCAGATGCTAATAAATATATTCAGCAAGCACTTCGATCTACGGATCCTAATTTGCGCATCATTGGTATTAGGGCATCAAAGCAACTAGGCGTTGGCGTTATGGAAGCGATTCGTTTTTTAGTAAAGGATGCGGATCCTCAAGTGCGTCGTGAATGTGCCGTAACCTTGCGCCACAATAATTCTCCAGAAGCAGCGGTATTATGGGCTACTTTAGCTGCACAACACGATGGTAAAGACCGTTGGTATTTAGAAGCATTAGGGATCGGTGCAGCAGGACAGTGGGATCGTTTCTTTGAAACTTATTTAACCCTAGTAAAGAATCCGCTGCTCACAGCAGGCGCTCGTGATATAGTTTGGCGTGCAAGATCATCGGTATCACTTCCTTATTTGGCTTCACTAGCGGTGGATAGCAAAGAGACTTTTAAAAGTAGGGCAAGGTATTTTCGTGCATTTGATTTTAATAAGGGAGCTAACAAATCGGACTTGTTATTAAAAATGATTGCCAATAATACTTCGCATGATTTAGCACTTAACAGGATGGTATTAAGTACACTCGATGTAGCATCGGTGAATCGTTCGCCCTTGGCTCAAAATGCGTTGAAAGAAGTATTGCAATCTTTGTATGGAACGGATCAATATATAGAACTAGTTAGCAAATACGAAGTCAAATCACAATGTGATAATTTATTAAAACTGTCTACGCAAGTGCTTGCAAGACCAGTTAATAAAAATGCGGCTACTTTATTATTGCAACTTTGTGGAACCGACCCCATTGGAAAAGTGATGAATGGAAATGACCTAGAGCAACAAAAGGGGTTATTAGCAGTGCTAGGTTTGGTTGGCACCACCGAGTCGATTGATTTAATACAAAGTGTTTTATCGTCAGATAAAAATTCATTGCAATTAAGAAAGTTTGCAGCTAATGTAATCGGTAGAAGTAGAACTGGAGAAACGAGGGCAATGCAGTTATTAAAAAACAAGAAAGTACCTGCTGCATTGGTTTCGGATATTGTATTTAGTGTATCAGGTTCTACGCGTGAATCGGTTAGAAAAGAGGCGGCTACTTATTTACCTGCTCAATCAATAAAAGAGGGTGAAAAAAAGGAGCCTACGATGGCTGATTTGCAATCCTTGAAAGGAAATGTAGTAGCAGGAAAAAAAGTTTTCTCTAGTTCTTGTGTTCTTTGTCACAAGGTAGATCAGGCAGGGTATGATTATGGTCCAAACCTTTCAGAGATAGGTGCCAAGTTGCCTAAGATAAGTTTATTAGATGCGATTGTTCATCCTTCTGCAGGTATTAGTTTTGGTTATGAAGGTTGGGAAGTAGAGATGAAGGATGGCGCTACTGTATCGGGTATTGTGACTAGCAAAACAGAAACTGATATGGAGTTAAAATTTCCTGGTGGCGGAAAGATGACTGTCAAAACAAATAATATAAAGTCATTGAACCAGTTATCGCAGTCGATGATGACAGCCAATTTACATCAGCAAATGAGTGCGCAGGATATGGCTAATTTGTTGGAGTACCTATCAGTGTTAAAGAAAAAGTAAGCATAGTAAAATTAAGAGGTGACATCCACTGTCATCTCTTAATTTTTTCAATAGCGTATTATCTGTAATGACCATCTTTATGTATTGCCATATCTTCAGCATCTTCTTTTAGCATATCAATTTTTTCGTTTATCGCGTCTTTTAGGTCATTGATCTTGTCTTTAATCTGATTTCCTTTTCGGCGAAGTTTTCTTCGGGTGATGGAACCCTTGTTAGGGGCAAATAGAATACCAACAATGGCTCCGATGGCCGCTCCGATTAATACTTTGTTTATTGTCCGCATCTGTATAATTTTAAATAGTAAGATTAAAATTGATTCGTTTAATGAATGATTAAAAATAATAAAATATTGTTACAAAACCTTGACCAATCATCATAAACGGATATGATTGTTATCGTAATAATTGATTAAATAATTATCTTTTTAGTAAAATAAAAGTTGGGTATGTAGGGTTGAGATTTACTCCGTAATAGAGTGCTTTTACTTTTTTGCCTTGATGCAAAAAAGTAACAAAAAAAATCAATCCTGTGAATAAAAAGGCTGAAATTTTAAATGTCAGCCTAAAATCAAGGAACTCGCGAGTAGAGTTCGTTAATTTAAAGGATCTGCCCGCTCAGACAGCCTTGATTTTTTAACGGCTGACATTCAAAATTTCTAGCACTTTTTATTCAAGGGCGTCGATGATTGGGCGATTACTACTTTTTTAGCGTCTACAGTCTATTGAGGATAAATTAAAATATAGCATTACGGTAAAATTTTGATTTTTTAACGGCTGACATTCAAAATTTCTAGCACTTTTTATTCAATGGCGTCGATGAATGGTGCTTACTAAATTT
>CAMBTV010000177.1 GCA_945870835.1 Chitinophaga pinensis
GCATTCATCGCCCAGCCAACCATTCTTGCAGATAGGCTAGTGCCTAAGTAGCGCGCAATCGCACCATAAGAACTAACCCTCCCTTTTGGAATTTGCCTTACTACCTCGTGTACATCCTTAAAAAAAGAATATTCTTTTGGTGGCGAGGGTAAATCATTAGAGGAAGACTTTTTCTTAATCATTGATTACAACTTATTGTTGGCTTTAGTTTCGCGTAAATCTTTTATTTGATTTTCAGGAACGTTACAGTATTCATAGGGACAATGCTTGCATCTATTACCACAGCAGGTTCCTCTTTGCAAATGGTATTCTTTGGTTAGTACTACATAACCATCTTCATTGTAATAAAAATCTTTTCCCTCTATTAATTTATCCATTCAATTATTATGGTTGAGTAATTATTGATTTTCTGTTTCCTTTAATAACAATTGCAGCTTTTCATCTAAATCTTTAATGACAGTAGGTAATTGAAATTTAAGATAAAAGATTTTATTGCTACCAGCAATGTCCAAGGCTTCGTAATGAGTTTTAATTTTGAGTGACTCACTTGGATTACTTGCATACACATCATTGCAATCTTCTACCAGCACTAGATCATACAACTCAATTACTTTTTTAGTGAATGCATATAATTTAGGAGAATCTGTTTTTAAATGAATACAACCATTGGGCTGAAGTAGTTGATTGTAGAGGCGAAGAAAAACTGGATGGGTTAACCTTTTTTTTGATTTAGAAGTTCTTAACTGCGGATCAGGGAAAGTGATCCAAATTTCATCTACTTCTGCGGTACTAAAATAATTACCAAGCAAGGTAATTTGTGTTCGAAGAAAGGCTGCATTGTTGACATTGGAATCGAGGCATTTTTTTGCTCCAATGTACATTCTATTGCCTTTGACATCTACCCCTATAAAATTTTTATCAGCAAAAAGTGCCGATAGTCCAACGGTGTATTCTCCTCTTCCACAAGCCAGTTCCAATACAAGAGGGTTGTCATTTTTAAAAAATGAATTCCATTTCCCCTGCATCCCTTCGGGGTATTCTAATACATTCGAAAAAGTTTTAATGTCTGCAAAACGTTGTAATTTCTTTTGTCCCATTCAACGGCAAATATAAATATTGTAAATAGAACTGATCAAAAAAATGAAGGGAAAGGCTAAGTAAAGGTGAATGAATCGGTGGGGATATAAATTTTTAAAACGCCAATTAAACCTCTTACTAAAACCTTAGTCATAGGGGAGTCAGTAATTTTTATAAATCAGAAAATTTTACTCAATGAAAAAAATAGCAACGCTTTCATCCTTTCTTCTTTTAGTGATGCTTTTTCAGTTCTGCACAAAAACTGATAGCCCGAGTATTTCAAATACAACAAAAACTACTGTAACTCCGGTTAGAACATTTACTTCCTATAATTATTTGGATACCTATCCTGCACATATTCAAGAAGCGCTTGCTACTTCAGATAATACACCTTCTACCAATCCAATAACCAATGATGGTGCTAACTTAGGACGAATATTATTTTATGACAAGCAATTGAGTAGAAATGGAACTACTAGTTGCGCAAGCTGTCATCAGCAGCAAAATTCTTTTAGTGACTCAGCAGTTTTAAGCAGAGGCTTAGATGGAGCTTTTACCACTCGTCATTCAATGGCGCTATTAAATATACGCTTCTATAAATCCGGAAAAATGTTTTGGGATGAAAAGGCAGCCTCTGTTGAAAAGCAAGCGCTGCAGCCTATAATAAATCACATAGAAATGGATTTAACTTTGGAGCAATTAGAAACGAAGGTAAAATCCTTGACTTATTATCCTTCCTTATTTCAAAAGGCTTTTGGCACTTCCTTGATTGACTCTGCACTTATTGCAAGAGCTTTGTCTCAGTTTGAAAGAAGTATTGTTACCTATCAGTCAAAATACGATCGGGTAAAGCAGGGATTAGAAATATTTACTACTGCTGAAGCGGCGGGTGAGCAGTTGTTTTTGACTGTTCCTGCAAATAGAACCTGTGCAAGTTGTCACAACCCGCCTATGTTTATTACCAGCAGTCCTAGTGCTCCATTCGGATTGGATGATGCAAATGACTTAGGCATTAATAATCGAGGTAATTTCAAATCGAGTTCTTTACGTAATGTCAGCATTCGCACCAATTTGTTTCACAATGGTAGCGTGGTCAATGTTCAAGAAATGCTCAATGCTGGCAATCCAGGAACTGGTAAACAGGCCATTCCCTCTCATTTTTTGAGAACGGCTGATATAGCTAATATGATGGCGTTTTTAAATACGCTTACTGATCGGACTATTTTGACCGAAGCAAAATTTTCAGATCCATTTGCGCTTTAATAATTAATCGATCCCGTTCGGTAAAGCTTTTGATCAAAATGAATCGAAAAAGAACTTTCAGATAATTAGTATCTCATTCTGATTGCTTTTTAGTAAAATAAAAGTTAGGTATTTGGTTTTGAGATTTCCTTTGGAATAGAGTGCTTTTACTTTTTTTTCTAGATAAAAAAAAGTAACAAAAAAAATCAATCCTGCGAATAAAAAGGCTGAAATTTTAAATGGCAGCCTAAAATCAAGGAACTCGCGGGTAGAGCATTTTTCCTTAAAGAGCGTGCTCGCTCAGACAGCCTTGATTTTTTAACGGCTGACATTTAAAATTTCTAGCACTTTTTATTCGAAGGCGTCAAACAGAGAATTGACTACCTATTAATGCGAAAATAAAAACAAAGCGTTACTTTAAAGGGCGTTCAGACAACTATTATGTCAAATTTTCTGATTCTACTTTTTGAAGGTCAACTTAATGGCCAATTGGCTTAAATTTCAGATAATAAATTATTTCTCTCACCATACATCACCTTTCCTACAGAAGATTTTATTGTCCAATCCGCTGATATGAAAAATTCATTATCTTTAAGGATAGCATTGACTTTCTTTTATTGATTGTATTTACGAATAGTCAATTTATGCTTTTAAATCTTTACACTTTATTTCTTGCCCCTAGTTGAGGGAATAAAATATAATGGCTGTATGAAAAATAAAAACCAACTTCTCACTATTTCCATTAGCATTGTATTCTTGATATCCTCTAAGGTATTTAGTAAAACGAATGATAATTTCATTCCATCCATATTATCTAGTCGACAAGAATTAGCTTCTTTGCTTGTATCAAAATCGGGATCAGATAAATTAAAAAATAGTCGCGTATTGGTATACACTAAAAATGGTAAGGGTTATGTGCATGATAATATATCTTCATCTGTAATTTGTATTCAGGAGTTAGGGGCTGCTAATAAATTTATGGTAGATGTTTCTGATGACCCTTCCGTTTTTAATGAAAATAATCTGAAAAAATATAATCTATTAATTTTTTCTAGTACCAATAATGATGTCTTTGATACGGATGAGCAGCGACTTGCTTTTAGAAGGTATATTGAGGCGGGTGGTGGCTTTGTAGGCATCCATTCGGTTACTGGTACAGAACGAAATTGGACCTGGTTTAAAATGATGGTGGGTGAAACTTTTACTTGGCATGCTTCCTTTCAGACTTTTAGCATTAAAAATATTGATCCTACGCACCCTTCCATGCAAGGAGTTCCATTAAAATGGACCAAGTCTGATGAATGTTATTTTGGAAAGCAAGTTTACCCTGGAATTAAAGTTTTAATGATGCACGATCTATCTACACTAGATAAAAAAGACACTCAATTAATTACCATCCATTCAGGATCTTTTGCTAATTACTTTCCTGCTGTTTGGCATCAATCATTTGAAGGAGGTAATATTTGGGTTACCACTTTAGGGCATGATAAGAATAATTATCAAGAGGCTACTTTTAAAAATCATTTATTACAGGGAATAAAATTTATTGCCAATCAATATAAGGGAATCAATTATTCAAAAGCAGTTGCTATGGATAAGGATGCCCCGTTTAAAAATTAATTTTATGTCTATTTCAAAAAAAATCGACCGTAGAAGTTTTGTAAAAAACTCTTTGAAAGCAAGTGCTGCCACTGGTATTGCTATTACCGGTTTTCCGACAATTATTCCAGCTTCTGTTTTAGGTAAAAATGCACCTAGTAATAGAATAAACATCGGTGCAATTGGTGTAGGAAGAATTTCAAGGGATCATGATATGTTTGAAACGTTGAAGTATAGTCATGCAAAAATTATGGCAGTTTGTGATTTGGATAGTAAAAGATTGGCTGATGGAAAAAAATATGTAAATGATTATTATTCTAAATTGTCAGGAACTGCTTACAATGGAGTAACCATGTATGATGATCACTGGGAGTTGCTGATGAACAAAGACATAGATGCAGTATTGATTAGTACGCCTGATCATTCGCATGCTTATTTAGGAATACATGCAGTAGAGGCAGGCAAAGATGTTTATTTACAAAAGCCTGCATCATTAACGATTGCAGAAGGAAGGGCCTTGAGTAATGCAGTGCATCGTACCGGAAGAATTTTACAAATTGGAAGTCAGCAGCGATCAGCAGAGCAATTTAGATATGCAGCAGAATTAGTTCGCAATGGAAGAATTGGTCAACTCAAGAATGTATATGTTGGTCTACCTGGCGACCCAGGTGGAGAGGTAGAACCTGATATGCCGATCCCTAAAAACTTAAATTATGATGCCTGGTTAGGCTCTACTCCTGAAGTTCCTTACACAGAAAAAAGAGTACATCCTCAAAATGATTATGGTCGTCCGGGATGGTTGCGTTGCGAACAGTTTGGTGCAGGAATGATTACGGGCTGGGGCGCTCATCATGTTGATATTGCTCATTGGGGAATGGATACAGAATATACTGGTCCGGTGGAGATTTCAGGTAATGCTGATTTTCCAAAGAGTGGTTTGTGGAACGTGCATGGGCTTTTTAGAACAGAAGGAATTTATGCCAATGGAGTAAAAATGATTATTAGCAATGAGATTCCCAATGGAATAAAATTTGAAGGAACCGAAGGGTGGATTTTTGTGAGTAGGGGTAATTATAGAGCGAGTGCAAGTGATCCTGTTCAGAATACAGAGAATGCAAAATCATTGATTGCAAGCAATGAAAAAATTATTAAATCTGTAATTGGAGAAAATGAGATCCACTTGTATAAAAGTACAGAACAACATGGCAATTGGCTTGATTGTATTAAGACGAGGGTGCAACCAATTTCACCTGTTGAGGTTGGACATCGTTCCTGTTCTACCTGTTTATTACATCACATTGCCATGAAATTAAAACGCAAAATTTATTGGAATCCAATGGAGGAAACTTTCTTTAAGCAGGGATCTGTAAAGGTGGATCTATTTGATTCAACGGGTATATCTATTGGACAGCGTGAAATTGAAGTGGAGCAACCAGATGAGGAGGCCAATAGCCTATTAAACAGACCCCATCGTTTGGGTTATGAAATAAAAGGACTTGACTAGGCGATTATTTTCAATGTAATAAGAGTATAAAATAAGCAATCATTTATTTTCTACCAAAGAAGAGAATTCATATTGGATATCCAGAAGAGGGTATAAGACATTTTAAATTTAATTTTGCATAGAATTTTAATAATTAGTAAAAAAAATAAATTAATGCTGACAAATAAGTTTACAATTTTCATTACCCTAAATCCTCATAAATACATCAGTATTTTAATGTTGATTCTGTCTTCTTCGATTTATGCACAAGAGAAAATAATTATCCATTCTCCCGATGGGAAAGCACAGAGTGAGATTATGTTAGCGGATGGAAAGTTATCATGGAAAATGAATTACAATAACAAGCCAGTATTGCTTTCCTCAGCGCTTGGTATAGGTAGGTTTTCTGATGGACTTCGATTGAAAGAAGTCATAAGGAGCAAAAAAGATACTGTATGGAATCCTGTGTTGGGTGAGCGAAATAGCATAAGAGATAACTACAATCAATTAAATATCCGATTGATCAAAAGCACCGGCGATTGTCTCTATTGCTTTGATAGAGAAATTGATCTTGAA
>CAMBTV010000178.1 GCA_945870835.1 Chitinophaga pinensis
ATAGAAAAATCAATGAGTTGCTTCCAGAAGTAGTCTATAATACTCTTACAACTCCACGTGGAGGCCAATATAGTATTATTTTGCCAGATGGAAGCCAGGTCTGGTTAAATGCGGCTAGTTCTATTAGATATCCCACTTTTTTTAGTGATAGTGAAAGAAGGGTTGAACTAACAGGGGAAGCTTATTTTGAAATAGCCCATAATGCGAAAAAACCATTTAAGGTTACATTCAATGGATTGGAAGTAAAAGTGTTAGGTACGCATTTCAATATTAATTCTTATAAAGAGGAAAAAACTAGTAATACTACTTTAATTGAAGGGAGTGTAAGTCTTTCTAAAGGAGATGCAAATGTTATATTAAAATCCGGAGATCAGGCCCAGGTTGGAAATAGTGATAAAATTACGGTAATAGATAATGTGGATGTTCATAATGTCTTGGCATGGAAGAACGGGTATTTTTCATTTGATAAGTCTGATTTAAAATTGATATTGAGGCAAATTTCGCGATGGTATGATGTAGATATCTCTTTTGAAGGTGAATCGCCCAAAAGAGTTTTTTCTGGAAAAATCAATCGCAATAGCAATATTTCTGATGTTTTAAAAATATTGAATGAATGTAAAGTGAATTTCAGAATTGAAGGTAGAAAATTAATTGTGATGGGGTAATGTTGCTACAATCGATTGGAAAGAGTGTGAGAAAAAAAAGTAGTTAAATAATTATGTTCATTTTTTACTAAATAAGATTCAATATTTTAATAAAAAGTTTCATTGGTTGACTTAATAAAAAACCAGAAGTGGTGGAACACTTCTGGCAACATGTTAAAGTTAACTTTTATGTATAAACCTGCTAGGCCTAATATTTTTTAACTAAAACAAGACAAAAGTATGCATTTATTCGCATTTTGTACTACAGTTTCTATAAGGAAACTTATTACCCAAACTACTCTGACAGTAAATGAGTTCAGAAAACATGGACAATTTTTACAAAGTATGAAGTTAATCGCCTTTTTATTTATTTTTTCCATGCAAGTTAAGGCAACTGTTTTTTCTCAAATTACGCTTTTTGAGAAAAATGTTTCTTTGGCAAAGGTTTTTAATTCCATCGAGAAGCAGTCGGATTTCGTTTTCTTCTATGATTATGAAATCTTAAATGAAGCCTCAAAAGTAAACATTAGCGTAAAAAATCTTCAAATTTTTGAAGCATTGTCTAAATGCTTTGAAAATCAGCCTTTAACTTATAGTGTAGTTGGCAAAACGATTATAGTTAAGAAAAAAGAAGGTTTAAAAACAATTATTTCGTCATTGGAAATAGCAAAAGAATTGCCGGGCGATGTGGTTGTAACAGGTACCATTATAGATGCGCTTACTGGATTGCCGCTTGCTGGAGCCACTGTTAAGCTGAAAAATGCTAAAACATCCACTACAACTGACGATAAGGGAAATTTTACTATTAATGTTCCAGCTATCGGAAATATTTTAGTGATTTCTTATGTGGGATATGAAACTATAGAGGTTTCGACTACAACAGGGGCTTTGAAGCTAAATTTGAAGCAGAAGGAATCTAGTGGAGACGAGGTCGTCATTATTGGTTATGGTACTGCAAGAAAGAAAGATCTTACTGGCTCAGTTACCTCCGTTAACCTTAGTAAGGTTAACGAAGTGCCATTGACATCCGTTGACCAGGCTTTAACCGGCCGTGCAGGTGGTGTGCAAATTAATCAATCGAGTGGCCAGGCTGGTGCTGGTACTAGTATTCGTATAAGGGGAGGTAATTCTTTAAATGGAACGAATGAACCTTTATTTGTAATAGATGGGTTTCCTATTATTAATGACAATGCTGCGTTTGCTGCTGGAGGTCCATTAGGTTTAACCAATTCAGGTTCTGGAAATGCCGGGCAAGGAAATCCAAATGGTGCATTGAACTGGTTAAACCCAGCAGATATACAATCAATTGAAGTATTAAAAGATGCATCTGCAACAGCGATTTATGGATCAAGGGGCGCGAACGGTGTTATTATTGTTACCACTAAAAAAGGAAAGTCAGGTCAAGCAAAAATGAATTTTAGTGCAAGCAATGGAATAAGCTTGCTGAATGACTCCAAAATGAGTTTAATGAATGGTAGTGAATTTGCAGCGTATTTAAATTTATCAAATAAAGAACTGGGCTTAACCCAATGGTACAAGGACACAACTGTGAAGGGTAGGCTTTATCCAAAACCTGAAAAAATCGGACAGGGAACCAATTGGATTGATGCAGTTAAAAGAAATGGTCTTATTCGTAATTATTCACTTGATTTTAGTGGTGGTAAGGAAGTGCTTTATTCTGCTAGCGTTGGCTGGTCGGATCAGCAAACTCCGCTTATTGGCTCAGCATTCAAGAGGGTAAATTTTAGATTAAATCTTCAGACAAATCTTACTTCTTGGCTTAGATTAGATAATACAACTTCTTATACACAATCTACTGCTGATAATTCACCCTCGGATATAAGGGATGTACAGAAGTATGGCTTATTTGAAGCGGCGCTTTTTACAAATCCCGCAGAGTCTGTTTATAATACAGATGGCACTTTAAATTTTGAAGGTGGTCAACCAGATGTGTTGAGTGCTCCCAATATTAAGTATAGTCCTATATCACTTGCAAATGACATACTGAATAAGAATACTATCTCAACTTTTGTTAATAATATGTCTTTAAAAGCAAATATTGCCAAGGGAATTAGTTTTGAAGTACGGGGAAGTTTATTTAAAAATGATTTATTAAGGGATATCTATTACAATTCTCGAACTACTTTTAATGGAAATCAGGTGGGAGGATTAGCTGGTAAAAATAGCAACAACTCCAATAGTGGTCTAATAGAAGCATTTGCAAATTATAACAAAAAGATTGGAAAAAATCAGTTTAGTGCTGTAGGCGGTTATTCTTACCAGACAACTGAGTTCCGTACAATTAATGCAGGTTCTTCTAAATTTGCCAATGATATTCTTAAAAATGAAAATTTATCTGCCGGTGGAACTACTTACCCGGTTCAAACTAATAGAGTTGAGGATTTACTTTCTTCCTACTATGTAAGGTTAAATAATATTTATAACGATAAGTATATTGTAACTTTTACAGCTAGGTATGATGGTTCTTCGAAATTTGTAAGTCCAAATCAATGGTCATTTTTTCCTTCAGGTGCATTCAGCTGGAGAGTTAGTCAGGAAAATTTTCTTAAAAGTTCAAAAACAATCAGCGATTTGAAATTGCGTCTAAGTTATGGATTAAGTGGAAACCAAGCGGTAAGTTCACTCCAAACAAAATCTACACTAGGATTTAACCAATATCCTTATGGTGGCATTTTGCAAACAGGTGTTTTTCCAAATGTTTTGGGGAATTCAAGTTTGAAATGGGAAACAACAAAGCAATTCAATTTAGGCCTGGATTTTGGGTTTTGGAATCAAAAACTAACAGGAAGTATTAATTATTATGTAAAAAATACAGATGATTTACTTCAATTTTTACCATTACCATCTAACTCAGGTTATGCCAATCAGCTTAGCAATATAGGAAGTATTTCAAATAAAGGAGTAGAATTAGAACTTAGGGCTACCGTTGTTAGCAGTAAAGATTTCAAATGGGATATTAATGGAAATATTGGTGGCAATAGACAAAAAATGACAGACCTTGGCCGGGGCGGGATTGATACTTTGTTGGTTGGGTTTAATGTAGTTGGCGGCTCCCAAGCTACTATTTCATTAATCAAAGATCAACCGGTCGGATTGTTTTATGGTTTTGTAAGAGATGGCTTATTTCGTGATGCGTCTCAATTAGCAGCAGGCCCGGCAATTGCTGGTTCAAAAGTAGGTACAATGAGGTTTAAGGATCTAAATAATGATGGATTGATTGATGATAAAGATAGGCGTGTAGTTGGTGATCCAAACCCTGACTTTACCTATGGAATTACTAATAATTTTTCTTACAAGGGCTTGGAATTAAATATTCTTTTTCAGGGAGCCGTGGGAGGAGAAATGTGGAATTTGGGTGACTATATTTCTTCAAGACTTGGCAACAGACCAAAAGCAGCCACTGATTACTGGACACCAACCAATATCAATGCGAAATATCCTGCACCAGGGCAAACTGTAGGTGATAATAACCATTCAGATTTAACTGTTGAAAACGCCAGCTACCTTAGGCTTAAGTCAGTAAACCTTGGATATAATTTCACTACTAAGTCACTAAAATTTGTAAGGAGCATAAGGATATATGCAAGTGCAACGAATTTGCTTACTATTACAAAATATACTGGGTATGACCCAGAAGTCAATTCATTTGCACAGAGTAATCTATTCAGAAATATTGACATTCTTTCAATACCCTTATACAAAACTTATACCGTTGGCTTAAACGTTGGTTTCTAAAAATTTTTAAAAAAAAATTATATGAATAAGATAAAAATAATAAGATTTAGTTTCTTGATATTGAGTACATTAATATTTACTCAATGTAACAAGCTAGAAGAAAAAGTGTATTCATCCAATACAGAAGATGTTTTTTTTCAAAGCCCTAATGATGTAAAAACGGCACTCGCTGGCATGTACAGGTCAATGCAGGCATGCTGTGGCGGATATGGCCAGGCCGGAACGATGATTTTGAATGCAACAAGCGATGAAGGAAATGGCGCCGGCGCTTGGGGTGATTTCCATAGGCTAACTTTCACTTCTAGTTCAACTGGTGAAATTGGTGATTGGTGGTCTCAATCCTATAAGGCAATTGCTGGAGCAAACCTTATAATTGATAACCAAAAAAAAATTGAAGCTACAGATATTAGTGCAGGCAAAACAGTTGCAAAAGCCGCTGTTGGGGAGGCGAAATTTTGGCGGGCAGTGAATTATTTTCAATTAGTGCAAATGTTTGGAGGTGTGCCTTTAAGGGTAACCCAGGCAAAAAGAGCAGATGATGTTAACATTGCGAGAAGCACAGTGGCTGAAGTGTACGTGCAAATTATCAAAGATTTTAAAGATGCTGAACAAAGCTTACCTACTACTACACCAGCTGGTGTGGTATCAAAATGGGCCGCTTCTGCCTATCTAGCTAAAGTTTATTTGACACAAAAGGATTTTACCAATGCATCAGCAAAAGCTACAGAAGTAATTAACAGTAACGCCTATAGCTTGTCACCAACTTTTAAAGATGTATTTGCTATTGATAAAAAAAATGGCTCTGAAAGTATTTTTGCTATCCAATTTGTACGTGTTGACGGGCAAGGCTCAAGGTTAGATGCATTAAGTGGCTGGGGAATTACTCAGGTTGATCCAAATTTGTATCCAAAATTTAGCCCAGCTGATGACAGAAGAAATTCAACATTCCAAAAACCACTTGATCCTACTTCTAACCAAGGTAAGTGGATTGATCCGGCAACGGTGAGCGGAGATGGTGCTGGTTATAATTATATAGTGTATCGTTACGCAGATTTAGTTTTAGTGAAAGCTGAAGCTGAAAATGAACTAAATGGTGCTAACGCTGCAGCATATAAGGAAATTAATAAAATTAGAAATAGGGCTTTATTGCCCAATCTTACACCTGGTTTAACAAAAGACCAGTTCAGAGATTCTGTATTACATGAGCGAAATCTTGAATTGGCATTAGAACAAATAAGGTGGTATGACCTTAAACGTACAGGTAGGCTTAAATCTGCGATGGAAGCAATTGGGGCAAAATGGAATGATAAATATTATCTTTTCCCTATACCACGAACTGAAATTGATGCAAGCAATGGTAAGTTGACCCAAAATCCCGGATTTTAGGTTAAATTCTTAATAGTAATTAATACATATTTTTTTAATATCCCTTTCAGCTAATATTTTGATACAATTTCATAAATATGCTGGAAGGGATTTTTAGTAAAATGAAAAAAAATCAATTTATATCAACCATTCTTGTTGCTGTATTTATGTTTCCGGCAGTTATAAATTTTTCCTGTAATCGGAAA
>CAMBTV010000179.1 GCA_945870835.1 Chitinophaga pinensis
AATCGAAAAATTTTTGTTACGCTTCCGGATGGATTATTAGATATTTATAGGTAAGTATTTTTATCGATCATCCATTTCATACTTTTTGCCAAGTTCATTCAATCTGTCAATTTAAATGGTGGAAAATACCCCGCAACGCATCATCGCTCATTTTGATCTCGACTCATTCTTTGTGTCGGTAGAGGTGTTGAATGATCCTTCGTTGAAAGGGAAGCCAGTTTTTGTTGGCGGCTCAGAAAGGGGAGTGGTAGCGAGTTGTAGCTATGAAGCAAGAAAGCTAGGAATTCATTCTGGAATGCCTTCTAAAAAAGCTTTGTTAATTTGTCCTCAAGCAATTGCTGTAAAAGGCAACTATTCAGAATATAGTAAATACTCGCGCTGGGTTACCCAAATCATAGCTTCCAAAGCGCCGTTATATGAAAAAGCGTCTATTGATGAATTTTATATTGACTTAACAGGAATGAATCAATATTTTAATCCACTTCAATGGACGATTGATTTACGCAGCCAAATAATGGAAGAAACAAAATTGCCTATTTCTTTTGGAATGGGTAGTAATAAAATGATTGCTAAAATTGCAACTGGTCAGGCAAAGCCCAATGGTTATCTACAGGTGGCTTTTGGAAAAGAACAGGAATTTTTAGCTCCTCTGTTGGTAAGTAAAATTCCAGGGGTAGGCGATCACACCAATGAAGTACTCAAGTCGATGGGTATTTTTACCATTCGGGATGTAAGTCTATTTGACCTATCACAATTGGAAGAAAGATTAGGTAAGTGGGGTGCAGAATTATGGCAGAAGAGTTTTGGTATTCACAAAGGGGAAGTTTGTCAATACCAGGAAGCCAAATCCATCTCTACTGAAAATACTTTTGAGGAAAATAAAACAGACATCAATTTCCTGATGGGAGAAATCGTTAGAATGTCTGAAAAAATCGCATTCGAATTAAGACAGGATGGTAAGTTTGCTGGTTGCGTTGCAGTAAAAATTCGGTACCACGATTTTGAAACTGTTTCGCGACAAACTACTATTCCATTTACTTGTGCAGAGGATGAAATTATTCCAATCGTAAAAGATTTATTTCATAAGCTTTACAAAAGGGGTGTTCCCATTCGTTTGCTAGGAGTTCGATTAAGCGAGCTTACCAATGTTTCTCTCCAAACAAATTTATTTGATAATACTGAAAAAAAATCAGATTTGTATAAGGCGATTGACGATGTAAAAAAACGCTTTGGGAAAGTAAAAATTAAACGGGCTTCTGGAAATTAGCCAATCTCTTCTAATTGGTAAGCTGTATTTTCATTTCTCGAGATTAATTATTCTCTTTCCGAAACAAATTTTAACAACTAGTCCTTTGTTTATTTTTGAAAGTAATTTTTCTATATCTTTATTTCTGTTTAGCTTATGAAAGATTTCAAGAAAATTATTGTCCCTAATAAAAAGCTAGTTTTCGTTGTAACTGCGACACTATCAGTATGCCTATTACAATTTTCATTTAATGGATTTGCTAATTCTTCTTCCACTAAATTGGTTGAAAGTTTTTGGCTTTGGAGATTTTTTGGTAGACTTCATCCATTGATAGTCCATTTCCCTATTACCCTTCTTCTTTTGGCTGGAATTCTAGAAATTTTTACTGTAAAAAAGTTTAACTCTTCCCTTCGTGCAGGAATTAAATTATTGATAGTGGCGGGTACATTCGCTGCTATATTTTCTGCTATTGCCGGATTACTTATTGTAAAAGAAGGAGGATACGAAAAAGACCTCTCAAACATTCATCAATGGGTGGGTATTGCCACTGCTTGCTTAGGGAGTGTTGCTTGGTTATTGCTAAATTGGATATTGGTAAAGGAGCAATTTCAACTGATCAAGTTTTATCGTTCGGTTTTGTGGATGAGTGCTTTAGGAGTCGCTGTGGCTGGGCATTTTGGCGCCTCACTAACACACGGAAAAGATTATATTTCTGCTACCCTTCCTTGGAGTACTGATTATGTTACTGCTGCCAAATCAAATTTTGACCTTACACAATTTAAAAATGATACTGCTCAATTAACTAAGCAACAATCAGTAGAATTAAATGTTCAGGTTAGGGCTATATTGGCACACAATTGTTATAAATGCCACGGTGCAGAAAAGATAAAAGGGGATCTTCGTTTAGACCGAAAAGATATGATTTTTAAAGGAGGAGAAAATGGGCCTGTGATTGTACCAGGCAATGTTGGTGCGAGTGAATTATTCCGTCGTATTAATTTACCTTCCGATCACAAAGATGCTATGCCATCTAAGGGTAAAAAATTATCTGAGAGTGATATTGCTATCATTAGTTTCTGGATTCAAAAAGGTGCACCATGGCCGGATTCAACTGAAAAAAATATTTTTAGAGTGGCTGCACTTCAACCTAGAAATCCTACGCTACCGCCTGCTACTGATGAGCTTTCTAATCCTATCGACAGATGGACAAACCAATATTTTGTACAAAATAAAATTGCTTGGCCAAAGGTTGTGGATGATAGAACTTTTATAAGAAGGGTTACAATGGATATCATTGGCTTACTTCCTAGTTACGAAGAAATTGAAAAATTTACTAAAGATAAAAGGCCTAATAAAAGAGCTTTGTGGATAAGGCAATTATTGAATCGAGAAGATGATTATGCTACCCATTGGCTTAGTTTTTGGAATGATGCCTTAAGAAATGATTATACAGGAACGGGATACATTACAGGAGGTCGTAAAAATATTACTGATTGGTTGTATAAGTCAATCAAATCTAATAAGCCCTACACTCAATTCGTTAAAGAATTAATTAGTCCTACCGATGAGTCAAAGGGTTTTGTAGAAGGAATTAAATGGCGCGGAGTGGTCAATGCTAGTCAGCGCACGGAGATGCAAGCAGCGCAAAATATATCTCAAGTATTCTTTGGGTTAAATTTAAAATGTACTTCTTGCCATAATAGTTTTATCAGTGATTGGAAATTAACAGATGCATATGCTTTTGCAAATATTTTCGCAGACAGTTCTCTTGAAATCAATCGCTGCGATAAGCCTACTGGTAAGTATACTGGTGCTCGAGTTTTATGGAAAGAATTGGGAACGATTGATAGCAGTGCTACTAAATCGATTAAGCAACAACAGTTGGCGGTAAATATGGTGCAGCCTGCAAACGGTCGATTGTATCGAACTTTGGTCAATAGAATGTGGGCACAAATGATGGGACGTGGTATTGTTGAACCAGTAGATGTGATGGACAACGAACCTTGGAGTCAGGATTTGTTAGATTGGATGGCATTTAATTTTGAGCAAAATAAATCAGACATCAAAGAACTTATTTTTTTAGTTGCTACTTCCAATACCTATCAACTTCCTTCTGTTGGATTTAAAGATGCCAATACAATCGTAACACAGCAATATCAATTTACGGGAGTGCTTAGAAAAAGAATGTCGGCTGAGCAATTTTCAGATGCAGGTGGAACGGTGATTGGTCCGATTTTTTCGGATTCGATGTTAAAATATCGTCCTGCAAAAATCACCGAAGTAAAAAAAGTGGATTCAATTCATCCACCTTTTGCAAGAGCTGCCTTGGTTGTTAACAATCCTTTCTTAACTGCTTTAGGTAGACCCAGTAGGGAAACAGTGACTACCAGTAGAGAGTCACAAGCAAATCTTTTGCAAGCTTTAGAACTTACCAATGGAAACCGGTTTAATTCGATGATTAGAAAGGGCGCTGAAATTTGGAAAAAAAATTATGTAACGAGTGATCGAATTATTCAAGAAATTTACAGACGGGCATTGGGAAGAGAAGCTCAATCAGCAGAATACTTAGTGGCAAAAAAATTATTGGGAGAACAGCCGAGAACTGAAGCGATAGAAGATCTATTTTGGGTTATTCTGCTGTTGCCGGAATTTCAAATTATTTATTAAATTATTTCAATAATAAATTTTTATTTATGAGTAATCGTTGGAATAGAAGGGATTTTATAAGAGGAACTAGTGCCGCCTCAATGGCAGCTCTTGCTGCAGGTGCACCGATGGCTAGTTTTTTGTCTTCCTGCAATCGACCTAAATTAACTTCCACTGCAGATACTGTAATCCTACTATGGATGGGTGGTGGAATGGCACATACAGATACTTTTGATCCTAAAAAATTTACTCCTTTTACCAAGGGGATGCAGGCAAATGAGGTGCTTAGTACTTTTAAATCAGTACCTACCGCATTGGATGACATTTACTTTTCTGAAGGTTTAGAAAATGTTGGAAAAGTTCTGAACAAAGGAACCGTGATCAGATCTTATGTTGCAGGTGATATGGGTCATATTTTGCATTCGAGGCATCAATATCACTGGCATACTTGCTATAAACCACCTCAGTCGGTTGCGGCGCCTCATATAGGGTCTTGGATTGCTAAACAGCTAGGGCCTAAAAATTCAGTGATCCCTGCATTTATAGATATTGGTCAGCGTTTTACTTTAGGTGAGGCTGAAGAATTGAAAGCTTTTCATACCGCTGGATTTTTGGGAAATGAATATGGACCTTTTTTAATTCCTGATCCAACTTCAGGATTGGAAAGCGTAAAACCTCCTGTGGGTATGGATATCACGCGTTTTGAAAAAAGAAATCAGTTGTACAATGAGTTGATTAGCAAAAGTGCTATGGGAGAAATGGGCACCGATTATCAAAAGGAATCTTTGAGAAGATCAATGGAACAGGCTTACATGCTGTTGAAATCACCGGAGGCTGCAGCTTTCGATCTTAGCAATGAACCAAAGGCTAGTTATGACATTTACAATACTGGAAAATTTGGTTTGGGATGCCTAATGGCAAGACGTTTAACGGAGAGGGGTGCTCGTTTTATTAGTGTTACTACAGAGTATGAACCTTTCAAAAACTGGGATACTCACGACAACGGACATACGACACTGGTGAATATGAAAAAACAAATCGATGCTCCGATTGCTCAATTGATAAAAGACCTTGATCGTTCAGGGCATCTCGATCGTACCTTGGTAATATTGGCGAGTGAGTTTAGTAGGGATATGATGGTAGAAGGTCGCCCCGACTTGAAGGTACAAGAGCAAGTCAATCAACCCGACGTTATCCAGGAACTTAAAAATTATGGAATGCATCGCCACTTCACAGATGGCTGTTCTATGTTAATGTTTGGAGGAGGTATAAAAAAAGGAAATGTGTTTGGTAAAACAGCCGATGAGCGTCCTTGCAAAACCATTGAAAATCCAATTAAGATTGAACAGGTTCACCAAACTATTTATCATGCACTTGGTATTGCTCAAGATACCCATTATTTGGTTGAGGGAAGACCTTTCTATACTACTCCAGATGGTTTGGGAAAAGCAGAGATGGGCTTATTCGCTTAGTAAAAATTGGCTTAGCTGCAGAATCAGATTAGGTTAATAATGGATTAAGGCATTGAATTACCCGTCTATCAGCTCAGCCAATGTCTTTTTTTCTAGTATCTTAAGTGTGGCGTCCCTTGTTTGGAGCATGGCCTTATTGAGGCCGCAGGTAGCTTCATCGCAATCAGCGCATTTTTCGTAAAAATTGAGGCTTACGCAGGGAATCAATGCAATGGGTCCACCCACCAATCTTATTGCTTGAGCCAGGGTTGTTTTCTTAGGGGATTCAATCAAATAATACCCACCCCCTTTTCCCTTCTTACTTTCCAACACATTGTTTTGTTTCAGTTCCAATAAGATGGTCTCTAAAAACTTGATAGGAATTTTTTTATTTTTAGAAATTTCTGATATCAGTACTGGACCCTGGCCAAATTTAGCAGCTAAATAGCCCAGCGCTTTGAGTGCATATTGTGTTTTTTTCGATAACATTTTAGAAAGTTACGTAGAAAAACAAAAAAAA
>CAMBTV010000180.1 GCA_945870835.1 Chitinophaga pinensis
AAAAAAAATTCAATTTCAAAAAAAATATACATTAAATTTAAGTTAAATTAATTGCCATCTATCCTGCACTATCCTGTAAATACATTTATTATGAATTTATAGATTATTTTGTGAAAATTAGCAAAGTAGAGCCAGATTCAACTCCACAATAAATTAGTATGACAAGACTTTTGATAATGATGATGGTGTTAGTTGCATTAACAAATTCCTGTCAGCAAGGAACAGACGTTAGCAGGACCTATTTCCCGGAGCCGATTTCTTATTGCAAAACCGTAAAGGAATTAAATGAGGTGGTAAAGTACAATAATTTCACTCCGATCGTTGCTTCCCGAAATTATACCTACGCCAATATTGCCGCTTATGAGTGTATAGCAGCGGCTTATCCAAAAAAGTATCAATCATTAGCTGGACAAATTCATGGCCTAACTACGATGCCTGCGTTAGATACTACCCACCCAGTGGATGTTGAATTTTCGGCCTTGTTGGCTTTTTGTAAGGTTGGAGAAGCGGTTACTTTTCCGGAAGGGAGTATGAGGGATTTTGTAGATAGTTTAAAATCCCTCGCTAAAAGCAAAGGGATGCCTACTGAGATGTTGAATAATTCTATCGCTTTTTCCGATACAATTGCAAAATCAATTTTGGCCTGGAGTAAAAAAGACAATTACCTGCAGACAAGAAGCGCTGAAAAATATACCGTCATTGACTTGCCTGGTCGTTGGGTGCCTACTCCACCGATGTACGCAAGTGCCATTGAACCGCATTGGAATGAAATCAGGACCCTGGTTATGGACAGCGCTGATCAGTTTAGAACACCCCTTCCGATTCCTTTTAATATGAGTGATAAGCAGGGGCCTTATTATAAGCAGGTAATGGATTCTAAAAATGCGATCGATCATTTGACAGACGAGCAAAAGCATATTGCCCTGTTTTGGAATGACCTTCCCAATGAATTACATGTGAGTGGGCACGTTCAGTTTATCACAAAAAAGTTTTCTCCTCCCGGACACTGGATGAATATCGTAGGAATTGCCTCGGTAAAATCAAAGGCTGACTTTGCCAAAACAGTTGCTGCGTATACACTTACCTCTATTTGTATGTTTGATGCGTTTATCCATTGCTGGGATGAAAAATTCAGAAGCAATATGGTAAGACCCGAAACGGTAATCAATAAATATATCGACCCAGAGTGGAGGCCATATTTGCAAACACCTCCTTTTCCAGAATATACTTGTGGGCATAGTACAGTTTCCTCAGCAGCTGCTTCTGCGCTTACCAAAATGTATGGTGAAAACTTCAATTATACCGATACCAGTGAACTTGAATTTGGAATTCCTAACCGATCTTTTACTTCCTTCAGAGAGGCGTCTAATGAAAACAATCTGGCCCGATTTTACGGAGGTATCCATTTTCACCCAAGTTGTTTGGTAAGTACCGATTATGGTAAAAAAGTAGGCGATTTTGTAGTCGGGAAATTGGTATTGGATAGAGCGTTGCGGTAATTTGGGTTCAGCGGATTTAGATGTTTAGGGGTTAATTCACGGATCATTTAGTATTTAAAAAAATAGATTATAAGTAATCTTACATCTAATTTTAAAATTCATGAAATACTTTTTAAAATTTTTTTTGACACTTTTTTTCATTGTGCCTCAATTTTCATCGTTTGCCCAGCAAAAAAAAAATCCTAATATCCTATATATTTTAGTGGATCAATGGCGTGCTCAATCTACTGGGTATTCAGGTGATCATAATGTTAGCACACCTAATCTAGATAAATTGGCAGGTAAAAGTATTAACCTGACGCATGCAGTTTCAGGAATGCCCGTTTGTACACCTCATAGGGCTTCTTTTTTAACAGGTCAATACCCACTAACGCACGGGCTTTTTATGAACGATGTTTTTTTAGATTCAAATAGTAATACCATCGGGAAAGTTTTTAAGGATCATGGATATCAAACTGCTTTCATTGGAAAATGGCATTTGGATGGCCATGGTCGGAGTTCATATATTCCAGTTGGCCGTCAACAGGGATTTGATTATTGGAAGGCACTTGAGTGTACCCATGATTACAATCATTCTGCCTATTATGAGGGAAATTCTAAAGAAAAAAAATATTGGGAAAGTTATGACGCCATCTCCCAAACTCAAGATGTATGTCAATTTTTGAAGACACAAACCAATGCATCGGATCCTTTTTTTTTAGTATTATCCATTGGCTCGCCTCATGATCCTTATAATACAGCTCCTGAAAAATATCAGAAAATTTATGCCAATAAGATCTTTACAATTCGTGATAATGTACCCAAAGATAAAATTGAATGGGTCCAAAAAGATCTTCGTGGCTATTATGCACATATGACAGCAATCGATGATTGCGTTGGAAAATTGTGGCAAGTTCTGAAAAATCAGGGGTTAGATGAAAACACAATCATCGTTTTTACATCAGATCATGGTGATTTGATGGGCTCACATGGTGCATGGAATAAACAACAACCCTATGACGAAAGTATTCGTATTCCGTTTTTGATTCATTATCCCAAAGCATTCGGATCGAATGGTAAAATTTCTAAAATCTTAATCAATTCTCCTGATATTATGCCTACGTTATTAGGTTTGAGCGGAATAAATATTCCAAAATCTGTTGAAGGAAAAGATTTTTCTCAAATTCTGTTAGGTAAAAAGAAAAATGATGTCACTTATACTTTGATTTCATGCGTTCAGCCTTTTGGTCAATGGACTCGGGCAAATGGGGGAAAGGAATACCGTGGAATTAGGACTGAAAATTACACTTATGTGCGTGATTTAAAAGGCCCTTGGTTATTATTTGATTGTGTAAATGATCCTTTCCAACTCAATAATTTGGTAGGTAATGATGCGTTTTCAAATTTACAAAATAGGATGGATCGGGATTTACTAAAAGAGTTGAAGCAACGCAAGGATGATTTTTTACCCGGTTTGGACTATGTAAAAAAGTGGAAATATGTCATTGATTCTTCCGAAACAGTACCTTTTTTGATAATTAATTACCAAGGTCTGCCCATTGCTGACACAAGTGCTGGGTATCCAAGCGGAAAATAGTCTAGTAAATTTATTAATTTCGAAGCTATTTTTATTTAATATTTTTTAGATATAATTCAATATGCAATATTTATGCAAAAGTTTATTTTCATTTTTACAATTGTTTTATTTGTACAATTTCATTCTTATGCTCAGGGCTGTGTTGCTGTTCGCCAAATGGGCGGATTATCGATGTGTTCATCAGATGCCTATAATATTTCAAAAGGTGATTGGCAGGTGGGCGCTAACTATCGTTATTTCCATTCATGGCGCCATTATATTGGCACAGAAGAACAGCCTCAGCGGCAAAATACAGGAGGGGGAATCGGTATGGATGGAATTGATCGTGGAAATGCAGTCAATATTTATTCGCATTCGCTCGACCTTAATTTATCATACGGCTTAACCAGTAGATGGCAATTAAATCTGACGCTGCCCTACGTAAATAACGAGCGGTCGCAGGTGTTAAGGCAAACAGCACCTGTGAAGGATACTTTTCGGTACAGTGTATTTGCAAAAGGTTTGGGAGATATCCGAGTAGGTGCTAACTATTGGGTAATGGATCCAGCGAAGGCGCACAAAGGCAATTTGATGTTGGGCTTAGGTATCAAATTAAACAACGGAAATCACAATGTGCTGGATGCCGCTCCACAGGCAAACGGAACCATTCGAATGGCTGTAATGGACCAAGCGATTCAACCGGGTGATGGAGGTATCGGTTTTTCATTGGAGGCACAAGGATTCAGACATTTATTTAAAACAGTGTACGGTTTTGTTAATGGGTACTATTTATTTAATCCAAGGGAGTCTAATGGTAGTTTCAAATCTGCACCTGCAGCCGGACTTCAAGGGTACAATTTGTATGCTAGTCCTGATCAATACCTTGCCCGTGCCGGTTTCATGAGCACGGTAGACAAAGCTCAAAAACTCACCCTATCCCTTGCAGCAAGGGGAGAGGGTATTCCAGCATATGATGCATTGGGAGGTAAGGTTGCATTTCGTCGACCTGGCTATGTGATTGCGATTGAATCTGGCATTAGTTATCGATCAGGTCAGCATGGAATCAGTTTATATATACCATTTAATGTTGTAAGAAATCGGATTCAGAGTGCAGCGGATATTGCTAGCCAGCAATTGCAAAACAAGGGGGTAACAGATCCTGCAAAGCTGGTTCATGTGCAGGGTGATGCCGCTTTTGCGGATTATTCCATTAGTCTGGGTTACACTTACCGAATCGTAAAGAAGGGTACAGCGCTTCAACATTTTAATCCTAAAATGTAAAATACAATTGCCTATTTTCAGCATAAATTAGACAAAAAGTAGCTTAATTTATTAGCGAGTCTCCATCATTAACTATATTAATAAACAGTCCAATGTGTAAGATTTTATCATGACCAGAAATGTTTCAGCAGAAACAAAAAAAGGCAATGACACAGTTGCACACAAAGCAGCGGTAGATGTAAAAAAGCCAACTGCAGCTTTTTTAGCAGGAGGGCTTGACAAAATATACCCAAAGGAAAATGACAGACTAGCCAATCAAATATTAGATACTGGGGGTGTTTTAATAAGTGAATATGAGTTTGGTAAAGAATCACTTAAAAACTTTTTTGTTCAAAGGGATAGATTACAAAGTGGTTCCGCAGAAGGAATTATAGTTTTAGAAACAGGAGTTAAAGGTGGTACAAGACATACAGTATCATTTGCTGGTAAGCAAAACCGACTAATTGGATGTTTATACACTCATGTTGACTTTAATTTTGACAATTCAGAGAAATTTCAAGGAAACAAAGATATTGTTGAAAATGAAGGTGGCATTAAACTATTTAATCCAGAATCTATTGAAAAATTTTGCATTTCATTAGAACAGAAAAGGAATTTGTTGTTACAAAGCACTTATAATACCAATGATTCTGAAATTCTTAAAGGTTATTTAGTTCAGAAAAAACTCTTTTAATAAAGAATTGTATAGGTTTTGATTTAGATCAAACATTAGTAGAAACTTCTCAGTTGGAATCGCTAAGTAAAGATAGAAGCTGTGATCTGGTTTATAGGTTGGAAAATCTACGTTATCAATCCCCACAATACCATTTCGACCTGTCCCTTAAAAAAACATTACAACTACAAATCGGTTGATTTCGGTTTTCCCAAAACATAACTAACTACAAATCAACGCCTTCATTTTCTCAAAAAATCTTCATAACCCTGAGGTCCCGGTGTGTTTTTTCCGAATGTTAGAATAAATTCGAAAATTAATTTAGGCGAACCGTCTATATTATAAATGATTGAGGCTTTAAATTGAACATTCAATTTTGTTAAGTAAATGCCGACCTTTTTGTCTTGTTAATAGTCATAAAAAATGGGTTGTCGATCAGTTTCCATCAATTCCACCCATTCACCTCCATTCACCCCTGTTTTCCCTCAAAAAGATCAAAACCTGGCACAAACCTGGCAGGGACATAAAAAAACCACCTACATTTTTGTGTAAGTGGTTGATTTTCTTGCTCCCCTTTTCGAAGAAAGATGCAGCTATAATGCGATGATTGATTATGTAACTATTAGAAAATTGACATTACCATGAATCTGGGAAATCTTCGTCTTTATTTACATTTTTTAAATTCAAACTACCTAATAATATCGTTTTATATTTAGTTGTTTTCTGAATTCCAGGATTTAATAATCTCAAATGTTTTTTGATTATTAACTATATCTAAATGTTTTACGTCATCCAATAAATCTAAACGAACAAATTCTTTAGCAGCGGCAAAGGCA
>CAMBTV010000181.1 GCA_945870835.1 Chitinophaga pinensis
TTTAAATTTTCTATTTATAGAACTTGCCTTTCGACTTGAAAATAGAAAAATTTGAATACTTTTAATATCCTGACGCTAGTTTATTTTCCAATTTTTTTTCTTTCAAAACAAATTTTAGAGAAAAAGCTAGGGTAAGAATGAATTCTCCAGTACAAGATTTTCGAGATCTGTAAATAGCAAAGTTGGGGCTTCAATTCAAAATTGCCAATGGGGTAGCTCAGCTCTTTCGTAATTAAATTGGTTAAGATTAGATAAAATAATAATTATGTCTGATACAAATTTTGATTTAATGACAGGACACAATTTCAATATACTATTAAAAAAATATCAAATTAATTGCTGATATAAAGCTGATGAATATCTTCGTTTTTTCATAAAAAAATGGCGGATTAAAATCCGCCATCCAACTTATGCAATAAACATTTCTCCTGTTCTAATTACAAATGAACTTTCTATTTTTCACCTGCAAACTTTTAAAGGTTTTTCCTGCTATTTTAATTTTATGATTTTTATTGATACACCTTAATCCAATCAATTTTCATCTGAGCAGGAAATGAAGAATCATCAATTCCAAATTTACCACCTAGATTACCTCCCACTGCAATATTTAATATTAGGTGAAATGCCTGATCAAAAGGCCAAGCGTCGGTATCAGTGTGTTCATTCTTAAATGAATTGTAAAGTTTATTGTCGATATAAAAATCTATTTTTTCTGGAGTCCACACAATTTCATAATTATGAAACTGAGTAGATAAATTTGGAACAATTAATGAAGCCGAGCGCTGTGTACCAAACATTCCATTGTAACGTTGAGTATGAACACTTCCAAAAGCAGAGTCGGGAGAAAAGCCTACTGCTTCCAATATATCCACCTCGCCGCTTTTGGGCCAATCTCCATACATATTTTTGGTAGGCAAAATCCAACCAGCCGGCCACAATCCTTTTCCAGTAGGTATTTTAGCACGTATCGCCAAACGCCCATAAGTCCAATCTCCTTTGTTTTTTGTAACCAATCTTGCGGAAGTATAATTAGCATCTTCAAACTTTTCCTTGCGCGCTTCAATAATTAAAAACCCATTTTCAACACGTGCATTCTCTTTTCTTGCCTGGGTATAATATTGAACTTCATTATTTCCCCAACCACAAATTCTAGGACATCCGTGCCCAACATCATAACTCCATTTTGTAGCGTCTGGTAATCCATTTTTTGAAAATTGATCTTGCCATACCAGTTTATTATATAATTTTTTTTGAGCCATTGCTGGAAAAGCAAAAATGGAAAGGAGAAAATATAAACCTATTATTCTAAACGTACACATATTTTTGTTTTTTAAATTCTACTGATACACCCGCACATAATCAACTTCAAAAGTGGCATTGGTAAAGCCGGCATCCACCGAACCGCCAAAGTTTCCACCCATTGCAAGATTAATAAGGACAAAAAAGTTCTGGTTAAATGGCAATGTATTATTGTTTGCAAATGAATAATAGACAACCTCGTCAACATAAAATTTAATAGAAGCGGCAGACCACTCACAGGAATAAATATGAAATTCAGTAGTAGCGCCTGAGATTACTTTTGTAGCACCATCTGCTGTACCAGCAAAGTGTCCAGGATAATGTAATGTTCCATAAATTTTATTGACATCACTTCCCTTATGCTCTACGACATCGATTTCGCCGCAATTTGGCCAACTAACCGTATTGAAATTTGAACCAAGCATCCATGCAGCTGGCCATGTTCCAATTCCTGTAGGCATTTTAGCTTTCACTTCTACCTTGCCATATTTAAATGAAAATTTTTCTTTAGTTAAGAGTCTTGCAGAAGTATATGAACTTCCACTATAGTTCTCTTTAATTGCAATTATTTTTAAAGTTCCATTTGATACAACTGCGTTTTCTATTCTGCTGGTATAAGACTGTAATTCTGCATTTCCCCAGCCACCTGCACCAACGTCATATCCCCATTTGGCAGGATTAGGTGCTCCTGGTTGGTCAAATTCGTCAGACCATATTAATGAAACAGCCACTGTTACCGCTACAGAAATAGATTTTGAAATAGTTTGTCCAGCAGTATTTTTTGCAATTACATTCACTATGTAATTACCTGTCGCTGGATATTTATAAGTAACAATTCCAGATGGAACTGTCTGAAATATGCCATTTCCAAAATCATAATCGTAAGTACTAGCATTAGTAGCAGATGCAATAAATGAAACATTGCCACTATTGTCTGTACCTACCGAAGCAGTTACAGACAAATTAGATGGCGCAAGGTTTACAATAGGAGTGTCCTTTTTTGAGCAAGCCCCCAAAATGAATACCGCAATAATTAAAACCAAAAATGAAAACAATAAACGCATTCAGTATAATTATTTTGCTTTCAATTTTTGATACCAAGAATTTCCATCAGCACCGATATTTCTTAAATGAATATTAGTAGCTGTTGCACTTAATATTTCATAGGTAGTCCCTCCTGTTCCAAAATTAATGATACCATTACCTGGCACATTAAACTGAATCCTGGTAGATACTGCAGAAGTTGATGCAGATGTTGCATCCATAAATGCTAGTTTTTTAGTTCCAGTAGTTACAATATTAAAACAAGCATCCGCTCCACTAAATCCATAAAACGAACTTGCTGCACCGATAGAAAATGACTGCCCTTTATTATTGATTGTCATGGATATATTATTATTGGCGTCTTTAGAAAAAGTAATCTCGTCATCATAAGCACAGGCTTCTCTTGAATTAGGAGCAGCTGCATACCAGTCAGGAGAAAACCCATCAGCAGGGCCAACACCAAAATGGCCTGGTGCATCTTGATTTGTAACCCAAGTCTTTGTCCCAGAACCAGTTAGCGCATCTAAAATAGCCTGTGGTATGTTGAAAGCAACATACACAGTAATTTTTTTACTGATTACAGAAACTGATCCGCCCGTTCCCACAGCCTTTACTGTTACCATATAATCATTAACCCCAGGAGTCGTGTACTTATAAGTAATTACACCTGATGGCACCACCTGTGTTTTACCGTCCCCAAAATCTATATTGTAGGTTAAGGCATCGGTGGCTAATGTAGTTATGGTAACAGTTCCTGTTCCATTACCATTTGGATTAGTTGCGTCTACACCTGCTACTGCAGAAGTAAGCGTTAAACTTGACGGTGTTTTAATGTTTCCAAAACTATACTCGGTTTTTTTACAAGAAAG
This sequence comes from Chitinophaga pinensis, assembly GCA_945870835.1. Lineage (GTDB taxonomy): Bacteria > Bacteroidota > Bacteroidia > Chitinophagales > Chitinophagaceae > Ferruginibacter > Ferruginibacter pinensis_A. The sequence continues at coordinate 3,213 of CAMBTV010000181.1, forward strand.
AAACCCAACGATAGTGATCAACAAAACCGCAACGATATATTTAAAATTATTTTTCATAATTGTAGTTTTTATCAAATTAATTTAGGGTGATGTTATCAAATAAGTATGTAAAGTTAGCAGAGCCATCCCCTACTGTTCCTAAATCAAAAATCAAAACAATTTTTTGATAGGAATTAGCTGTATTAATGGCGCTGTAATCAAAGGTTAATGTTTCCCATGCACCTGCAACAGTTGTTGCTACTTCTTTTTCGAAATTAATTCCACCATCTGTTTGGTTTTCAACTTTCAATAAAAGTTTGGCGCCAGCTCTCGGCGAAAACACTCTTACTTTAAAAGTTTTTTTAGTTGAAAAATCTATCGGAGCAGCCAATCCAATCCAACTTCCTCCCCAAATTTGACCCATATTTTTTACCATCTTAGCTACTTTAGTACTCGTGTTAATTCCACCAGATTGAGGATTATTTAGTACCGTAACTACCCCGCCATCAAAATCATTCCAAGTATACGTTAAACTGGATGACTCAAAAGTTAATGGGAGGCTAACGCTCTCTACATAGTTGGTAGTTAATTTTATTACATCATCCCAATAGAATACTTTACCCGATCCGCTATTTCCAAAATCAAAGAAAATAGAAGCCTTATTGTAAGTATACGCTGAATTAAATGCGGCTGTACCAGTTGCTTGATTGTTAAAATCAAAAATTAATGTTTCCCAGTCACCAGCCACTGTTGTAGTAGCAAAAGTTTCTACTGAACGTGTATTGTCATTGTGGTCTTCAACTTTCAAAAGAATTCGTAAACCCGCAGCTGGAGAATAAATCCTGACACTCATTTGTGAAGAAGCTGCAGTTAATGGAATAGCTGTTGCAAAACCTGTAGCAGTCCCAAGGGTGGTGCCCGCCCAAGTTTCAGCTCCATTCGGTTTAGTAGTTTTCTTTACTTTATTACCAGCATCTGTAGGATCTGTTGCATCCTCTGTTTGGTTATTTCCAAAATCAGTTACCGTATATATAAATCCTGGCACATCAAAAGTTACAGGTAAATCTATTTGAGTATTCGGCATCGCATCGGTTAGTCTAATGTCATCTAGTAAGAATGTAAAATCAGCTGATCCATTACCCGGTGTTCCATTATCAAATATGATAACAATATTGTGGTATGCGTTAGCAGTATTGATTGTTCTATAATCAAAAGCTAAATCTTCCCAAGCATTTGCAACCGTAGTTACAACTTCTTTTTCAAATGATATAGAACCATTGCTAGCATTTTCTACTTTTAGTAATACTTTAGCGCCTGCTCTCGGTGAAAATACTTTCATTCGGAAAACCTTGTTAGCAGAAAAATCAATCGGTCCACCAAGACCAAGCCAACTTCCACCCCATGGGTCACCTGCATTTTTTACCATCTTAGCTACCTTCGCTGATGTATTGATTCCACTAGATTGAGGATTGGTTACAACGGTTACATTACCGCCGCTAAAATCATTCCATTTATAGTCAATGGTAGGAGATTCGAAAGTAACAGGAAGTAATACTGGATCAACTATTGCCATCACTTTAGTAAGAGTAGTAGTTGCGGCACCTCCACTTAAAGCAACTACCTTAACTGAATAATTTCCTGTTTTTTTGTAGACGTGAGAAACAGTTTCCCCTTCTAGTAAATTAGTAGGTACTTCATTGGAAACATCTCCAAAATAAACCTGAAAGAAAGTTTCATACAATGCTTTTGCTGAAACATTTACTTTGTATTTATTCCCTGCATCAATTGCAGCAGTTACCTCTAAATTTTCTGGCGCCTTAAAAGTAACAGTTAATTTTTGTGTTACAGTAGTAGCAACACCTGCTACGTTGGTACCAGTAATTTTTACATCATACACTCCTTCAGGATAAATATGGGTAGTATTACCACCTGGCAATACTTTTACAGGGGCAGTGGTTCCGTGGCCGTAGGTAATTTCAAAACTTGCTACACCTTCCCCATTTGGAATGATGGCAACCAATCCTGTATTGTCTTGGGTAATGGTAAACATAGCACCCAATTTTGCTGATGTAGCCGCCGTCTTAACGAAGGAAACATCGTCATTGATTTCTTTTTTACACCCTGAGAATATAAAAATGAGTATCAAACAACTCAAAAAATATTTTAATGTTTTCATACTATTTATTTGAATATATTTTACAATGAGATTAATATTCATTATTTTGAGTTAAACCAGAAATGTCAACCTCTTGTTGAGGTATCGGAAACACTTCATGTTTACCTGTTTTAAACCCATTAATTTTAGCAGTTGCTTGTCCTGTTCTTACTAAGTCAAAGAAACGATCGCCTTCCATTGCTAACTCAAGTCTGCGTTCATCCCAAATAGCTTGCTTTAATGTTGCTCCAGTAGAGGTAACGTTATTAAGCGCATTTCCAAAAGCTCTTCCTCTTACTTGATTCAAATAGCCTTGAGCTTTCACATCATTTGCAGCAGTAGATCTATTATAAGCTTCTGCAGCCATCAATAAAACATCTGCGTAACGAATGATTCTAAAATTATTAAGGTAGTTCAACTCAA
>CAMBTV010000182.1 GCA_945870835.1 Chitinophaga pinensis
GGTTATAACCTGGCCCGACGGTAAATCGAAACATTTGCTTGCCATCAAATCCAACCAATTATTAACCATTAAATATACTGAAAGTGAAATTGAACCGTTGAAAAAGACTGCATCAAAAAAGACAGATTGGACTTTTATGGAATATAATCTGGGCAATGAATTTATTCATAAAGAAACCCCCTATACGGATTTCAATATCCAACCGCTGCTGCCTCATAAATTTTCAATGGCTGGTCCTGGTATTGCAGTGGGAGATATCAACGGAGATAATTTAGATGATTTTTTTGTAGGAGGAGCATACAATCAATCGGGTAAACTATTTTATCAACAGGCAAATGGAAAATTCAATACCCGCTTACTTGACTTGGGGAAAAAATATGAAGAAGATATGGGAGTGTTATTTTTTGATGCAGACAATGACCATGACCTTGATTTATATGTAGTAAGTGGGGGAAATGAATTTGCAGATGGGGCGAAGTATTATCAGGATCGATTGTATTTTAATGATGGCAAAGGAAATTTTACACTAAAAAGAGATGCATTGCCAATCAATTTTTCAAGCGGCTCATGCGTAGTGGCATCAGATTTTGATAGAGATGGAGATCTTGACCTTTTTGTTGGCGGAAAAATAAGGCCCCAACATTATCCAGAGGGGGGCAAAAGCCAAATACTCGAAAATGTTGGCGGACGCTTTATAGATATCACCACTAAGATTGCACCAGGCCTAAACAATATTGGGATGGTGAATGCGGCGGTCTGGTCGGATGTAAACAATGATAACTTACCAGATCTCATTGTAGTAGGTGAATGGATGCCAATCACAGTTTTTATTAACAAAGGGAAATTCTTTGAAAATTGCACAACTAAACTAGGTCTATCCAATAGTATTGGCTGGTGGAATAGTATACAGGCTTCGGATATGAATCATGACGGACAAATAGATTATGTTGTAGGAAATCAAGGTACTAACAGTCGCTATACCACATCAATTGAAAATCCACTCCGGATCTTTGTAAATGATTTTAGTAACAATGGAAACAATAATTCCATTATCACTTATACCCAAAATGGCAAAGCTTATCCAATCCACCCAAGAGATGACCTGATGCAGCAATTACCTGGACTAAGAAAGAAATTTTCACTGTATCATGATTATGCAAATGCAACCATTCTGGATTTATTTCCTGCAGAAAAATTAAATGAAGCCACTAGTTTTTCTGCAAATACTATGCAAACATCGGTATTGATTAATCAAGGTGATTCAAAATGGAAATTGAGCGCCCTTCCAATTGATGCACAATTTGCTCCAGTATTCGGAACATTGATTAATGATTATGATGGGGATGGTTTGGAAGATATTATACTAATTGGCAACGATTTTAGCGCTGAAGAAATTAATGGCCAATATGACGCTTTCAATGGCCTGGTGTTGAAAGGGGATGGTAAAGGAGGCTTTTACAAAGAAGATAATGCATTTAAAGTAAAGGGTGATGGAAAGGGTTTAGCTGAAATGATTGTACAAAAAAATACCAGTTTGATTATAGCAGCCCAGAACAATGATCAACTATTGTCATTTTTAAATAGTGAAAAACAAACTGGAAAAATCATACGGGCTGAAGCAAATGATGCTTATGCAATCATTCAATACGCAGATGGAAAGAAACTGAAGAAGGAGTTTTATTATGGATCGGGATATCTCTCTTGTTCTAGTAGATTTATCAGCATTCCTGTAACTGCAAAATCAATTCAACTAGTCAGCTACCAAGGTAAGCAACGGATTGTTTTATTTTAAAGCGTCCATTGAAATTCTTGTAAAAAAACGTATTTGATATTTTACCTGATTTTCACCAGGAAATAAAGGAGTGTTTTCTTTTTTTAACACCAATTGAGTAGAATCGAGCCTCAATACCATGTGCTTCGTCTCAGGAGCCCCCAATGTATCACTCATTACTAGGTTTTTGCCTTCAACTGTATAATAATATTCCCTTACATGCCCCATTCCTCTCCTAAGCATGGTATGATCCCCCTCATACACATGAACCTCAGCTGGCTGTGGACCTCTGTTCATATAAGAAAAGCCATTGTAATAATCATACAGCGAGTCCATTCTCCATGCTCCATATAATATTTTTCTATCAACCGTTGATTTACAAGATAAAACAACCATTGACAAAATAGTTATCGCTAACAAATTGTAGGTATATATTTTCATTGAATTGGTATAATTAAAAAACCGGTATCTCCATTTACTAATAAGTAAAGTAAGGATACCGGTTAGAAATATTTAAACTAAGTTTTACTAATAATTGGGGTTCTGTTTTAAAACACCATTACTCAAATCAATTTGACGCTGTGGTATGGGAAAATAGTAGTGCTTAGGCCTGCTAAACGTTCTAGGACGTTTCCATTGACCTCTGTCTTTTTTGTATAGCGCAACTATATCAATAATCTGTTTTTTATCCCAACGCATCAGATCCGCATGACGGTCATTCTCGCCGGCAAGCTCAACCCGTCTTTCATGAATTAATTCAGGCATCTTTGCTCCACTCACTGCAGGTAAGCCAGCGCGTGAACGAACAGCATTGATTTCAGCATCCCCTGACTGAGCTGACCTGATTTTAGCTTCCGCTACTACCAGATAAATATCAGCACTACGCAACAAAGGAACATCTAGATCTTGGTTAATACCACTTCCATCAACTCTCCATTTTGCATATTTTTTGAAAAAATGTCCAGTATTATTCAAACCTGCTGTGTATACCCTGGTAGTACCACCAGGACCTCCCTCAAACACATCCCCAACTCTAGCAATTGAGTAGCCTAACCTTGCATCATTGGGCTCAAATTCAGAAACCAAATCATCCGTTGGCTCTTGAAATCCCCAACCGTCCCAAGGCCTTGGTGCATAATACCAAGAACAATAGTTATCTTCTGTCCAGCCTTGTGTACGCTGAATGTTGAATAACATTTCAGGGTTGTTGTCAGTTTCTGGTTCAAAATTGTCACCAAAATTATTTGCAAGTTTATAAGGGCCTGAAATTACTTTATTTCCGTATTCAATGGCTTTTGCAAAGTCTTCTTTGTAAAGGTAAAGCTTAGAAAGGTACCCCCAAGCAGCACCTTTAGTTGCCCTGCCAATGTTGGCTGCATCATTGGTGCTTAGCAACAAATCTCCTGCTTTTTTCAAATCAGTTTCAATCCGGTTTTGTACTTCTTCAATGGTTCCCTTAGGAACGTTGTAGTTATTGGCAGTCACATTTACCTCAGTGATCAAAGGAACTTGGCCGTAAATTTTATAAAACTGCCAGTACATCAATCCCCTCATAAAATATGCTTCTCCCAAGATCCTATCTTGAAGCGCTTTATCCATGGTAATTTTTGGAACATTGATTATTATGGCATTTGCCCTTGAAATAACCTCGTATTTCAATGACCAGCTATAACCTAGCTGTGAATTACTCGCATCAAATGTAAACTCTTCAATAGCCTGGTCTTCCCCATGATCCCCTGCCCTCCACTGGTCATCAGAGCAGATATCCCATGTTTGCTCAGTATGCGGGAAACCATTTTCATCACCAAGTAATGAATATAGAGCATTGGAGGCAGAAGTTGCATCGGTTGCATTTCTCCAAAACGCACTAGATGTTGATTGACCATAAGGTGTTGACTCAAGCAGATCTTTTTTACATCCCACTACGGAGATGGTCAACAGTATAAAAAGTCCTTTGTATAAATTGATATTTTTCATGTTATAATCTTTATTAGTTTAGAAGCTAACATTAAGGCCGAAAGTAAATGTACGAGCTTGTGGATATTGTGCATAATCAACATTCAATTGTTTATTTCCATCAACATATCCCAACTCTGGGTCCAGGCCAGAATATTTGGTGAAAGTCAAAACGTTTTGCCCACTTACATAGAACCTTGTTTTTCCAATTCCCAATTTCTTGGTAATGCTTTCATTAAGTGTGTAACCAAACGATATATTTTTCAAACGCAGGAAACTACCATCTTCAACAAACATATCAGATGTTCTATGGTTCAGGTTATTTCTTTTGGTTGACATTCTTGGAATAGTATTGCTAGTATTTGCACCATTCCAACGTTTAGCCACTTCAGCATACATATTGAACGGGTAGGTTGGGTCAATACCCTGCATTCTATCTGCATTGAAAATCTTTACGCCTTGGCTACCCAAAAAGAATAAGGAAAGGTCAAAACTTTTGTAATTAAAATCAGTATTAAAGCCATAAAACATTTTGGCTTGAGGACTTCCAATATTGGTCCGATCTGCCTCAGTAATTTGTCCATCGCCATTGATATCAATAAAACGCACATCACCTGGGCTAACTAAACCATCTGTTCTTCTTGGATCTTTGGTCAAATTAGGATCACTGTCAATTTCTGCTTGCGTCTGGTACAATCCGTTTGTTTTCCATCCGTAAAAAATACCAAGCGGTAACCCCTCATAAGTTCTTGAAATTTCTTGACTTTGACGACCATAAATAGATGATCCTATGTAGTTACCATCAAACAATTTGATCACCTTGTTTTCAATGAATGAAGCATTGGCTCCGATACGATAAGATAATTCGCCAATTTGATTTTTGTAACTTAGGTCAATTTCAAAGCCCTTATTATTTAAAACCCCCACATTTTTATCAGGAATAGACAGCCTGCCCACTGTTCCGATGGTAGGCGGTGAAAGCAACATGTCATTGGTAGTTTTGTCGAAATAATTCACATTTACTTGTAAACTCCTGTTGAACATCTCCGCACTCAAACCAATATTGCTCATTTCAGCAGTTTCCCAAGAAATAAAGTAATTCGGCAACCTTGATTGAGCAGTTGATCCTACATTTGTATTACCAAAGGCGTAATTTCCAGCATTACCAATTAAAGCAAGGTATTGGAGGCCTCCTACATTTTGGTTACCCAATTGTCCCCAACCACCAGTTAGTTTTAAATCATTAATGAAGGACACATTAAAGAATTTTTCGTTAGAAATTCTCCAGCCTGCAGAAAATGCCGGAAAATATCCCCATTTATTGCCCGCACCAAATTTTGAAGAGCCATCCGCACGAAAAGTAACCGTCAACAGGTAGCGCTTATCGAAATCATAATTCAACCTACCAAATCCTGATTGCAAGGCATCATAACTCCGATTTCCACCAATTCCACCCAAGCTCTGTCCTGCATCAAGATAACGTTGGCTAAAATCTTCGTTAGGAAATTCACGCTTTGAAGCATAAAAATTATCTCCATCAAATGTTTGTGCAGTATAACCTGCCACCGCATCAATTTTGTGTTTTTCCTTGAATATTTTACTGTAAGAAAGGAAGTATTCGCTCAAAAGTGAATATCCTTCTCCAAAACCTCTACCCAACGAATTTTGAGATCTTGAACGGGTTTGGTCAGCTATAATGATATTGAAGTTTTTATTTATACCATGACTTCCATCTATACCAAGATTAGCTTTGAACTTCAATCCTTTCAGAATTTCGTACTCTGCATTCAAGTTTCCAAGAAGTCGACTGTTGCTATTACTTGCATCAATGGTATTGATGGTATATATTGGATTGTTGATGTCCCCAAACTGATTAGGTTCACTTTGTGATGAACCCCAAGTACCATCCGAGTTTTTTACCGGAATGAATGGCATAAAACGCACGGCGCTCCAAATTAAACCATCCTGAGCTGATAGCGTATTCAGGCTATTATCATTAGAACGCGTCAATTG
>CAMBTV010000183.1 GCA_945870835.1 Chitinophaga pinensis
GGCAATGATGATTTAGCGAAAGATCAAATTTATTACCAATCTCTTCTTACTACTCTTCAGCAAATGGCTCCATTGCCTATGATGACTGACAACGAAAAATGTTATCAAAGTGCGCTCTGTCATGCATCACTTTCTGGTAAAACAGGTTATGTAGGTCACAAGAGAAACAGTGAAGAATGTGAAAAGAAAAAATATTTTTATGGTGAATGTTGCGACTATGGCAGCAATAACCCCGTTGAAATTATTATTCATTTATTAATCGATAAAGACATTGCTTCATTAGGTCACCGTAAAATATTATTGGGAAAATATACAAGCGCAGGTGTTAGTATTCAGCCTCATACTGATTACCGTTTTAATACGGTGCTGGATTTTTATTACTAGATTTTTTAATTGCATTAAATCAAGATCAATTAATTCATTCTAAAGGTCATCGCAGCAAACTCTTCTACACTAAGAGTTTCAGCGCGTCTATTAAAAATTTCATCTGCTAACACTTCGGGGCTAAATAAACTCTTGACCGCATTCCGCAAGGTTTTTCTGCGCTGATTAAAGGCTGTCTTCACGAGAACTTGAAAGGCTCTGTCACTTTTAACTGAGAGAGTTGTAGTCTTTCTTTTTAGTCTGATTACACCACTCTCTACTTTTGGTGGTGGATTGAAAGATTGATTGCTTACATCAAATAAATATTCTACTTCATAAAAAGCTTGTATCAATACACTCAGCACTCCATATACTTTACTGCCTTCCTTAGAAGCCGCTCTCTGTGCCACTTCTTTTTGAAACATTCCAATCACCACCGGCACTTGATCTTTCCAATCTAATACCTTGAATAAAATTTGTGTCGAAATATTGTAAGGAAAATTTCCAATGACGGTGAATGGCTCTTCGAAAGGTGCTTCTATATCCAAAAAACTTTGTCCAATGATTTTTCCTTTTAATTGAGGATAGGTTTTACTTAGATAGGCAATTTTTTCATCATCCAACTCTACCGCTTTAAAATCGATGTCAGTAATTTTTATCAGGTGCTTGGTTAAGGCACCGCCACCTGGTCCTACTTCTAACAAATTAGTATATGGGTCTTGGGCCAATGCGTCAATAATTTTTTGAATGACGACTTCGTCTTTGAGAAAATGCTGGCCTAATGATTTTTTTATTTTAAACATGATTGCAAAAGTATGTAGAAGATTTGGTCAATTGGCCATTGTGAATGGTCAATTGACTTTTCATATTGCTTTTTTATAAAACTAATTAACTAGATAGATAGTTCTTGGATTTACTCTGAAATAGAGTGCTTTTACTTTTTTGCCTTGATGCAAAAAAGTAACAAAAAAAATCAAGCCTGCGAATAAAAAGGCTGAAATTTTAACTATCAGCCTAAAATCAAGGAACTCGCGAGTAGAGTAAGTTACTTCGAAAGGAGTGCTCGCTCAGACAGCCTTGATTTTTTAACGGCTGATAATTCAAATTTCTAGCACTTTTTATTCGAGGGCGTCAAATAGAGGATATACTATCTATTGATAAGAAATTAAAACAGTGCGTTAATTTAAAGGAACTGCCTCCGCCGCGGCGGATTGATTTTTTAACGGCTAACGTTTCACATTTATAGCACTATCTATTCGATGGCGTCAAACAACCGTTTTGTCAATTCTCCAATAACTTCATCACGATACTTTACACCAAGAAGTTGTATTTTTACTGCTCAATACATATTTATATTATATGAGTTTAGCAATTGGAAACAAACCTGTCATTGGAATATCCTGTGGAGATTTGAATGGTATTGGCCTTGAAATAATTATTAAAACGATCAGCGATAGTCGTTTGCTGGAAATTTGCACCCCTGTATTATTTGCTAGCAATAAAGTAGTTAATTTTTACCGCAAGGCGCTTCCAGAGATAAATTTTAATTTTTCAAGTATCAAAGAAGCCAATCGCATCAATCACAAACAGGTCAATTTATTTAATTGCTGGGAAGAAGAGGTATCTATAACACCGGGTGAATTAACGGAGGATGGTGGAAAATATGCCGTAATGAGTTTGGTAACAGCCGCTCAAGCTTTGAAAGATGGCCATATTGATGGATTAGTCACGGCGCCGATTCATAAAAAAAATACTCAATCAGAGAAATTCAATTTCACTGGCCATACGCCGTATCTTAAAAATCTTTTTGGGGTATCCGATGTGGCAATGTTTATGATTGCCGATAATATGAGGGTGGCGGTACTTACTGAGCATGTGCCAGTTAAAGAGGTGGCTGGTTTTATCACCAGAGCGAGCATTTTAAGTAAACTTCAAATCATCAATAATTCTTTGAAGAAAGATTTCGGAATTGACAAACCAAAAATTGCAGTGCTAGGACTCAATCCACATGCAGGGGACGAGGGGTTGATAGGAAAGGAAGAAGAGGAAATAATTAAGCCAGCGATTAAAGATGCAAAGCAAAAAGATATTTTTTGTTTTGGCCCCTACAGCGCCGATGCTTTTTTTGCAAGAGGAAGTCATGAAAAATTTGATGCTGTATTAGCAATGTACCACGATCAAGGATTGATACCTTTTAAATCACTTGCCTTTGGTGAAGGAGTGAATTATACGGCAGGTCTTTCAGCTGTTCGCACTTCTCCCGATCATGGTGTTGCTTTTGATATTGCAGGTAAAGGAGTTGCTGATGAAAGTTCTTTTAGAGAAGCAATTTTTAAATGCATCGACATCATCAATGGAAGAAACGAATATGAAGCGCAAAGATCAAATCCATTAAAAAAAATCAGTAAGGGAATTGTTGCCAATGCGGTAGATCAGAAAATAACGGATGTACCTGAATAATCATGTTGCCAATAACTCAATGAAATAGGGAATCGATCCTCTGCCTGACTCTGTTTGACGCCCTCGAATAAAAAGTGTCTTAAATTTCCCTCAAAATAGAATGCTTTTACTTTTTTGCCTTGATGCAAAAAAGTAACAAAAAAAATCAATCCGCCGCGGCGGATGAAATTTTAAATGTCATCCTAAAATCAAGGAACTCGCCGGTAGAGTATGTTACTTTAAAGGAAGTGCCGGCTGAGCAGGTGAAGAGTATTAGGTGAGTGGTAAAAGCTTGAAGCTTTTCGTATTAACTAAAATACATATTCGGATAAATCAATATAATTTAATAATTATCAATTGCCCATTCACCATTGCCCATTCACTATTCACCATTCACCATTGAACAATTCTTCCACCAATCCGTTGTAACTTTGTCTCCACAATAACTACATGTCAGAAATTATAAAGGTCAATCACCTTTCAAAACAATTTAAAGATACCAAGGCCGTTGACGACCTTTCATTTACTGTAAATGAAGGTGATGTATATGGTTTTTTAGGACAAAATGGCGCTGGCAAATCTACCACCATCCGTATGTTGCTTAGTTTGATAACTCCTTCCGAAGGCGACATTATTATTTTTGGAAAAAAATTACAAACTCACCGCTCAGAGATTCTTGCACAGGTAGGTGCAGTTATTGAAAAACCAGATCTATACAAATATCTTTCTGCTTACGACAATCTTTCCATCTTCGCCAAAATGAGTGGCACTAAGGTCTCGCGAGAATTACTGATGCAGCAATTGGAAATGGTGGGACTTGCAGATAGAGCGAAAGGTAAGGTGGAAACTTTCAGTCAAGGAATGAAACAGCGTTTGGGCATTGCCGTTGCTTTGGTGCACAATCCAGCATTGATTATTTTGGATGAGCCTACCAATGGTTTGGATCCTCAAGGTATCGCAGATATGAGAAACCTTATTCTTCGACTGAGTCGCGAGATGGGTAAAACAATACTAATCTCCTCGCATCTGTTGAGTGAAATTGAATTGATCGCTAACCGGATGATTATTTTACACAAGGGCAAAAAAATGGTGGAGGGCTCGGTGGCAGAACTGCTAGATCCTGAGCACTCATTGATTCAACTTGAAACTACCAATGATGCAGCTGCTAAAGAAAAGTTATTACAATCCAAATGGGCAGATGTTTTGCAAGAAGGAAACTCCATTCGCCTGTTGATGAATAAGCAAACCGTTCCTCAATTAATTAGCGATTTGGTGGGCTTGGATGTATCCATACTTTCAGTTAATTCCAGCCACTCACTAGAGAATTATTTTTTATCACTTACAACCTTGTCTGGCCATGTGGAACCTTTTGCAAATTGAGCTGTTTAAAATTTCAAAGCGGCCACGCACTTACATCGCCTTTGCCGCCATCGCAGCCATTGTATTTATTTTTCAGTTTGCGTTTAAGGCAGATGGTCAAAGTTATATGAACCTCATGCTGCAAAGCGTAAAGGATAGCTTCGAGTTTGAAAGAACAAAAGCCATCAATGGTTATTTCATGTGCTACATTATCCTCAATACTTTGTTGGTACAGTTACCCATACTAGTGGCATTGATAGCAGCTGATTCTATTTCAGGTGAAGCCAATATGGGAACCCTTCGACTACTAATTACAAAGCCCATCAGCCGTACTCAATTAATATTGGTGAAATTTGCTGCCGCCACAATATTTACCATTTTACTTTTGGTGTGGATGGCAATTATTTCGCTATTTTTTAGTCTCTTGATTTTTGGTGCCGATGACATGCTCATCTTTCGATCAAAGGGCGATGAATCTCAGATCTTACTTATTTCCCAAGATGATGTAATGTGGCGCTACTTAGCTGCATTTGCTTATGCAACCGTAGCATTGACAGTGATTGCAGCGCTTTCCTTGTTCTTATCCATTTTTGCAGACAATTCAATTGGCCCCATTATCGCCACGGTCTGCATTGTATTGGTATGTACAATCATCTCTAATATTAACGTGCCCATTATCGATAAAAATGTAAGGCCATTTTTATTCACTTCCTACCTCGTAGGATGGAAGGGATTTTTTTATATAGCTACCACCGAAGATGGGGTGCCGATTAAAGGCAGCGTAGAAAATTGGGCCGCTATTAGAAATAGTTTAACTATTCTGTTATTGCACATTGGCGTGTTGTTGGGCGCCTCCGTTTTTATTTTTAGAAAGAAAGATATTTTATCCTAAAAAATATGCGAATGAATTTATTAAGATATGGTTTAGTGCTAATAGCAATGGTTTCGACATTTGTAGTCAAAGCCCAAGAAAATGTGAATGCATTGATTCAAAAAGTCAATGCTAAAATTGAAAAGGTCAATGATTATACTGCTATAGGTAAAATGAAAACCAAAGTAGTATTTTTAAAGGTTCCTGTATCTGCAGTCAAGATTTATTTTAAAAAACCCAATCGGTTAAAAATAAAAAATGAAAAAGGAATATCTTTTGTTCCCAAAGGCGCGGTAAGCATCAATATCAGCAATATTGTTAATGGAGAAAAATATACTGCCCTAGATGCCGGTATGGATAAAATAGGAAATACGGCGGTGCGGGTAGTTAAATTATTACCGGTCGACGACAATGCAGACATTGTGCTTTCTACCATATATATTGATGAAGCCAACCTATTAATAAAAAAAGCAAAAACTACTACCCGTGAAAATGGCAGTTACGAACTAGAGATGACCTATGGAAAATATTCAGCCTATGGACTACCAGATAAAATCATTTTTACTTTTAACACCAAAGAGTACAAGCTTCCCAAAGGCATCACTTTTGATTTTGATGATGGAGAGGCAGCAAAATCAAATGTCCCCCGCGGATTAAATAAAAACAAGGGACAGGCTGAAATTACTTTTGATTCTTACATC
>CAMBTV010000184.1 GCA_945870835.1 Chitinophaga pinensis
AATTATATGCCACCCTAAGCTTAGAATATATTCGTAAAGGGTCGGCTGGAACAGCGGATGAACAGTACCTTGCTAATCCTCAGCCTCCATTTATGTTTGGCCAACTCTTTAAGCAAAAAGTAGTTACCTTTGAAATGAATTATTACCTATTACAAAATATTAATATTCATTTTCAAGCTAATTGGTTAACTAGAAATAGTCAAATAAATGAATCTACCCTTCACCTTACCTCTAAATCGCTAGGTGTATTGATTGGGTTATAAACTGTTTTTATTCTTATGAAACAATTTTTTACTACATTTTTCAGTTGTTTTGTAGTTCTATTTTTATCTGCTCAAAGCAGCAAGATTTTAAAATCTGGAGGGTCGCTTCAGAGCCAGCTTTCAAGCGCTTACGGCCAGGCAAAGCAAATGGGCCTTTCTGATAAGGAGATTAGTAACCAGCTAATTAAGAGAGGATTTTCAGCAAAAATGATTGAAGAATCCAAAAAAATGTTTCAAAACAGAGGATCTCTTTCTTTAGGAAATTCGATGATGCCATCCATGGATACTTCGGCTGATAATCAGCTTTTAAAAAGAGACACTGACTGGGTATTTAAAACTCCTTTGCCAAAAACGATTTCACCTTATTTTGGTTATAGCTTTTTCTCCAATGCATTTTTTGATTATTCACCCAATACCAATATGGCTACACCGGATCAATATATTGTTGGTCCTGGGGATGAATTGGTGATCAATGTTACAGGTTTAAATACTAAAACATTTTCTGGATATATCAATGCGGAAGGTCAATTTACTTTGCCTTATGTAGGAGTGGTTCAATTAAGTGGCCTAACGATTCAGGCTGTCCGCAAATTAGTGACTGATAAATTGGCTGCTATCTATCCTGGCCTAAAAACGAAGGCTACTTCTTTATATTTAAATTTAGGCGAATTGAGAAGTATACAGGTTACCGTTTCTGGTGAAGCTTCTCATCCTGGTGGGTATGTTGTTTCTTCTTTAACCAATTTTTTTAATTTATTGTACATCTCTGGCGGTCCATCAGATAAAGGTTCTCTTCGTAAAATTCAGCTGATTAGAAATAATAAAGTGATTGAGGAAATTGATTTGTACCAATACCTTTCAGATGGAATGGTAATGAAGAACATAAGGTTAGAAGATCAAGATATTATTCATTATAGCATTTATCAACAAAGGGTAACCCTAAAAGGAGAAGTAAAAAACCCTTATATTTTTGAATTGAAAGAGCAAGAGTCTATTTCAAATTTATTAAAATATGCGGGTGGATTTTCTGAAAAGGCCTATGGACAATCCATCACAGTTACTACCAACGGTGACAATTTCTTACTTGTAAAAAATGTTACGGACAAAGAGTTTTCAAAATACATTCTTCGCAGTGGTGATATTGTAAGTGTGGGTGCCATTGACCAACGTTTTGAAAATAGGGTAACCATCCAAGGCGAAATTAATAGACCTGGTCCTTATGGCTTACTTAAAGAGGAAGGCTTAAAGTCTTTAATAGCAAGGGCTGGCGGCATTAAAGAAGATGCGTTTATCAACAGGGGCTATATACAACGTAAGATGCCAGGATTGAATGCGCAAATGATTCCTTTTGATCTGAATCAAATTATCACTGGTTTACAAGAAGATATTTTATTGGTAAAAAATGATTCAGTTGTAATTTATCAGGCTTCCGATTTTATTTCTAATAGCGTAGTTACAGTAAATGGAGGTGTAAAAAATCCTGGTTCTTACACATTTCAAAAAGGAATGAAAGCAGAGGATTTAATTGCATTGGCTGGAGGTTTTACCGTAGATGCCGCCTTCCATAAAATTGAACTTTCCAGAATGGAAAAAAACACTTCAGACGATTTGGCTAATCAGGTATTACAAATAAAAAAAATAAGCATAGACTCTGGATTGATTAGTTCAAAAAATTCAGTTCGCCTAGAAGCTTTTGATGATATTTTTGTACCCAGACTTTTAAATTATAGATTGATAGGGAATGTTAAGGTAAGAGGTGAAATTTTGTATCAAGGAGATTACAGTTTGGAAAAAAGAGATGAAACAGTTTTGGAAATTGTAAAAAGAGCTGGCGGAATTACTCCCTTTGCTTCTATCAATGATCTTCAAATTTATAGAGCTGGATTAAGGGTAGGCACCAATGTTTTTGGTATTAATAGCGATGATAAAAAAAGCAACTCGTTTTTTCTGCTGCCTGGCGATAGTATTTTTATACCAAGAAAAAGTAATTTCGTAACAGTAAGCGGTGAGGTTTTCAACGAACAGATGGTGGAATTCAAAACTAGCAGATTAACAAGTTATATTTCAGCGGTAGGAGGGGTGAAAAATAATGGAAACTTAAAAAAAGTGTATGTTCAATACCCGAATGGTATGTTTAAAAAAATGAAGCGCTTTTTCTTTATCAGATCTTATCCAAAAATAATTGCAGGAAGTAAAATAATTGTTCCTGAAAAAACTGTATTAGATATTAGGAAAATAGGTGTTGGGGAGGTCTCGGGTGCTGCTACATTAGCCGCTACATTACTCACTTCGATGATAGCAGTTTACTCTGTTTTAAAACGTTAGAATAATAGATGCAAGCCAATTCAAATAAACAACTCTCCTTCGTAAAAGCATATTTTTCTTTCCTGCTTTTAAAAAAGCGATGGATTTTTCTTTCAGCAATCATTGGTATGTTGTTGGGATTAAGTTATGTATTACTTAAACCAATTAAATATATTGCCAGATCCAGTTTTGTTGTAGAAGATAGCAAATCAATCGGTGGTTCTGGAATACTGGGTGCTTTATCTGGACAATTTAGTTCAGAAATAATGAGTGCTTTAGGCGGTGGAAGTAATTTATTGAGCGGTGAAAATATTTTAGAATTATCAAAGAGTAGATCTCTTTTAAGAAAAACTTTTCTTACCTCATATGACGGAACCAATAAATCCTTGGCAGATGTGTATGCTGAAAAATTGAAGCTAAAGAAGAAATGGAAAAAAAGTAAAAAAGTGGGGTTGGATATTCAATTTGATACGGGCAATAAAAAGTTTAGTCGAATTCAGGATAGTTTATTGAACACCTTGATTGAAAGAGTAATTAATAAGGATTTAAGCATTTACAAGCCGGATAGAAGATTAAGCTTATTTGAATTAAATATCACGATGAGAGATGAACTATTGGCATCAAAATTTTGTCAACGCCTTTTGTCTACCATTTCTGAATTCTATATTAATACCAAAACAAAAAGACTAAGGGGAAATATTAGTCGCTTACAATTTTTGGCAGATAGCTTGCAAGAAAATTCCAATAGTAGTATTAAAAATTCAGCACAATCTAGCTTAAGTTTAACAGACATTAGTCCACAGTATATTCAGGAAAATGTTCAAAATACGATTGATTCACGCGAAGAAATTTTATCTACTACTATTTACACAGAAGTGATAAAGAACTTAGAAATAACCAAGCTATCCCTTTTGCAAGAAACGCCTACCATACAACTAATTGACAATCCTGACACTCCATTAGAGGACAATAAAAACGAATGGCATGAAGGTTTATTGGGAGGATTCGGCGTAGGTTTCTTATTGAGTATTGTAGTACTGATTTTTTTATACGAACCAGCTGTCCATCCAAAATCAGAATCGGTATTGCAATAATAAGCGAGCACCTACATTGAATTGATCATTTCCGATATTCAAAAATCCAACGGCTGTGTACCTTTCCCATTCCCAATTGTAATTAAGATCTCTTTGTCGAGTATACTCTGCAGCGAGGGTTATATTTCTCCAGTTAACTGATCCATAAACTGTTCCTGAAACGGTTGCCCAATATTGATTAAAATGATCAGTAGCATAATAAGATTTGTAATGATACAAATCAAGATTGTGAATTACTCTATTGAATCGAATGCCAGCTTTATTTAACCCTTTCATCCATTGTAAATATACAGTTTGGCTATTACTACCAGGTCCGATACCTGCTGCTATCACTTTTCCTCGGTTGGTAAATCCTTGTCGAACATGCTCATCTAAGTACCAACTTTTTGGAGGTACTTGCAACTGTTCTTTTGAAGGCAGACTTAGATTCGTAAATTCTGCTCCCCATTGTATCTGCTGATTTCTTTTATTTCCAATTAAATACCCTTTTTTAAATCCTGCAGTAAAACCTCTTCCATAGGAGGCCTTTTCAAATAAATTCCAAATATGTAATGATTGGTCACTTCTTCCATATTCGTAATAGATCTCTGCATTTGCTTTAGGCATCAGGTATCTGAAAAACCATGATCCCATCGAGGCTTTTTTCCCATTGATTTCTGAAGAAGTGACTTTGTCTCCTATAAAACCTTCTAAAGGCAAAAGGTCAACAAGATTAGTTACTTCATCTGAATACATCATTGATAATTTCGCCAATCCTATGTATAAACCAGGCACCCACTTAGGCTGATAAGTATAAACCAATCCTGTAATATATCGTTGATGTATTTTTTTGGGTTGGTATAAAAAATAAGGAGGTTCTGAACCTACCCGATTGGTTTCTCTAGGAAATATACCTCCCTCGTTTTTTAAAATGCCTGCTATTCCTTCTCCTTCAAAAGTACCTATCTTGGTTACAATGGGTTGATTGGTAGCAAGTGTTCCATGTAAAAATCCTGCAGCATTGCTACCTAAAATTAATGGGTTAAAACTAGCTGGCCCCCACCATTTGTTTTCAGTAGAAATACCCGCTGTGTATTTCCCTAATTTAACCTTTAAGTAAGATTGCCCAGCATAAAATTTCTTCAATGGGTTATCTCCAAACTTTTCAGGCGCATCTATATGATTGAGAAAGTGATAGAAAGAAGTCCAATCTCTGTTGTAGGTAGGAAAAACAGGAAAGGGTTTGTTTTCGGCAAATTGGTATTCTGGTGAAAAATTAATATCTACCTTATTTTTCCATTTTAGCCTAAGTCCCAAAGAAATAAGTTGTTGTTTTCCAACATTAGAAATTAAGGGTCCTTGATTTATTCCAGAAGGAATGGTAGAGTTACTAGTGGTTATAAAAGAAATAGCAGCTGGCAGAATGGTTAATTTTTTTTTACTTACTAGACTTGATATTTTATTTAGCGAATCTATAGTAGCATAACCAAGTTGGTTTGGATTAATACAAAAAGAGCGATTGATTTGTAAATTGTTTTCCCTTAAAACACCTGGTCCTTGATAGGAATAAAAGGTTTGAGCACTCAACTGAATATTAAGGCCGGTAATAAAGATAAACGATATGGTAAAGCTGAGATTTTTCAATTGGTAACTAGTATAAAAAATATTGAAGTTTTAAATAAAATTGAACGTTCAAAGCGTTTTGTTGAGTCCATTGAAAACCTCTCCTGTTAACTATGTCAATGGCGCCGCCGAATAAATATTTTTTGAAACTTTGCTGATGTGAAATCGCAAAAGACCAATCGGTCCATTGAGTTCCATGAAAGCGAGGGTCATGTTGATATCGCTCAATTCTTAGACTTTCTCTTTTTGTGTTATTGCTAAAGGTCAACCTAGCAGAAGCTGTATTATCTCCCGGGCCAATACCTCCGCCAATAATCTGATTTTGATAAGTATATCCTTCTAATACTTGTCCATGAACGTACCAGTTACCTGCATTTCTAGCTATTTCACTATTGGTAGGTTCTAGTTGAGTGGAT
>CAMBTV010000185.1 GCA_945870835.1 Chitinophaga pinensis
GGGTTGGAGTTTCCTTTGGAATAGAGTGCTTTTACTTTTTTGCCTTGATGCAAAAAAGTAACAAAAAAATCAATCCTGCGAATAAAAAGGCTGAAATTTGAAATATCAGCCTAAAATCAAGGAACTCGCGAGTAGAGTTTGTTTCTTTAAAGGTAGTGCCCGCTCAGACAGCCTTGATTTTTTAACGGCTGATAATTCAAATTTCTAGCAGTATTTATTCGAGGGCGTCTATTGGTAAGCTGCTTTGCCATTAATAGTCAATAGAAAAATAGGTAAAGAAAAACAGTGTGGTACTCACTGGTAGATTAAGTTGAATTAAAATGTATGCCTCCGCCGCGGTGGATTGATTTTTTAACGGCTGATAATTAAAATTTCTAGCAGTTTTTATTCGAGGGCGTTAAAATACTATTATGCCTAATTGCCTGACCCGACTACTTTTTTTTGGTCTACCAATTAGACAATGGCAAATCAGGCGGCTAAATGTTGCAAAAATTTGAATTAACCATAGTTTAAATAGCTATTTTAGCCTTTATCACATTAAAATAGGGTCATTTTAGGGAATTGAAAAAAAATCCCCTTTTGATTTTACAATTATCAATTAAAGCCTTACCTTCGCAGTCCGAAAAAAATAAGATTATGAACGCAGTAGATTTTGTACACGAGCAGTTAACAGCAACTCCAGCTCTTCCTAACTTTAAAGCAGGTGATAATATCACCGTAAATTATAAAATAGTGGAAGGTGCTAAAGAGCGTATTCAAAGTTTCAAAGGAGATGTTATTAAACGTCAAGGAACTGGTGCTACCGCAACTTTTACCGTACGTAAAATGAGCGATGGTGTAGGTGTTGAGCGTTTATTCCCATTCTTTTCTCCTAATATTGAGAGTATCGTATTAAATAAAGTGGGTAAAGTACGTCGCGCTAAACTATTTTATCTACGCGAAAGAAGTGGTAAAAGTGCTCGTATTCAAGAAAAGAGAATGGCGGTTGCTCTTAAAAAGTAAGCGACTTACAATATATAAAAAAGGCGAAATTCAATTGGATTTCGCCTTTTTTAATGTTTAGACATCCCCCTACCATAGTTTTTCGCATTAAAGGGGCTATTGCAGTCAAAATTTTAACTTTTTATTGCGCTTTCAGTTAACCCCCCACCGTCTTATCTATCTTTTAATCCTACTGCATATTCCCTATTATAAAAGATGTAAAAGACCTTACAACTGCGTTTTTACCCCCATTAAAGCAATTTTTACTCCGCAAAAGTATTTTGATTACCCAACCAACTTTAAGATTAGAAACAAGGTGAAAATATTAAGTCAGCACTAATATAGTCGGTGAACTGAAAACTTTACATTAACATGTTTAAAACATAGTTTTTAATTAAAACGATTTAATTAGTAAATATTTGAATTATATTTGTCATTCAAATTAATTATTATGATAGTTTCAAATGTGTTAGCAACAGTTTTATTATTTGGAATGCCTGGTGGCTCCGAATGGATATTTATTATTTTGGCAATCGTTTTACTTTTTGGTGGTAAAAAAATTCCTGAATTGATGAAAGGAATTGGTAAGGGGATGCGTGAATTTAAAGATGCTAAGGATAATGTTAAAAGCGAAATTGAAGAAGGCATGAAAGAAAAAGACAAAGAACAAGAAATAAGAGAATTAAGGCAGCAACTTCAAGATGCAAAACAGACTCAGGAATTAACGAAATAAATTTTCTTTTTTACATTATTCATGGCTGAAGTAATTGACAGGTTCCCTGCCCTTTACTTCAGCCAATTTTATAAAGGCTATCTAATCTTTTTTTAAAATTGTTTTCTACTATAGCAAACTACCATCAACAGCTCCTTTCAGGAGAAACCACTTGTGTGGCAATGGTAAATCACTACCTTGAACAGATCAATAAATATCGATATCTAAATGCTTTTGTAGAAGTGTATGCTGAAGAAGCAATTCAAAAAGCAGCTACACTTGATGCTAAGCAAAAAATAACCGGCATTACTGGAAGACTGCACGGAGTGGTGATTGCTATAAAAGATGTTTTAGCCTACAAAGACCATACCCTCACAGCAAGCTCAAAAATATTGAAAGGATTTATTTCCGTTTACAATGCAACCTCCATTCAGCGGCTTTTAGAGGAAGATGCTATTATTATTGGAAATTGTAATTGTGATGAATTTGCCATGGGTAGTACCAATGAGAATTCAGCATACGGAAATGTACTCAATGCTGCAGATGAAACAAAGGTTCCTGGAGGTTCATCTGGAGGAAGTGCTGTTGCTGTTCAAGCATCAATGTGCATGATAAGTTTAGGAAGTGACACTGGAGGGTCGGTAAGGCAACCTGCAGACTTCTGTGGAATAATCGGTTTAAAACCTACCTATGGTCGTATTTCAAGATATGGACTCATCGCTTATGCATCCTCCTTTGACCAAATCGGTATTTTTAGTAAAAATATTGCTGATATAACTTTAACCTTAGAAGTAATTTCAGGAGAAGACGAATATGATAGCACCTCTTTGCCTATCTCCTTTAAAGCAACCGCTTCAAATACTATTGAAGAAAATTCTTCGGTTAGTAAAAAATATAAAATTGCTTATTTTAAAGAAGCTCTTTATCACCCTTCATTGGACAAAGAAATTAAGGAAAATATTTTGTCTCTCATTGATCAATTAAAATCGGCTGGCCATACTGTAGCGCCAATTGAATTTGATTTATTAGATCATATTGTTCCCGCCTATTATGTTTTAACCACCGCAGAAGCTAGTAGCAATCTTAGCAGATTTGATGGAGTAAGATATGGACATCAGACCAATAAGCCGGTGGCAGATTTGAATGAATTTTATAAATGTAACCGCAGTGAAGGATTTGGTAAAGAAGTGAAAAGAAGAATTTTACTTGGGACTTTTGTTTTGAGCGCCGGCCATTACGATGCTTATTTTAGCAAAGCACAGCAGGTAAGGCGTCTTTTAGTAAATAAGACCAATCAGATCTTTAGCGAATACGATGCAGTTATAATGCCCACTGCCCCAAATACTGCAATGACTATTGGATCTAATTCAGATGATCCTATTGCCATGTATTTAGCAGATATTTATACTGTATTTGCAAATTTGACCGGGCTACCTGCTATCTCAATCCCCTTATTTAAACACAGCAATGGAATGCCATTTGGACTTCAAGTTCTCACCAATAAATTACAAGAAGAAACCTTATTACAATTGTCTAATGCTCTACTAAAAAAGTATAAGGTGAATGATTAAATAAAATGAAACGATTTTTACAGATATCGATTTTTTATTTTCTAACCCTTCACTCATTGGCAGGTAAGGCTTCTGCTAATTGCTTTCAACAATTGAGTTCAAAAGAAACTATTTTAGAAGAAGATACTGTTAAAGAAAATCAGCTGATACAACAGGTGATCCTTTCAAAAAAAATTCCAACAAAAGACAATGTTCAATATTTAAACCAATTGAACAAATATGGTTTTAAAAATCTTTTTTCAAACAACACTTTCAACAATACTATTTCTTACAAAGCTCAAATAAATCCAAACGCTGAACTTTTTGTACAAGACTACATGAAAAACCATAGCGACTATTTACAAAAAATGAAGCAATGGGGTCTACCCTATTTTAATTTAATTGAAACAGTTTTACAACAGTATGGATTACCAAAAGAACTAAAATATATTGCTGTAATTGAATCGAATTTAAGCACCGCTGCCACTAGTTATAAAGGTGCAGGAGGTCCTTGGCAATTTATGCCTTATACCGCTAGAGATTTTGGTTTGAAAGTAAATAAATACCAAGATGAGCGAAGGGATTATTATAAAAGTACGCATGCTGCTGCTAGATACTTATTGATACTTTACCGTGAGCTACACGACTGGCTTCTGGTGATGGCAGCTTACAATGGAGGTCTTGGTAGAGTAAATAATGCGATAAAAAAAAGTCGAAGTAAAAATTTTTGGAATCTGCAATACTATCTTCCTGAAGAATCCAGGACCTATGTAAAACGTTTTATTGCCACCCACTTCATTATGGAAGGGACTGGAGGTATTACCACTTCCGAAGAATCGTCTGATAATACATCAATAAAAACGAATAATCCCATTGAAAACTTCACTCAAAATAAAACAACCAAAGCTCCAGAATTGAACGCGGA
Organism: Chitinophaga pinensis; assembly: GCA_945870835.1. Classification (GTDB taxonomy): domain Bacteria; phylum Bacteroidota; class Bacteroidia; order Chitinophagales; family Chitinophagaceae; genus Ferruginibacter; species Ferruginibacter pinensis_A. Next base: position 4,169 of record CAMBTV010000185.1, read on the forward strand.
AGAATTAATAGGTTTGGAGGTGCTACCAATTTCCGGAAAATACAACGCTGCAATTATTGCCAAGAATATCGAAATGGATATTGCGCTTTTCAACCGCTACAATCCAGATTTTGATGGCATTATGTCAACCCAAGGCAATTTTAATCTAAGATTACCTACTAGTAAAATGCAGTTATTTGTTGCCAAAAAGTACCCTATACTCAATGAAACTCTTCAGGCCATACTTAATGGCACTAACATTCCTGTTGAAAAGACAGCCATTCAAAAAGAAAAGAAAAAATCTTAAAATTATTTCTTCTGAAGTACTTCTTGCATAGCATTTGCCTTTAGCATACATTCTTCGTATTCTTCGGCTGCATTACTATAAAATGTAATGGCACTACCAACTTGAAAGGATAAATACTGTAAAGAACTATTATACAGAATGCTTCTTATCACTACATTAAAATCAGCATCCCCGTTTGGATTTACATAACCTATCGCTCCAGAAAAAAGTCCTCTTTTAGTAGATTCATAACGTTCAATAATTTCTAATACACTTCTCTTAGGTGCCCCTGTCATACTTCCCATTGGAAAAGTCGCCTTCACCACATCCACCCAATCTAAACCATCTTCCAAATCTCCGCTGATAGTGCTAATCATCTGGTGTACCTGAGGAAAACTATAAATACCAAATAACTCATCCACCTTTACTGTTCCACTTTTACATACTCTGCTGAGGTCATTTCTAACCAAGTCCACAACCATTACATTTTCACTTTTTTCTTTTTCACTATTCAGTAAACTTTGTTTACTAAATTCATCTAATTCGGGGTTAGACAAATTCCGTTTAGCGGTACCTTTTATTGGCTGGGAAAATATTTTATCCCGTGATTTTTTAAAATATCTTTCAGGACTTGCGCAAATGCAAAATTTGTCATTTAATCGATACAGTGCTGAAAAAGGATTAGGCGAAATAGAAACCAGTGAACTATAAATACTCAATGGGTCAATCACTGCAGCTTCTGCAAAAAATTCTTGGCAAAAATTAATTTCATAACAATCGCCTCGTAAAATATGTTGCTGAAGCTTTTTAATCACTTGTTCATACTCATTGGCAGAAATTCGCTGCTGAATTTGTAGAATTGAAGGAAGTTTTTTTTCAATAGCACTTGGGCTAGATTCAATAGCTGAAAATATTTCTTCAGCATCTGAATCACAAAAAATATTTATTTCATTTTCAGTTAATTGCAATACAATTTCTGGAACAAAAAAGAAGGCGTCAGGAAAATGTATTCCATCATGATTATCAGAACTTAATTGGGCTATTTCATTTTTAAGATCATACCCTAGGTGACCAAATACCCAATCATTGTGATCATTTGAAAAACCTTTAAGCGATTCGAAAGTATCGCCATTTCCAGCCTCTATCTTTCGTTTACACCCCACAGCTAGTAAACATTCAAAAGCAGGCGCTTCATAATGATACTGCCTGTTATCTAGCAAACAAAAAATGTTGAACGGTT
>CAMBTV010000186.1 GCA_945870835.1 Chitinophaga pinensis
TTTGTCAAACCGGGTAAAGAAATGCCTTCACAAAGGAAAATAAATTGTTCGTTGGTAAGATGCAATCCTCAGCAAGATGAAAATGCCTGTGGACTATTACAAATGGAACATAGCGTTCCTCCCGAAATTTTATATGCAGCATATTGGTACCGAAGTGGAACAAATGCAACCATGCGCAATCATTTGAAAGATATCGTAACTACTACATTGGATTTATTAAAAAAAGACAATTGTAATGTATTAGACATTGGGTGTAATGACGGAACACTTTTAGATTTTTATCCTACAAATTTTGAGAAATTTGGTTGTGATCCAAGTGATGTAGCTCAAGAAGTAAAAAATGCTACAGTTGTTCAAGATATTTTTCCTTCAGCAGAATTATCGACAGCCATTGGAAATAAAAAAATGGATGTCATTACTTCTATTGCCATGTTTTATGATTTGGAGAGTCCTGTTGATTTTGTAAAAAACACAAAACGCTTTTTATCTCCAGAGGGAATTTGGGTATTTGAGATGAGCTATATGCCGCATATGTTGGAGTTAGATAGTTACGATACTATTTGTCATGAACATTTAGAGTTTTACAGTTTAGCAGTTTTGGAAAAAATAGTGTCGATGGGGGATATGAAAATTTTTAAAATCTCATTTAACGATATCAATGGAGGCAGTATAAGATGTTATGCAACACACAAAGAGAGTGGATTGTATGCCAACAAAGAAAATCATCGGTTAATGAATGACATCCGTCAAAAAGAATTTGATTTGGAATTGGATACGGATAAGCCTTATGTAGCATTTCAATATAGAATAGAAAAGGTTAAAAATGAATTGCATGATTTACTAGTTAAATTTAAACAGGAGGGAAAGAAAGTGCATATTTATGGAGCCTCTACAAAAGGAAACACCATTCTTCAGTGGTGCGATATTAACAGCATGTTGGTGGAGTATGCAGCGGAAAGAAATCCGGATAAATATGGCGCTTACACTTTAGGAACCAATATCCCAATTATATCTGAAGCAGAAAGTAGGGCTATGAATCCTGATTATTATTTGGTTTTACCTTGGCATTTCAAGGCTGAGTTTATCGAAAGGGAAAAAGAAGCATTAGAAAAAGGGACTGGCTTTATTTTCCCTATTCCTACTATTGATATTTATAAGAAATAGAAATGAAAAAGTTAAATGTTTTATTTGTATCACATTTTAAATCTCAATGTGGTGTTTTTGAGTTTGGTAAAAATGTTTTTCAAACTATCTCTGAATCCAATGAATATAATTTCATTTGGTTAGAATGTGATTCATTGTTAAGGTTGAAAAATGCAATTGATGAAAACAATCCATCTATAATTATTTATAATTATCATCCTGCTACTATGCCTTGGCTATACAGCAGAGTAGGGCCGAAGCTTTTTAAAAATAATATAAACAATATCAAAGCAATTCAAATTGGGATTATGCATGAGATTACCCAAGAAATTGCAGATAATACAACTTCCTATAAAAATAAATATCTGTTGATGGGACGAGAGAAACTCATCAACGTTTTATTTGATTATTATATTGCTGCTGATCCAACTTTATTATTGCGCAATCCTTTTGTTTTCAAAACTGGCAGACTTTTACCTACTTATTCTAATAATTTTCCGAAACCAGAATTATTAACTATCGGAAGTTTTGGATTTGGAACACCTAATAAAGGATTTGAAAAAATTGTAACACTAGTACAAAATGAATTTGATGATGCAATTATCCGACTCAACATACCAGCTGCTGACTATGCAGATAGCGAAGGACATAACGCAAATCAAATAGCAAGTAACTGCAAGGAATTAGTAAAAAAGAAGGGAATTCAACTAAAAATAACTCATGATTTTCTTGATGACAAAGGTATTCTCGACTTTTTAGGACAAAATTCTATCAATGTATTTTTATACGAGAACTCTAGTATTAGAGGATTATCCAGTGCCCTTGATTATGCTATAGCCGTTAATCGTCCTTTAGCCATATCAAACAGTTCAATGTTTCGTCATATTTCTAATGTAACTCCATCACTTTGTATTGAAAACAATAGTTTAAAAAATATTCTTTCTAACGGAGTGGGGTCATTAGAGAAATTTAATTCTGAGTGGAATAGTAAAAATATTCTTTGGGAATATGAAAGAATTCTCGATGCCATTGTAAGAAAATTTCAAAATCCTGTTAAAAATAAAATGGGTATTATTAGAACTTTTCAATCCTATTGGAGAAGGGCCTTATCAATACCAGACAAATCTTTTACTTGGTTAAGAAATACTTCTGCAGCTACTGAAGATCATTTGTCTGTTGATAATTCAATCAATTATCAACCAGTTATTTTATCAAATTCAGATTCACTCAATCGAATTTTAGATAATTCTGCCAGGTCACTCTATCAACCTGCAGTAGAAAAAATATTTGAAATTGTTCCAAAAACAATGTCAAAAAAAATTCCAGAAGCAAACGTACAACAAGCTTTTGTTTTTGATACAGTATGCAGATATCTACCTCAATATGTTAGTCCAAAAATACTTTGTGTTGGAAGCTATGAAGATACTGCATCCATGAGTTTAATTAGGATGGGAGCTAGGGTAGAAGAGATTGATCCAATGATTAATTATTTCTTACAAGAGTATATGAGTAAGCCAACAACTGAGTTAAATTCTTATGATATCATTTTTAGCACTTCAGTAATTGAACACGATCCAGATGATGAATCTTTTGTAAAATGCATAAATGATTTACTAACCCCAGGAGGAATTGCAATTATCACATGTGATTATAAAGAAGATTGGAAGACGGGCGACCCTAAACCTGCAGTTGATGAAAGGTTTTATTCAAAACACGATTTACAAGTCCGATTAATTTCTCATATGAAAGATTGTACCTTAGTTGATTTACCACAATGGGATTGTCCAAATCCTGACTTTTATTATTTAGGAAAGTATAATTACACCTTTGCAACATTTGTAGTAAAAAAGCATTTATAAATTGAAAACAGCAATTATTTTTGGGGTAAATGGACAAGATGGATTTTATCTGTCAATGCTATTACAAAAGATGGAATATACTGTAATAGGAATCTCTAGAAATGGTTCAAATACAGATCTAACAAACTTTGAATCAGTTGGAGAACTTGTAAAAAACAATACGCCCGATTATATTTTTCATCTAGCAGCAAACTCTACCACCCGACATGATGCATTATTTGAAAACCATACTACCATCAGTACTGGTACCTTCAATATTTTAGAAGCGGTTAAAATCTATTCTCCTAAAACTAAAGTTTTTATATCTGGCAGCGGACTTCAATTTGTGAATACAGAAAAACCAATTAAAGAGTCGGATATTTTTGAGGCCCGTGATCCATATTCAGTCAGCAGGATACAATCAGTTTATGCAGCGAGATATTATCGAAAATTAGGTTTGCAAGTTTATGTTGGTTATTTTTTCAATCATGATAGTCCGAGACGAACTGAAAGACATATGGCCAAAAAAATAAGTGAAGCTGTAAAACGTATTGCAAAAGGAAGCGATGAAAAGTTAGAAATTGGAGATATTAGTGTAATTAAAGAGTGGACCTTTGCAGGTGATGTCGTAGAAGGTATTTGGACATTGGTTTTGCAGGATAAAATTTTTGAAGCAAACATATCTTCCGGACTTGGTTATTCAATTGAACAATGGTTATATGTTTGTTTTGGCTGTATTGGAAAAAAATGGCAAGATCATATTGTTTTAAAAAATGATTTTAGTCCAGAATACAAAATGCTAGTTTCAGACCCCACCATTATTAATTCTTTGGGATGGTCGCCAAAAGTTCCATTTGATGAAATGGCAAAAATGATGATCAATCTATAATTGACTATGAACCCCAAAAAAATCATACTAGTTCAATTATATTCCAATGGCGACTGTCTTTATGCAACAGCTTTAGCTAGACAAATAAAGCAAGATTTTATAGGATGTCATTTAACATGGGCCATAGCTTCTTTTTGTAAAAGTATTATTTTAAATAATCCATTTGTAGATGAAATTTTAGAAGTAAATACCGTTGCTAAAAATGATGCACCTGCACTAAGATCTTTTAAAAATAAAATTTTTAACCAAAAAAGTGAAGGCATTTATGATGAAGTTTTTTTTATACACAATGCTGATTCTAATCATGCTTTTTACGATGGAAGTATACGAAGTAGTATTTTACAAGCTTATCAACATCCTATAACAGTAAATGTACAACCAGTTGTAAGATTGTATCCTATAGAAATTGAAAAGGCCAATCAATTCGCAATAAATAATGAGCTAAAAAACTTTGAACAAGTTATACTTTTTGAATATGCCCCTCAAAGTGGTCAAAATAATCTCAACTTAGAACTCGCTATTAAAATTGCAGAGAATATTATAGCTAATAATAATTTTGCAATAATACTCTCCTCTGCGAACCAATTTAGCCATCCCAATAAAGCCATCATAGATGGCAGCAGTTTAACTTTAAGAGAAACTGCCCAATTGTCGCATCATTGTAGCTTTTTATTAGGAAGTTCCTCTGGTATTACTTGGATTACTACTTCTGATGCTGGCAAACAATTACCAATGGTTCAGCTATTAAATGCAAATTCTTATTGGAGCAATCCAGTTTCAAGAGATTTTGCTAAGTTTAATATACCCAACAAGGGTCTAATAGAATTATTGAATATTGAATTAAAAACTATAATCGATTGTGTAAATCTTGCACTCAAAGATTTTGAAAAAGCTAAACTTATTTACAATCAATCAGTGCCTCTTCAATTTAAAACAACCAGGTATATTGTTTATAATCTATTATGTTATTTTGAATTCGGTGCTATCATCAAACACATTAAGGTAAATAGAGAAGTTTATGGAAACAATTGGGCATTTTATAAAGAAGTGGTAATAGGCTTTTTATCTGCCCCGTACAGATTATTAAAAAACATTATTAATAAAAAGATTTTGAATAAGAAGTAAACTTTTAGTTTAAAATTTTTCCTGCTAATATTGCAATGTTCTGCTTACAAAAATAAATTCCTGCAAATATATACCACCTCCAATCTGGATAAAATTTTCTCATGAAGTTTGCATGATTTTTGATTGAAGTCAGTCTTAACCCCTTTACCTTACTTTGACTTGTACTAGCCTTGTGAATATGCATCACTTTAGCATCGGGTAAAAAGTGAATTTGGTATCCTAATCGTTTTATTTCCCAGCACCATAGCACATCTTCACAATACATAAAAAAATCTGTTGATAATTTTTTTTCTGGAAATTGAGAAATTATGCTTTTTGGAAATAGCATAAAAGTACCCCATACCCAATCACAATTTGAAAAACTTTGATGGTCAAAATAGCTATGAAGCATTAGTTGTTCCCTTTTAGGTTTTGACATCAATTTATATAGAGGAAATACTTCTAGCAATTCCCATCCGATGGTTCTAAATCTCCTACAATTGTGCTGAATGTTGCCGTTAGGGTAGCTTAGCTGACAGGTTACCAGACCAGCAATTTTATTAACCTGTATATGGTCGAGGCAAATTTTTGGAGCATTGTTAATTAATTCAGTATCGCTGTTGAGTAATAAAATATACTCACCTGTTGCATATTGAAGACCTAAATTATTTCCACCAGCAAAACCAGTATTTGT
>CAMBTV010000187.1 GCA_945870835.1 Chitinophaga pinensis
CTACTCACCCAACCGATACTTTCTTGAAAAACAAATCAATTTATACGAACAAGCTTTATGCAACATTATCTTGTATAGAGTATGTTTTAAAACAAATAAGTCCACGTTCAACATTAAGTGAGCGACTTAAGGAATTGATGAAAACTTGCCCACTGGCACAGGCAAAAGAAATGGGCTTTCCAAAAAACTGGTTAGACGAAGAACTATGGAAATAACCAAAAGATATAACAAGGGTTTTGAATCAGGCGGGGCTTCGCTCTTTGTGTCCGCCTTTGGCAGAGTCAGTGCTGGTTGACAATTTTGTGCTCACCTGTCTACCAGGAGGTAGGGAAACCCACCCGATCTCAAAACAAGAAACCTTTATAGTGTATTTTAACAACCAATCCAACCAGCAAAATAAATGGAAAAGCAAATTCAAATTACAGTAACTGATACATCAGTTTTACCAGAGAGAATCGCCGACTATTGTAAGCAGTTTGGCTTAATAATTACAGATAACAATAATGGTATTTTTAAATTCAAGCAAAATTCATCCTTATTAGACGCATGGAAAACAAACCCATTAAAATGGGGATCAGAAATTATTGTAACCATTATCGACAATAAAGTTCTGGCAAGTTTTCATGTTGAAACAGACGCTCAAATGAACACAAAGGATGAGGAATCTGTTTGGCAAACATTTATTTACAATTTCGAGCAATACTTAACTACTGGAAATTTTTCAAACGAAAAACTCGAATCGAAAATCTTACACAACAAAAAAAGCCGGATAAGTTATGTGAGCTGGGCAATTTTTGGAGCTGTAATTGGCGGACTGGTAAGTTTATTGTATAAAAAATGGGTGGATGGCAATTCTTCCATAAGCTTTGTCTTTATCCCGGTTTTTGCGACTCTTTTTTTGGGTTGGAGGAGAAATTGGGTGAAAAGTGAAAAGGCGTGATTGTTGATTTTGGGGGATTTAGGATTTGGTCTTTGGGAATTGGTCTTTGGGTTTAGGTCTTTGTTCTTTTGGTATTGGAAATTAATATCAGAAATTTGAATGTAGCTAATCGCGTTCCCGCCTTGCGGGATGGCCAAAACAACTTAAAGAAGATAGTTTAAGTAAGCGGCGCAGTTCCTGGTACCCCGGTGCAGCTATATGGTAAAATTTCTACCCTTCAGGTAGGCGCAAGTACCGGTCCCAAAAAAATTTGAAATAAATTGAATGACACGTATCTTTGCATAAAATAAACACGTGTAATGACAACCAAGCTTACATTAACAATAGACGACTCTGTGATAGCAATTGCTAAAAAGTATGCTAAACAAAACGGGAAAAGCTTATCCGATATAGTTGAAAATTATCTAATGTCATTATCATCTAAAGGTAACACAGAAGAAAATATTTCACCAAGCATACTAAAGTTAATGGGTTCAATTGAATTACCAGACAACTTTGACTATAAAAAGGAATTAACAAAGGGTCTTGCAAAAAAATATAAACCATGAAAAGTATTTTCCTCGATACGAATGCGCTTATAGACTTTTTTGCAGACCGAAAACCATTTTCAATAGATGCCGCTAGACTTTTCGACTATTCCTTAAAAAAGAAAATAAATATTTATATTTCAGCAGTTTCCTATAATAACATTTATTATATCGTACGACAATCCCTCTCCCATGCTGAAACGATAAAAATGTTAACTGAAATTAGTGAATGGACTAATGTGATAGATCTAACTAAAGACATCATAAATAAATCCCTTACATCAGACTTTAAAGACTTTGAAGATGCCATTCAATACAACTGTGCTAAATCTATTAATAAAATTGACCTGATCGTAACTAGAGACACAAAAGATTATAAAGTAAGTTCATTACCAATTTTAACACCAAAGGAAGCCGTGGCTTTAATTGAGAGCACTAGTAGGTAAAAGAGGTTTTACGAAAAAGCTGGTCGCAAAAAAACGGATGATAAAAGGATTTGAGTAATTTGGTCTTTGGTCTTTGGTGGTTGGTCTTTGGTGGTTGGTCTTTGGTCTTTGGAAGTTGGTCTTTGGTCTTTGGTAGTTAGTCTTTGGTAGTTGGTCTTTGGTATTGGTAATTAACTTAAGAAATTTGAATGTAATACTATCGTGTAAATAATGTTCAAGCCAGCAGTTAGGTCAAAGATTATCCAAACTTTGCAAAGTCTTGTACATAATGCACAAAACTATTTTAACAGCCTAAACAAAATAAAGTCATGAAACAATTTAGAGTTTTTAAAATTTCAAATTCGTGGTCAACAGCAAGACTAATAAAAGATGTTGAAAATGAACTAAAACAAAGAACAAATGAAGGATATGAAATAATCAGTGTTTCATTTGGATTTAACATTTGGTGGATACCAACTGCTTTTATTACAACAAGTAGAGAAGTTAAATTTTAATTACGGGATTTAGATTGTAAAATACAATTGTACTACTAAATTTTTCACAACATGAAAAAGATAAAAAACATTCATCCAGGCGAAATATTGTTAGAAGAGTTTTTAATTCCTCTTGAAATTAGTGCGTATAGGCTTTCAAAGGATATTGCCATTCCACTAACGCGTATCTCTGAGATAATCAAGGGAAATCGTCGTATTACAGCGGACACTGCATTAAGGCTTTCGAAATATTTTGGGAATAGTGCTAAGTTTTGGCTGGGTTTACAAGATGACTATGATATTGAGGAAGAAAGAAATCTAAAAAAATCATCGCTCGACGCGATTAAACAATATAATCGAAAGGCTGCATAACTGGTTCCAACAAGTAAAATGCTTAACCCATTTGTCTCCTTGAAAAGAGCTCACACATCGATCAAAAATACGGGTAGGTAAAAAGGTGGCTCACCACGTGCGAAAAATTGGAGAAAAATTATAGATCCTGAACTTGCTTTTGCATTATGGTGTCTATAATTTCAAGATGTGAATCGCTCAAGCCAATCATAGAACTAGTCAATATTAAATACTCTTTCAAGAAAGAAGGTAAAGCATTCAAAGACTTATCATCATCGATAATGATAAAATGCTCAGTTATTTCGTTTAAATTAAACCAATTCAATATTTCATCCCTTCGACTTAATCCAAATGGGCTATCTGATAATTTTCGAATATTTTGTACATTAATCCCTCTTGTGAGAAATATATTTTTCCATTCTTCAACGCTAAAACGAGACTTATGTGAAGTTGTAAGCATTACAGTTACACCCCCAGAAACAACATGCTGAAGCACACGAACAGCCTTATCGCTAAAGGCTGGAAATCCATCACTTAACAACTGAGGGCTTGTCCAACTTTTAGCCGGAACCATTACACCATCTATGTCTAAGAAAACTAACATACTGCAAAGTTACCAATTTATTTTAGTAATTCATTTAACTTCTCTAAAGTGATACCATTGTAAATAGCATCTTTCTCATTGAGAAACAATATCTTAGCCTCAGTATCCCAATCATCTTCAACAAACTCAACAATATCCCACTCTGATACCTTAGTTGCTGACGTTCTATTTGACGGGTGCTTTTCAAGGCAAACCTCAGCCAACAATGATGCCAAGTAACGATGGTGACCGTCAATAATTAAATCACCATCTACTTTTATTCCTGAAAACTTTATCCCAATTTTCATCTTCGTGTAAAGACGCTTTATTACCGGAAAACAAAGCCTTTCATGGGTTGACTTCAAATCAATGCTACTATTTTTAATAAGTTCTAAAACGACTTCTAATGATATATGATCCAAATTATATTTTTTAGGTATACAAAGGAAAAAATTAATCGGACAATAAGGGCATAGAACATCGTATTGTGAAATACTATTTATTCCAGACCATTGTGACCCATTGTTCCGTTTTAAATTAGCCCCCATTCTGGCAATAACAGCAATCTAAAAATATGTCGCGCATTTTGGTATGGTAACTTTCGATGGACTTACGTGCATAGAACCTCACGGAGGCATCAATTCTAAAAATTGCAACAATTCAAATTTGAACCTCGTACTATTATTGTTGACTATTGCTATTGTTTTCAATTGCAGGTGAAAAGTTGTTACCATAATAAAAAGAAAGACTCATAGCAAAACAAAAAGGCTTAACTACTGAGTTTGTGAAACTAGTGTTTCCCTCCTTGGCCGTAACTTTTGGTGTTATTGATCAATTTCAGTAAATTGGATTACGCTAATAGAGGCTTAATTACCCAAGATAACTTAAAAAACACAGTTTTAGTTAACAGATCGAATCCTGGCAAGATGGTAAAAAAATGATGACACGATAGTAAGTTCATCCTCAACTTCAGACTTAAAAATATTAATTGAATATGTAACCTTATGAAAAAATGATTAAAAAATATAGTAAATGGTTTAGCGACTTGTCGCCTTTACAAAAGTGGGCTGTATCCTATATGTTGAATTGGTTTCTTTGGCTCTTCGCATGGTTGAATGCAGAGCAATTGTTTTTTGATGAAACCCGTTCATGGAAGTATCCTATTTTTAATGCAACTTGGATGGCTTTCTTTTTTACATTTTCGCTCCTTTGGGAAGAAATAAAACAAATCTTTAAACCCCAGAACCCAAAAAACCAATAACAGCAAAAAACCGAAACGGATATTTGACCAATTATATAAATAAACTAATCATTACAGGTGTAAGCTGTAAATAGTAATTACACAGAAACATTTATAAAAAGATATCAATTAAAATTAAAAGATGAAAAAATTACAAAAAAATTTAGCGGAACTTGAAACTAAAATTCCAAATCTGGAAGATTATAACCCCACTATTTCAAAATCAAATGTAGGCTGGCATATTGAACATAGTTTACTAACCATTGAGCGGATAATTGAAGCCGTACAAAAATCTAATCCGGATAATTATACATGGAGTTTTAAGTTACCAAGAATTTTGGTGTTTACTATGAACAAAATGCCACGTGGCAGAGCAAAAGCGCCCAAAGTTGTAGTACCTAACACGTATGATAAACACACTTTGCTGGAACATTTGAAAATTGTAACATTGAAAATTCAAGAGATAGAAAACATTAGTCCAGACAAATATTTTGACCACCCATTTTTTGGGAATTTGAAATTATACAAGGCAGTGAAAATGCTTGAAATACATACCAATCATCATTTAGAAATAATCAACGATATTTTAAAATAATGAATCTACCCATACCTAGTTTATTGTTCGGTGCAATCGTGTCTTTAGTAATTTTTTATTACTATAACCGAGAAATGAAGGTCAGACATGAAAAAAAGCGGGAAAACCTCAGAAAAAGACAGAAGGAAAATTTGAATTCTTTAATTGACAACTTAAAAAGCAGAAAACCGGAAGAATCAAATGGCAATAACACTTAAAATCTGCGTAGCTAACATAACTCATTATGCTATTTGTGCCTATATTTATTTATTTGATAATCCACCTTTTATTATATTGATTCCACAAATACCAATCTTCAAATGAAATATATAATCATAGTAATATTGTTGCTTGGTTACACAAATAGCAAATCACAAGATATTATCGTACAAAAAATAAAATTAAGAAATACATCTAACAAGGAAAATATTTCTGAGATTCCGAAAATAAAGGATGTA
>CAMBTV010000188.1 GCA_945870835.1 Chitinophaga pinensis
AGCTTCTAAAGCTACTTTAGCCTTGAAGGCAGCAGTGAATTTGCGACGGGTTTGTTTTTTCATAATTGAGGTTTAAATTAATAAAAAAAATTAACTTACCCTCTGGTCTGAAATTTGGGGAGTATTATAAAATGTATTTGGGATTACAAATTGCCGGTCTAATTCGTTTTCTTTATATAGCTGAATCCATTTTGTATTTTCCGTTCTATTGTTTATAATACGACCAACTTGTCCGTTTTCTAAATTAAAAACTCCTTAAAATACATTTGCAGTTTTCCTTCCTCGCATTCTTACGCCTTACTGGCGCAGGAGAATATGCACCTCGGAGTTTAAATCTCCCTCGCATTTAAAATATTGGCTGCATCATATACCCAAGTCAATATTCTGTAATTCCTTATAAGTAATAACAGGGTAGATTACATACGGTTTATAACTGTTTCATTATACAATAAGTACGGTGCCTCCGAAACGGATAGTCTCCTTCGCCAGTTCAGCGGAAGGCTATGCGAGAAAGGAAATGCGGGTTGAAAATATTTTCCGAAAATCAAGCCAACTGGGTGAGTGTGATAAAGATTATATGCTAGTTGTAAAAAGATTACTTTTTAGGTATACTTAAAGAATACTGGAGAAACGAAATAGAATTTCCTAGCAGAGCACACATATTTTTTTCATCGTAGTATCAATCTAAAACCGATATGCTAGTGTAGGAGTTAAAGAAATCGCCTCTAGCTGATTGTTAGATACTGTGTAGTAGATGCGAGATCTTATTCCAAAATCAAAATGGGTGTCAATTTTTATTTTATACTGAAATCCAGCACTGATGCCACCATCTTCTAAATAGCTATTTGCATAATTTCGTTGTTCAAAAGCAACATAATTACCAATTATAATTTCTTGTTGTTGCGTTCTTAGATAGTATAACCCCAACTCCAATTTAAAATGGGTGTATTTTTTTGAAAGTGAACGCTGATAATTAAATTGATAAAATCGACTCTCATGTTTTATTTCAAAGTCGGTTATATAAACACCCACCCCATTCAAACTATTGATATAATTTATTTTACGATTATTTGTACTCTGAGCATATCCTAAACTAATGGATGATATTTTAGTTACTTGGTAACTCATTTCTAATCCGCCAATTGATCCAATAAAATTTTTATTTAAAAAAGCAGTGCCATCCGGCCTACCCAGTTCTTCATAACTACGAACAAAAAAATTGCCCTGCAATCCGTAACTTGCTTCTATTGATAATTTGTTACATTGTTGCGCTTCGATTTTAGTGACCGATAATATCATAAAAAAACAAAGAAAATATTTCATACTTTAAATTATAATTTTTTTGGGGTGGCTTATGTAAACCACCCCAAAAAATATTTTAAAATGTTTTATAAGGCCATGTCCAACCAACATTAGCACCTGCTCCCGGTATTGCATCATAATGAGGCCATCCATGAGTAGGAGGTGGTGGCAAAAATGAAAAATCACCACTAAACCCAAACCCTTGATCTAGAAATGATCCTCTAAAGTACGCATTTCTCGATATTTTTAACTGACGAATAATCTCATCTTGAGACTGCCTTGTAACTGAAAATCCAACTGTCCCACTAGCAGTAATTCCTGGGGTTGTCGGTGTGCTTGGTATAGTAACTGTAGTCCCTAATGAGCCATTGAAAGTTATAGTATTTTTATTATCTTCTTCATAAATTGCGAAGACTTGTTCAGTATTATTTGAAGCCCAATCTGCATCCCATAGCGCTAACACATATTTCCAATGCTGATCCTTTATTTCACGTCTTCCAAAATTCACAGATATTATGTCTTGAAAATTTGTAACCTGACCATCAACAGTTTGCAAATATCCAGACAATCTACAATATTTAATTTCAGACTCGCCTCCATTCCCAGTAAAACTAATTAATCGATCATACTGTTCCTTACAAAGACCATATCCAACATATACCCTATTGACACCTGGGGAAGCTACAGGAGACGGTGGCGCTTCCATGGGCTTTATCAAGTCAACCCCATTAACTCCAATTATGTGAGTGGCATTTTTATACGCATAATCGTCATCAACCTTAACATTCATATAATATTGAAACCTATCATTTAAATAAAACGGGACGTGGCCTGTGCCTTCATCAGTATCTGCGTCTGCAGGAACAATACCTGTAATAGGCACATTATAATCTCCACCGTTTTGTGGCATAAAATTATCTGAGTATGGAAAATAAATTGAAACATCTGCTTCGTCATAGCCACCATCATTTGCACCTAATGATTTGGTGTTATTTATTTCCAATTGCTTTTTATTGGCTAAATTACTGCTGGCTTTTACTTTATTCAAAAATTCCATGAATGAAGGATCATTCATTTTTTATGCATTTAACCAAAATTCATTTGAAAAGTTTTGTAGATTAACCCCCCATTCAGATGAAAGCCGTAAAAATGATATTGGCAATCATTTTGTATAGCTTCTTCTGATGCAGTTGCATAACTATACACTATTTCTAGTCGTAAAATAAGTCTCGCTTCTCCGAACCGCATAGCCTTACGCAGCGAGGCGTAAGGCTATGCGTGAAGGAAGAACAATTACAGCCTCTATCAAACAGACTTATTTTTTTTTCTTTCCTGTAAATTACCTGCTATTTTGAGACCTAATGAAGTAAACAAAGAGGATACCAAGGCTGTTACAATACTCCATTTGTACTCATAAGTAAATTGATTGTTTGTAATAAGGTAGTATGTAATCAAAAGCGAATACGTTATACATACCTGAATTAAAAAGTAAATGATTTGCTTGGTCATATGTAAAATTTAATTAACTATCTAGATGCTATACCAACTGCTGCTGTTGCTGAGGAAGTAACTCCACCGATAACTGCACTGCCGAGTAAAATACCATTGGATATCGGATTAGCAGGTCCACCACTTAGAAAATAAGGTAAAGCGGATCTGCAAAATCCCCCAAAGGCTCCAATAGCGTCTGCACAGATAACTGCGCCATTTTGTTGCCAACCTTAAGCTTCTTAACTTGTAAAGGTGGGAATGAAGATACACGAATTTCACTAACTGCCAATGATTTAGTGCTAGAGCTGTTAGGAGTTGCTTCATAGTTTTGAATATTTTCAACAAAATCATAATATCCTAGCCCACCTTGACTTTCAGGTAACCACATATATGCTGAATTTGAAGCAACTTCGATAGCAATTAAAGTTGATGTTTGGTCATCTCCCGAAAGCTCAGAATAAGCTCTAATTGATAGATCTGCAAGTTGTTGACTCAAAGTACTATAGTTAATCGTATTATTTACATCTTCTACTAATGACCTCATGATTGATTGTTGTTGTGGATTATTAACCCCGTTAATCGTATTTGAAATAGTAGAGTTTACAACATCTTGAGAATAATTTTCGACAAAGTATGTAAACTCATCTCGCGAAATAGGTTGGTAACCATTAGCACTAATAACATTATTAACTGTATTGTATAAAGATATATTATCTACGTTGTATTTCTTTACACTAGAGCCAATAGAGTTGGTTACTACATCTGATGAAGTAATTGAACCCTTTTTTAAGCTGCTAATTATATCAATCATTAGACGATTATGTTCTGTACCTATTTTTTTAATTTCAGCCTTACTTAAACCTTGTTCAGTGTTGGTTGCATTTTCTATACCTTCTTTTTTGCATCCTTGAATAAAGATAATTAATAAACTGCTCAAAATAACTATTGTCAAAACATGGAAAGAACCCCTAAAGTGTTTAAAAAAGATTTGATTATAAGTTTTCATAATATAATTTTTAAAAAATCCCCCTGTCTAACGCCATGGTTCGAATATTCAGCGGTTTTTTCTCTTGCTTATACTGCAAGGCTACAGATATATGGTTATCGACTGTAAAGCTACCCGAAGTAGTATCGTTCCCTACCAACGTCCTTTTTTCATCCGCGGCCGCAGACTTAAGGCTAATTAAGGAGTAAAGCCCCGGATTGCGCAATCCATTATGAAATTCATAATTCACTATAAAGTTGAATGTAATTTTTATTCATTCCATCATATTCAAGCATTTCAAAAAAATAAATACGGAAACCCGTAATTTACTTTTATAAATCATTGATTTACAAGGATCGAATTTTCAATTTTTGTAATTTTCTGCATTATTCGAACACGGAGATCCGGTAAAAAATTAAAAAAGGGGATGAATTTGATGGGCTATATTAGCGTTAAGCAACCAAAAACCTTCTTTCGGAAATAACGTCTGGCAGCCATTATTTTATCAGGAATATTTAAGCAGGGTTTGTTAATATACCTGCAGTGACCAACTGTGGAAGATTGCATGCAACACCCTATTCACATCTTATTCACATACACAAATGTTCACAAATACTTAGGCATAAATTGACTTATTTTAACATACAAGTAAAATTTATATCCCCCAGTTGTATTGGCCCCCACTAAGCATCGAAAGGATAGGTTATCACCATTAACTTATTAACCCATGCACCTTTACGAAACCTTTCTTTCAAAAGAGCCCTTTCAACCAAAGCCAACTGCAAAGAATTTACGCTTTGCCAACATACCTTGTTTTTCAGACGAAGCTACGTATGTGTATTCTCTGAAAACTAAAAAAATCAAGTATGCACAAGGGTGGATGGAGTTACTAGGATATGCTAATGAAGAAATCAATATGCATTTGCTGGTTGAAATTACTACGCCCGACCACAAAGAATTTATTAATGAAATGAATAACCAGGCACTGGCATTTATTTTAAGTAAATCGGCGAACCTTTTGGATTACTCCTGCACCACTGAATGCAAAAAATACACTAAGCTGGGTGTGGAAGTTCCCCTACTGGAGAGTGTGAAAGTATATCGTTCGTTGAAGGGTAAAGTGGTAGAGGTAATTGGCACTTACAAGCGCAATCCCCGAATGCCCCATACAGGAAATAAATATTTTCAGGCGAGCGGGCCCGGTATTGAAACCTTGGTTGAAAAAATGCAGCAGTTCGAAGCCCTTGAAAAAGTAATTACCAAGAGAGAATGCAAAATTATTAGGATGTTAGCAAATGGAAAAACTATAACAGAAGTAGCTAAAGAAATGTTTGTTTCTAAGTCCACCATAGAAAAAAACCTTAGTGAATTATGCAGAAAATTCAAAGTACGCAATCGCGCCGAATTGATTGCTTACTCACACAGTAATGATATGATATAATTAAGTTACTTGATTGATTTAATTTATCGAATATTGGGCGCCTACTGAAACATTTTTCAAACGCATTTCAGTATCCCATCAATCTAACCCTACACATCCTGCAAAGCAAACTCCTTCGCCCAACGAATGCAATAGTTGATATCCTTATCTGTAACCTTGCCCGTTAAGCGCTCCTCCAATAAGCTTCGAATAGATAGGGCCAAGCCTTTTTCATCATCCCGAAATTGCTGGTACAATTCCATCACTTCCTCCGCTTGTATAGATTTATGAATATGAGCTGGCTTTTCTAC
>CAMBTV010000189.1 GCA_945870835.1 Chitinophaga pinensis
GTTTTATAATTAAATTTTCTTACTGGTCTGTTGTTTAATAATCTTTCTACACGTTTTACTTGATCATCTGTTACAATACTAAGGTCAGTCTTTTTAGGGAAAAACCTTCTAATCTGTCCAATCCTGTTTTCAACTGTCCCTTTGTCTTGGCTCGTATACGGTCTGGTAAAAAAGGTGTCTGCGTTTAAGGCATTAGCAACACTCATGTTATCAGCAAATCCCTTATCATTATCGAACGTTATTGTATGCACAGGGTGTTTACTTTTTGCCAGGCGCTTTATAATGGTTTTACTTACCGTATTGCTGTTTCTGCTTTCAAGCTTATGCAGCTTGGTGTGTAGGGTTGCTCTATCGGTCATAACCAATACAACTCCTTTGTGGTTTTTACCCATCATAAAATCTACCTCAATGTCACCTAGTCTGGCTCTTTTATTTACAATCTTGGGCCTATTTTCAATAGAAACCCGGTGGTGAATAATGCCTCTGCTATCCTTTCTGGATCCACGTTTCCTTCTACGTCTTCCATGCTTGAGATGATTGTAAATCTTCTTATACTGCTTGTCAGAAGCTTTATTGCCATGTTTACTCTGCCATATCCATTGGTACAACGATTCTATACTCATGGGACATTTACCGGTTTTGTTTCCCTCAAAACTGATGATCTCAGGACTCCACTTTTCTTCAGAAAGCCATCTGACAGCCTGGTCCTTCATCTTGGTAGAAAACTTGACAACTTTATGCTTAATGTGGTGTCTTTGATCCGTTTTACGCTGTGCATTGGAAGCAACATACTCACCGGCTGTTCTTCCTCTTTGAGCGATGTTTCTAGCAAGCTCACGGCTCACTGTAGAAGGATCAACTCCAATGTTAGCTGCTATCATTTTTTGTTTCATTCCGGCCTTAACTAAGGCCTCAATCTGATATCTTTGTATCAAACTGAGTTGAGTGTAATTTTTTGTCATAGTAACCAAAAGGTCGCACTACTCGGTCAAATGGCAAAATGCCCTTAAAAGCATTTTTGCCATTTGTTTCTAAAAATTGCACTTATCAGTTGAACTCAGCGCTCAATCTTATTGCTATTTTTTTCATTCTCATTATTAGTATTTAACCTTAGTTGTAAAAAAGAATCAACTGCACAGAACACCTCAACAAGTATCCAAAATTTAGGTATTTTGGTTTTTGCGAAAGGTGGTGATAAAGCAAATGAATTTTGGACTTCCAAATATGATGGATCAGGTCAAATCAAAATTACAGTATCTTCTCTTCCCGCTACTGGAGAAATTTTTAAAGAAAGTATTAAAATTTCACCAGATGGAAAGAAATTTTTCTTTAACGGAATTACAAATTCTACAAATACTAGCAGTTCAATATACTCATGCGATGCCGATGGAACGGGACTAACTAAATTAGTCGATAATATTGATGAATTTTCAGATGTAAAATAAATATTTTTTAATTAGATAAATGGAGCTGAAAATCCCAATTCGCGATTTAGCTATTTAATAACTAAAAAACTCCGAAATCGTAAAGAAATCGGAGTTTTTTTATGCCCTTATGGCTCGCTTTTGTAGTTTTTTGTAATGTTTTTTGTGGCTCGGTTGGAGTAGCTCAATATAAATCTTGATCATTTCAAATTGATTAGGTAAGTTTATATAATAATCTCATAAGTTTGCCCTTCCTTATTGAAATTCAATTACAATCATTATCCATTTTCATGTTTTCAATGTTAAAAATAGTATGAAAATATTTTACCTATTATTGGCTTTAGCCATTATTTTTATTGTAGTTCAATCCTTTAGAAGATTTTCAGCGTCAAGCATTGAAAACCAAAAGTATAGGGTGGTTAAAAAGGAGGATGGCTTTGAAGTACGATTTTACCCCAAAGCAACCTTTGCTACTATTCGTTCTTCTGGAGTTAATTATAAACAAGTAGCAAGCAGTGGATTTAGAAAGTTAGCAGGATATATTTTTGGAGGTAATAACCAAAATAAAAGTATTGCCATGACCGCACCCGTAAGAATGGAAATGAGCGAAAAAGGGTCGATTATGAGTTTTGTAATGCCTGAAAAATACGACATGGCCACTTTACCTAAACCAAATGATGCTACTGTAGAAATTAAACAATCCGAAGAAGCATATGCTGCAGTGGTTGCCTTCGGAGGGTATGCAAATGATGAAAAGATTGAAGATTATAAAAATAAGTTAGTTGCCTTACTTCAGAAAAAGAATATTAAAATAATTGGCAGCTTTA
This sequence comes from Chitinophaga pinensis, assembly GCA_945870835.1. Taxonomy (GTDB): domain Bacteria; phylum Bacteroidota; class Bacteroidia; order Chitinophagales; family Chitinophagaceae; genus Ferruginibacter; species Ferruginibacter pinensis_A. The sequence continues at coordinate 2,252 of CAMBTV010000189.1, forward strand.
ATTTCTTAGGCTATAATGCACCTATTCAATTTATTGGACGTAAAAACGAAATCTCTATCCCAATTGAATGGAAAGAGTAAATATTTTCAAAAGTCTATGAGTACATATTTAGCCCTTGCCTCCCAACTTTTTTTCTTGGTAAATTCCTATAGAATTGAATAAAAATTAATCACAATGTGGCTAGTTGTTGGGTTGACAATCTTGTTCATCAATATAATAAGATGGTACTCGCAGAGTTAGTTTTGTGAGGAAAGCCGCAGCCAGTTCACACAAATATCTTAAAGCCAAAATTCGGTCTCAAAGCGAGTTTTGGATTCGATCAATTATCAATAAATTTCAGGTCTGCAGGTATTTAATAGAAATCTATAAAGTTAAACGGTTCTAATTCAACGGGAGAGCATCAAAGCGGATAAGTCGGAAAATGCTTCACTTTGTCCATTCTTATTTTGCTTAAACCTTTATCTCGTCTATATTAGCTGAACGCCTTCATTTTAACCAAGGGAAGAAAGGATTGCAACGCAATGATGAATAAGTTTGGTTTCTGCCAATAATATTTTTCCACAAGGGTATATTATTTTTAAAATAAACTGACTGGATTTAGTTTAAGAAAATCCTGCCATGGCAGCCCTGCTTTTCCAATAAGTAAAATTTTATCAGGATTAAATTTGTTTTTGAAAGCAGTCATTCCTGAAGTGGAGCCGGCGGCGCCGCTTTTTACCTCCAGACCAATTACTTTTCCTTTTCTTTCAATAACAAAATCTATTTCTTCATTTCGCTCTCTCCAGTAATGTAAGTTGAATTTTTCGGAAAGTGAATGATTGATCAAATGTGCCCCAATGGCAGATTCAACCATGCGGCCCCATTCATCAGGTTTGGCAAGCATATCTTTAAATAGATTATTTCTCTGGGCACTTATTAAAGCGGTATTATGCACTTGAAATTTAGGGCTGGACGATCGTTGTCGGATTATGTCCGGTGCATATTTGTTAATACCTGCTAGTAAACCAGCCGTATCAAGTAATTCTAAATAATGAGACAGGGTAGTAGTATTTCCGGAATCCTGAAGCTGGCCGAGTACTTTTGTATAGGAAAGGATCTGTCCTGAATACAAACAGCCTAATTCAAAAAGTCGCTTCATTAATGCAGGCTTATCTACACGTGTCAGCATAAGTATATCTTTTGAAATACTTGTCTCGATCAGCGAGTCTGTTACGTATGTTTTCCATCTATCTTCTTCATCAACCAAAGTTGCAGAACCAGGATATCCACCAAACCATACATATTGGTTTACATCCCATCCAAAAGCCTGTTGCATTTCATCAAAAGACCAGTGACCCATATAAATGCTTTCAAACCTACCTGCCAGCGATTCTGTAAGACCTTGTTGCAGTAATAGCCTTGATGACCCCAACAGGATTACTTTCAGATTTAAATTGCTGCGGGTGTCGGTATCCCACAACAGTTTTACTGTTTCACTCCAGTTACTAATTTTTTGTATTTCATCAATTACCAGTAAAAATTCTTTCGTTTCATGCTGTGCCAGTTTAATACGTGCAGCCTCCCATTGCTGTTCCAACCAAGTCGCATTGCCGGAAGCTATTGAGTCCGCAGAAACAAAAAGATAGTCGATTTTTACCTGGGCAGCCAGTTGGCTTACCAAGGTCGTTTTACCCACTTGACGGGGCCCCATAATCACCTGCAGGAACCTTCTTGGCTCATGCATCCTTTTCATAAGTATCTGTAAATGAGGACGTTCAAACATGTTTTTCAATTTACTCAATATAATGAGTAAAATTACTCAAAATTATGAGTAACACAAAGAATTTCAGAGAATTCTTCAAATATGGCAGATGCATTTATACCTGAGATAAAAGATACTGTAAACTAATCCACTCTAGTTGAGTCCATAAATCAATTAAGCTTAAATTAGTAGAAATTTAAAATATGAACAGGGAGTTATTAGAAAAAATGCAATCAGGAAAACCATTTCGCTTAGATGATCCAGCATTTCTAGAAATAAATGAATTTAAGGATAGAACTTTAAGCTTATCTGCACAATTAAATGCCTCTAAAAACTCAGATGAGTTTAGAGAAAGGTTAAGCGATATTATTGGTAGTAAAATTGATGAGAGTACTTTTATTTTTGCTCCTTTCTTAACCAATTTTGGTCGCTACATCACCATCGGTAAAAATGTATTTATCAATCACGACTGTTCTTTTTTGGATTTAGGTGGAATCAATATTGGTGACAATGTTTTAATTGGACCAAAAGTGACCTTAGTTTCAGAGAGTCATCCTATTGATCCTTCACAAAGAAAGTCTTTGATTGGCAAACCTATCTTTATAAAAAACAATGCATGGATTGGTGCATCTGCTACCATATTGCCTGGCATTACTGTGGGAGAAAATTCAATTGTAGCTGCTGGTTCTATTGTTACCAAAGATGTTCCTGACAACACTATTGTAGCTGGCAATCCAGCAAAGTTTTTGAAAAGTATTTAAATAACAACTCCCTTCCATGTGCAGTAAAGAAAAATCTAAACTGAGATGAGGATTGGCTTTGGAAGGAACATTTACATTGGCTAGTAAAAATGATTACTGAAATCAAATGAAACTCTTTTACTTATTTTAAAGTTAAATGTACTAGTTTAGACCTCTTTTGAATCCAGTATATACATATCAACTATACACCCAAACTAAGCATTTACCAACCGATTGGGACCTGATAGCGCAGGATAATATCTTCCTTTCCAAAAAATACCTTGAAGTGTTTGAGTTGGCTGCTCCAACCAATATGAAATGTCAATATATTGGAATTTTTAAGAGCGAAGAATTAATTGGAATCGCTCTTGCTCAATTCATCGACCTTTCTCATTTAGAATCCTATGGAGAACGAGACAAGAAAATTAAGACATGGCTTAGGAATTATATATTCAAACGTTTTTCTTCCCAATTGTTATTTATTGGTAACAATATGTTGTCTGGCCAAAATGCCTTTGCCGTCAAAGAAAATGCAAGTATCCTAAAAATCCTACGGACTTTAAAACAAGCTGCTACCGATCTTAATAAAAATTCAAAAATCCACCTGACTTCCTTTAAAGATTTCATACCTAATGATCTGTCGTATTTTGACCAACCAGTATTTAAAAAAGATTTCAAATTTACATCGCAGCCCAACATGA
>CAMBTV010000190.1 GCA_945870835.1 Chitinophaga pinensis
GAGATAGAATACAAAATTAAGTGCTTACCGTATATTTTATTGACAAAAGTCTGACAAATTAATTATTTGCTACGATTAACTTGCCGACTAAATTTTTTTTATGATCAGGTCTTCCTATTTCTTGTTGATTGTTTTATTTATCGGTTTAAGTTCTAGCGTTCTCGGTAATGGGGAATTAATGGCTCCAACTAATCAAAATATTTTTAATTTATCTATAAATAGGGATACGATACTTTTTCCTGGCGAAACGCATTTTTCCAATATTCGTCAGTTGACTTTTGGTGGTGACAACGCCGAAGCATATGTGAGTTTTGATGGTAAGTGGCTTATTTTCCAAAAAAGTAATTCCAAAGAAGGGATCTTATGTGATCAAATTTGGATGGGAAAAATCCCTCAGAAACCTGAAGATAAGTTTGAGCCCAAGTTGGTGAGTACAGGAGAGGGACGAACTACTTGCGCTTATTTTTATCCAGATGGCAAACATATTTTATATGGGTCTACTCATTTGGGAAGTAAGGAATGTCCGCCTGTTCCAGACAGAACTAAGTATGGTAATAAATATATATGGCCTATATACGAAAGCTTTGATATTTTTAAAGCAGATCTTAATGGAAAAATTGTGAAGCAGTTGACTAACACCAAAGGTTATGATGCAGAAGCTACTATTTCTCCAAAGGGGGATAAAATATTGTTTACGTCTATGCGTGATGGTGATCTTGATTTATATACAATGGATTTGAATGGAAATAATGTTAAACGAATCACCAATATACTAGGATACGATGGGGGAGCTTGGTTTAGTCCAGATGGGAAAAAGATTTTATGGAGAGCCAGCAGGCCAACCACGGAGTCTGAAATAAAGGAGTACAAAGAACTTTTGGCAGAAAATTTAGTTGCACCCACTCACATGGAGGTATGGATTGCCAATGCGGATGGAACTAATGCGCATCAAATTACGTTTTTGGAACAAGCAAATTGGGCGCCTAATTTTACTCCAGATGGACAGCATATAATTTTTTGCAGTAATCATGAGTATAAAAGAGGTTTCCCTTTTAACATGTATTTAGCTGATTTAGAGGGAAAAGGTATTGAAAAAATAAGTCGTGATAAGGGTTTTGACGCTTTCCCAATGTTTACTCCTAATGGCAAAAAAATTGTTTTCTGTAGCAATAGGAACAACGGCGGAACTAGAGATACGAATATATTTATTGCAGATTGGAAAAATTAGAATGAATATCGGCGAGTCACTGAGATTTCACTTCAATTTCTATGACTTCGCAATCTTTCATTTCTTTTCCATCAATCACGAAGCGTATTAGTGTTCGAACTTTGTGCCAGCCTTGTTTTCCAGCGGCACCGGGGTTCATGTGAAGGCAATTAAGTTTATCATCATACATCACTTTTAAAATGTGAGAATGCCCACTAATAAATAGTTGCGGCTGATGAATTAAAATTTCTTTTTTTGTTTCAGGGTTGTATTTGGGTGGGTAACCTCCTATATGTCGCATCATTACCTTAACCTCCTCACAGATAAAAACTATTTGTTCTGGATAAATAGATCTGACATCATTTCCATCAATATTTCCGTACACACCTTTCAGTGGACGAAAAGAATTGAGTTGGTTGGCAATAGCGACGGTACCAAAATCTCCTGCATGCCATATTTGATCACAGTTTTCAAAATGCTGAAACACACTACTGTCAAGCAAATGGTGCGTATCTGATATGAGTCCAATGCGGGTCAAATTAATTGGCTAGTTAACTTTTAATAGGGGAAAGCAATAAAAAAGAAATTATAGTTTTTATGAAATTGGCCATTGAATTCTTCTTTGGAAAAAGGGGCTTTGTGATGATTAAAATATTCAATCGTAGAAATACCCAAACCGCATTCTGAAAAAAGTTCAAAAATTTCTTCTGGTTTTGTGCCATAGACATCCGCACCACCCAATCCAAATTCAAATAAAACTAAGGGCTTATTTTTTTTCAGAATTTTTTTTGCCCCTTGAAGTACCCCAAGTTCTGCCCCCTCTACGTCAATTTTAATCAAATCAATCTTTAGGTCTTCAGGTATAATATCATCTAGTTTCTCTACCTCAACATTTAAGAGAATAGGTTCTTGTCCTATTTGATTATTTCTTTCACGAAAGCCACTTACCGCTGGTCTGCCGGGATAATAATTAAAGGTGGTACTCCCTTTTTCAGAAGAAAGCGCACAATTAAATACGGTCGTATTTTTTGAAAATCTTTTTTTTAGCGATTCGTACAAACTAGGAATAGGTTCAAAAGCGAAGTGTTTTCCTTTGGGAGCCGCATCAACTATCTCCATCAGGATATGACCTAAATTGGCACCAATATCAATACAGTTAGCATCTTTTTTTAAATGTTTGCGTATTAACTCCGTCGTTTGAAAATCATATTTGTCAACTGGTAAACGGTAAAATGCTTCAATTAGTTGGTATACTTTAAAGAGGCCTTTTTTTAAAATCACCTTAACCCAACCTGGAGCATAACTGCGTAAAAAATTCTTCATAATTCTAAATAACTATTGGTAAAGGTTAGTATTAAATTAGTAATTATAGAAAGTGTAATTGATAACCGTTGGTAATGCCTGCATTTTTCAGAGGGTAAATTTAAATCTTAATTGTTGATTATGAATAGGTTTTAAAAAATCTTCCTGATTATGTACTGAAGGAACCATTGCATTTCCATAAAGTTTTCTTATATTTAGTTACACTAAAACTTGCTGTATGATTAAATTTTCCGAGATCGAACTGGGGGACTATCTATTGGCCGATAATGATGGAGATACCCACAAAGGTGAAGTAACCAACTTAAATTCGGATGAAAAGCAAGTTTGTATAGACAATGGTGTTCAAGAATTCTGGTTCGAAACTAACCAGTTATCGCCCATTGCTTTAGATGATCAACAGCTTATGAATTTAAAGTTTACAAAACAGGAAAATATCGATGGCTCTGTAAAATATTCAAAGGGTGCATTTAGGATATTTTTTCCCAATAGAAATAATTTCTCCTACATGGAAATATGGTATCGTGATGAAAGAAGACATTTTATGAATTCATTGAGTGTGCATCAGCTGCAAAATCATTTTCATGATATGACCAAGGTATTACTGGATGAAGAAGCATATGGTTGAAAATTAATTGTGTGTTATTAGAGATAAAATATTTATTTCGAGGTAGATTTTACCTCTATCGCATAAAAAAAGCACTTTATATCAGTTGTCTAAACTATTTACCAGGTAATTTATACTGTAATTTTGGTCACCTAGGCTGAATTTTTGGACTCCCTTGATGGTAATTTGTCAAAAATTGGGGCAGATTGAGCTATTTTCCGCTTAAAATAGTAATTTTTGTTCCGAAAAACTGGGTACAATCGGCAAATAGCTGATTTTTTTGTTAATAATTAAATTAATCCTCTTATCTTTGCGCTCCAAAAATATGGCTAAGCAGGCACTCATTAAACAAGATGGATCGATTTTAGAAGCACTAAGTAATGCTATGTTCAAGGTTAAGCTTGAAAATGGTCATGAAATTTTAGCTACTATATCTGGAAAAATGAGAATGCATTATATTAGAATATTACCTGGAGATAAGGTGGGAGTGGAGATGAGCCCATACGACCTTACAAGAGGAAGAATTATTTTCAGGTATAAGTAAATCTTTGACCTGCAATTATTAAAACAGATTACTAATTAATAAAAAGAAATAACATGAAGGTAAAAGCTTCAATAAAAAAAAGAAGTGTTGATTGCAAGATTGTAAGAAGAAAAGGCGTCTTGTTTGTAATCAACAAAAAAAATCCACGTTTTAAACAGAGACAAGGATAACATCGGTCAATTTTAAATTGTCAATGGCGAAAGTCATTACACTATTCAACATAATAACAAATCATTAGAATTATGGCTCGTATTGCCGGTATAGATTTACCAAAAAATAAAAGAGGCGAAATAGGACTTACCTACATATTTGGAATAGGTCGCTCAACTGCTCAGTATATTTTAAACAAGGCTGGTATCAGCGTTGATAAAAAAGTGAATGAGTGGAATGATGACGAACAGACTGCTATTCGTAATGTAATTAACAATGAGTTCAAGACAGAGGGTGCTTTACGTAGTGAAGTTCAGATGAACATTAAGCGTTTGCTTGATATTGCTTGTTACCGTGGTTTACGTCATCGCAAGGGCTTACCATTGCGTGGACAGCGTACTCGTACCAACAGTCGTACTCGTAAGGGTAAGCGTAAGACAGTTGCTGGTAAGAAGAAAGTAGCTAAGAAATAAATTAAATGTTACTAGGTAATTTAGCCAGTAACAATTTTTTATAGACTTGTATATCTCATGAACCAACGCCGGATCGCTTTAAGTCAGCAGGAGGGTTTGTTCAATTTCGTTGAGCTAAGGCAAAACGATTTATTTTATTAAGATTACCTATTTAATTAATTATGGCAAAAGCACAAGGCGGCAAGACACAAGGCGGAAAAGCAGGTGGAAAAGCAGCAGCAAAAAAAAGAGTTGTTAAAGTAGACGCTTATGGCGATGCGCACATAACAGCAAGTTTCAACAACATTATCATTAGTTTGACTAACAAGCAAGGCCAAGTTATTTCTTGGGCTAGTGCTGGAAAAATGGGATTTAGAGGTAGTAAAAAAAATACTCCTTATGCAGCTCAGATGGCAGCTTCAGATGCAGCAAAAGTTGCAATGGATGCTGGATTGAAAAGAGTGGATGTTTTTGTTAAAGGTCCGGGTTCTGGTCGTGAAGGGGCTATCAGGTCTTTGTCACAATCAGGTATTGAGATCAATATGATTAAAGACGTTACACCTTTACCACACAATGGTTGTCGTCCTCCCAAGAAAAGAAGAGTATAAGCCTTCCTAATCCCAGAAGGGATAGGAGATATTATAATAATTACATTTTATCACTATTGGGTACATCATCAAACTTTAGATTTTTACGATGTTGTACTGAAACTTAAAAATCAACTCAAAATTATGGCTCGTTATACAGGCCCCAAAACAAAAATCTCTAGAATTTTCGGAGAACCTATCACTGGAAATGGAAAGTGGTTGACTAAAAATAGTAACCCTCCAGGCATGCATGGTGCTAATCGTAAGCGTAAAACTTTAGGCGAATATGCCTTACAGTTGCGTGAAAAGCAAAAGGCAAAGTACACCTATGGTTTGTTGGAAAAACAATTCCGCAAAACATTTGATGAGGCAGCTCGTCGCAAAGGTGTAACTGGTGAAAATTTAATTAAATTATTAGAAGCTCGTTTGGACAATACTGTTTTTCGTATGGGAATTGCCCCTAGTCGTCAAGCTGCTCGTCAATTAGTGAGTCACAAACATATTACAGTTAATGGCGAAGTAGTAAACGTACCTTCTTATTCTATGAAACCAGGTG
>CAMBTV010000191.1 GCA_945870835.1 Chitinophaga pinensis
TTAGGCATCCGAATGCACAATGGTTTGAAAAAGGATAGCGGAGTAGTCATCACTGAGCCTCCATTTAATTTCAAAGCTGCGAATGTTCAAACGCTTCAAACTACTATTTGTGAAGATCAAAGTCAGGTGGTAACCTGGCTCTTTACGATTTGAAGTTTCGGAGACTAAATTCTTGATTGATTTTATTGGTTTTGAAAGCGTCTAAACTCGAATTGAAAATAACAAATCAGTATAATACTCCACCCGAATTTAAAACCTCTATCAACTCGAACGCCCCCCTAAACCCGAGTTAAAAAAGATAAAATGGGTATAATGTTCGCCTAAACCCGAATTTAAAAGGACGAACCTCCCTAATACTCCCCTCAACTTTATTTAATTTAATCCCAAAGGATTGATATTTTTGTCCAAATTTAAATAAGGTCTAATGCATTCTATTCTTGTTACCGGCGGTGCCGGATTTATAGGTTCTCATTTAACTAGGTTATTTGTAACCAAGTACCCGCAATACAAAATTGTAAATATTGACAAGCTTACCTATGCGGGTAATCTTGAAAACTTACAAGATATTGAAGCTGCTCCCAACTATCAATTTGTAAAAGGTGATATTATTGATCTTGAATTGCTTAAAAAGTTATTTGAGGAACATCAATTTACAGCCGTATTGCATTGCGCTGCTGAAAGTCATGTGGATCGATCGATCACCGACCCTCTTGCATTTGTAACCACCAATGTAATGGGTACTGGAGCTCTGTTACAGACCGCAAAGGAATATTGGAAAAATGATTTTACTGATAAAATATTCTACCATATTTCAACCGATGAAGTTTATGGGTCCTTGGGTGAGGAAGGTTTTTTTACCGAAGAAACCCCCTACGACCCGCGTAGCCCTTATTCTGCTTCGAAAGCTTCTTCAGATCATTTGGTGAGGGCATTTTTCCATACCTATCATTTGCCAGTAAAGATTTCTAACTGTAGTAATAACTATGGCCCATACCACTTTCCAGAAAAATTGATACCGCTTTGTATCCATAATATTATCAATAAAAAACCATTGCCTATCTATGGAAAGGGTGAAAATATCAGAGACTGGCTTTTTGTAGAAGATCATGTTCGTGCTATTGATGTAATTTTTCACAATGGAAAAATTGGTGAGACCTACAATATTGGCGGTCATAATGAATGGACCAATATTGACTTGGTAAAAGAGCTGTGCAAACAAATGGATAAAAAGTTGGGTCGCGAAGAAGGCGAGTCCGCACAGTTAATTACCTATGTTAAAGATCGTGCAGGCCATGACTTACGGTATGCCATAGACGCAACTAAATTAAAAAATGAATTGGGTTGGTTGCCTTCTCTTCAATTTGAAGAAGGCATTTCCAAAACAATTGATTGGTATCTTGCAAATTCAGAATGGCTGAATCGGGTTACCAGTGGAGATTACCAGGGGTATTACGCAGAGCAGTATGTGGCGCGGTAGAGTCTTGGTTTAGGCGAACATTATACTCATTTGTCCTTTTCGATTCGGGTTTAGGGGGGGCGTTCGGGTTGAAAGAGTTTTTTAATTCGGGTTTAGAGGGGCGTTCGAGTTGAGTGAGATTTTATATTCGGGTTTAGAGGTTTAGGCGAGTATTAAATTTGTTGGGGTATTTATAATCGGGTTTAGGGGGGCGTTCGAGTTGAGGGTCCTTTTAAACCCGGGTTTAGAAGTTTAGGAGGGCGTTTGATAAGAGTTTTCTTTTCAGTTCGGGTTTAAGGGGTTTAGGTTTTTGTATAAAATACATTTGTTTTTTATTACATTTGAAACCTATGAACTTGTACTCGTTTGAAAAGTTGGAATGCTGGCAACATGCTCGTAAGCTGGCTGTCTGGACTTATCAATCTACTTCCGATTTTCCAGAAAAAGAGAGATTTGGACTTGTCAGTCAAATGAGAAGGGCTGCTATCTCGGTGGCTTCGAATATAGCAGAGGGCACCTCCAGAAAAACAGCCAAAGATCAAGCGCATTTTAGTACTATTGCATACGGAAGTGCTATTGAATTGTTGAATCAACTCATCATAACCAACGACCTTAAATATTTATCAAACCAACTATATCAACAAGGAAGAGAATTATTAGAAAGACAAACCATCTTAATTTCAAAACTAAGAGCAACTCAAAAATAAAGGGAATTAAAACGAATGAAAGGCTCTAAACTAAACATCTAAACCCGAATCGAAAAGAACAAAAGAGTTTAATAAGCGTCTAAACTCGAAATAAAAGAACAAATAATTATAATGCTCTTCTAAACTTGAATTAAAAAGAACAAAAGAGTATAATAAGCGTCTAAACTCGAATTAAAAAGAGCAAACAATTATGATGCTCTTCTAAACTCGATTTGAAAAGTACAAATAAGTATTATACTCGCCTAAACTCTAAATTATAAAAGCAATGAAAGGAATCATCCTTGCCGGCGGATCTGGAACCAGACTTTATCCTATTACGATGGGAATTAGTAAGCAGTTGATGCCGATATACGATAAACCAATGATTTATTATCCGCTTAGCACATTGATGTTGGCGGGAATAAAGGAAATATTAATCATCACTACACCCGATGACCAGTCGCAGTTCATGCGCTTATTAGGTGATGGATCTCAGTGGGGCTGTAGTTTTTCTTATGCAAAGCAAGAGGTTCCTAACGGTCTGGCACAAGCGTTTGTGATAGGCGAAAAATTTATAGGCAATGATAGTGTGGCCTTGGTATTGGGAGATAATATTTTTTATGGAAGTGGATTTAGTAAATTGTTGCAGCAATCTGCAAACCCTGATGGGGCGGTGATTTTCGCTTATCCAGTAAGTGATCCTGAACGATATGGCGTGGTTGATTTTGATGACAATCGTACTGCACTTAGTATTGAAGAAAAGCCGCTGCATCCTAAAAGCAATTTCGCTGTTCCAGGATTGTATTTTTATGATAATGAGGTAGTGAATATTGCAAAAAACATTCCACCTAGTCCAAGGGGAGAATATGAAATAACGGATGTAAACAGAATTTATCTTGAAAATAAAAAATTGAAAGTGGGCGTATTGGATAGAGGTTTTGCTTGGTTGGATACGGGTACTTTCGAATCGCTCAATGATGCGAGTGAATATGTGAGAGTGATAGAGAAAAGGCAGGGATTAAAAATTGGCTGTCCAGAAGAAATCGCTTGGAGAATGGGGTTTATTACCAAGGCAGAGCTGCAGGTGCTAGCGGAAAATTTACGTAAAAGTGGTTACGGTGAATATTTATTGCGGATTGCAAAGTAGGGGAAGCGCTTTAAATTTAAATTAATGTAATTATAGACCGGCCTAAAAAGCCGGTTTTTTATCGAAAAACACTTTACTAAAAGTCATTTTAACCTAAAAAAGTTTTCTGTTATATTTTTTTAATATTTTTTATTAATAATTTTAAACAAAATTGGAAAAATCTTGTAATAGTAAAATAATTTAATATCAATGGATTATTTTACAATAAAGGATCTCGAAAAAATATCAGGTATAAAAGCCCACACGATTCGTATTTGGGAGCAGCGGTATGAATTTTTAAAGCCCAATAGAACAGATACCAATATTAGGTGCTATTCCAATGAGGATTTAAAAAAGGTTTTAAATATTGCCTTTCTTAATAAATATGGGTTCAAAATTTCTCATATAGATAAGATGAATGAGGCGGAGCGAGAGAAAAAAATTCTTTCTTTAAGCGACGAAAAAGCCCAGTATGAGAGAGTTGTAAATGATTTGGTGAAGTTTATGATTGATGTAGAGGTGGAAAAATTTGAAGAAATTTTAGAAAATCAAATCCAGTTAACTGGGGTTGAACTAATGATTACTAAGGTAATATTTCCTTTCATGGAAAAAATAGGTATTCTTTGGGTTACCAACCATATTAACCCTGCTCAAGAACATCTGGTAAGTAATTTAATTAGGCAGAAGTTGATTGTAGGAATAGATAAAATAGTAATTGATGAAAAGTCTAATAAGTCAGTGCTACTTTTTTTACCGGAGGGTGAATTTCATGAGTTAGGTCTACTTTTTGTATGTTATTTATTGAAAAGAAAGGGTATTTACCCATTCTACTTGGGTGCAAATATGCCGATAAAAGATGTTCAGTATCTAGTAGATTTAAAAAAACCAAGCTATATATACACCCATCTGACCTCAGTAGGTAAAAACTTCAGTTTTGATAAATTTTTATCAGAAATCAACAAGCGATTTACCAATACACCCCTCGTCCTTTCAGGTTTATTAGCCAATACTTACGAGAAAAAGATTCCTCAGCACGTACAGTTTAAGAAAACGCTGGCCGAAGTGATGGATTTTGTAGCCAAGCTATGATTGGTATACTTTAAAAACGCCACTCCCAATTTCCAAAAAAACATCAAAATTGATCTAAATTTTGTCATTTAGGGTCAAAAAAAGCCATTTTTAGCATAAAATCGGGTAAAATTGGCTTTTTCTGAAATCTATCCATTTCATTTATAAGAGGGTACCATTTTATTTTGTTTAATTTATTACCATAAAAAAGTAAACAAAAATTTGATTAGCTAAATCATTTTGTTTAACTTTATATTATTATAAATTAAACAAATCGATATGTCGACTGTCGAATTCAATGAATTGTTATTGACGAATACTGAGTTTTTAAAGCCCTTTGCTATCACTTTAACCAGAGATAATGAGGTGGCAAAAGACCTTTTGCAGGAAACCATGTACCGTGCGCTAGTCAATAAAGAAAAATACAATGTGGGTACCAATATCAATGCATGGTTGTATACCATCATGCGCAATATTTTCATTAATAATTACCGTCGCAAATCCAAGCAAAGCACTATTTTTGATAGTAGCGCCAACGATTTCTTGTTGAATTATAACCAAGTCACTACCGCTAATTCAGCTGAGGGGTCATTGAAAATGAAAGACATGGAATTGGCTATTCATAAGCTCCCTGAGATTTTCAGAAATCCTTTTGTACTTTATTTTGAGGGATACAAGTATCATGAAATTGCAGATTTATTGACAGAGCCTTTGGGTACTATAAAAAGTAGAATTCACTTTGCAAGAAAAATTCTGAGAACACAGCTCAGTAGATATTAATTTGTTGCAAGTAGGAAAATGATGAAATCACTTGTTTATTGTTTTTAAATAACGCTGGTTTATAAAATAATTGCCGTTATGATTTTTTAATTATCTAATTTTCGGAAAAATCCATTCTTCATTTTCTATTTATAACACTTGAAAAAAATTGTCATCATAGGAAGTGGATTTGCAGGGCTCTCCGCTGCAGCATTCATGGCCAAGGCAGGTTGGGACATAACTGTGCTAGAAAAAAATGCTACCACTGGAGGAAGAGCCAGCGTTTTATTGGCGGATGGATTTACATTTGATATGG
>CAMBTV010000192.1 GCA_945870835.1 Chitinophaga pinensis
GAAGCATGGGATAGTGCATTGGCAGGAGATCCAGAAAGTGCCTTTGGAGGCGTATTGATTTGTAATGCACCCGTTGACAAAGCAACTGCAGATGCAATCAATGAAATATTTTTTGAAGTCTTGATAGCGCCATCCTTTAATGCAGACGCGTTAGAAATTTTAACTACTAAAAAGAATAGAATCTTATTGGTACAAAAGCCAAGTGCAGCGGCCACTCATCAATACAGATCTGTATTGAATGGCACATTGACTCAACAGAATGATAAGGGGAATTTTACAGAATGGAAAGAAGAAGGGGGTAGAAATACTACTGAAGTAGAAAAAGAAGATCTTGTATTTGCCAATTTGGTTGCTAAGCATTTAAAGAGTAATTCAATCGCATTAGTAAAGAATAAACAATTAATTGGGAAAGGCTGTGGTCAAACTTCTAGGATTGATTCATTGCGCCAATCGATTGAAAAAGCGAATCAATTTAAATTTGATTTACAAGGCGCAGCCTTGGCTAGTGATGCATTTTTTCCATTTGATGATTGTGTGAAAATTGCCCATGCAGCAGGCATCACTTCGTTTATACAACCAGGAGGTTCTATTAGGGATAAGGATTCTATCGAATATTGTAAGCAAAATAATCTGGCCATGGTGATTACGGGTCTTCGCCATTTCAAACATTAATTGTCCTAAATTTTATGAGTAACCAGTATAAGTTTTTTAAGGGTAAATCCTTAGCTTATCTTGCTTTGTCTGCCACCTGTGTTTTGTGGGGGACTACTTGGGTTGCCAGTAAAGTTGCAGTTGCTGAAAATTTACCACCTTTTCAATTAGCCGCAATAAGACAATTTTTAGGGGGATTTTCTTTTCTTCTTTTTTTTATAGGGTTTAAGAAAATGCCTTTGCCCACGCTCAGACAGTTTGGTTGGTTAACTTTTTTAGGTCTGTTGTTGTTTGTGATCTCTAATGGTTTTAGCACCTGGAGTCTTAAATTTATTCCTACCGGATTCAGTTGTTTGATTGGCGCATTGTATCCTTTTAGTGTGGTGACAATGGAGCGAATTTTCTATCATAAAAAAAATCTTACTCCCCTTACTTTTTTTGGACTGCTATTAGGTCTTTCAGGAGTAGGTATTGTATTTTATGAAAACTTGTTGGTTCATCATCAGGAAGGTTTTTATTTCGGAGTTGTTCTGTCAATACTGGCAATGCTTTCTTGGAGTGTAGGTACTATGTTTATTGCTAAAAATAAATTTCCACTCAATCCATATTATTCTACAGGATGGCAGATGCTGATCAGTTCAGTTATTTTATTTGTGATTTCATTGTCTACCCAGACTGCCATTCCTTTACAAAATTTTTCTTTGAAAGGTTGGCTAGCAATTGCGTATTTAGTAATATTTGGCTCCATCATTAGCTTTATTGCTTTTGTGTATTCTATGAAAAAATTGCCCATTGCAGTTTCCTCTTTATATGCCTACTTAAATCCAATCGTCGCAATGATAACAGCCGCCTTGGTAGTAAATGAAAAATTAACGGTGCATATTTTTTGGGGAGCGTTGGTTACCCTAGCAGGCGTATTTTTAGTTAATTATAGTGTAAGTAGAGATAGAGTAAAAGTAATTGCAGAGCCCGAGCAGTGATGAGGTGATTGTACTGTTGGTCGAATAAAGTCAGGATTTCATATGCTTCACCTTATTTAGGCAAAGGGTTATAGATTGAAAGGCAACCGATATAAATTCGGGGGTGTAGTCTACCATTTAGTATTTTTATTGGAGCAATCGTTCAAAATTAAAAGGTTAACTTACCCAATATGTATTCATACTTATTTTTTGCATTAATGTTCATAGGGTTATTTTCATTCATCGAAAATATTAAAGGTGGGCAAAAGATATCTTTATTTAAGTTACATATACTTGTTTTTTTAGCAGGTTTAACTATTAAATCTGGCATTGACTTTTTAGATGAAATAGGGTATAATTTAATTATTTATGCTTCCATCATTAGATTATTTATTACAATTGCTTGTATCAATATTTTTTATTTAGTTGCCCATCATAAAATCCCCCAATTGGTTGTCTATGTAGAGATGGCATTTTTCATCTTGTATTTATTTGCCTTATTGAATGGGTTTCATTTTTTAGCTATTGAAGAAGGGATTTACAATACAGAAATAAATTTACTTATTAAAGTGAATGTATTTTTTACCAATACGCTTATAGCAGCTTCGATGGTGTACAATATATATAGCATATATAAAAATACTGACCCCAACAACCTCTATCAAGTAAAAATTAAAAGATGGGCTGGATTTCTTGTTATTTTTATTGTTTTCATTTTAATTTCAGTTTTGGCCCTTGTTTTATTGCATACAAGTGGTTTTAAGCCTTATAAACTTGATACTAGGATTGTTACGATTTGTTATCGAATGTTATTTATTCTTTTTATATTTTTTAGGCCTAAGTTTATTGACGAATATTCTTTTTCAATTATCAATAATTATAAATTAATTAAACAAAAGATATCAGTTGAAAATTTTGATTTTTTGTTTTATGGTAACCATTACTATTTGAACTTGGAGGCCAATTTGGATGATTTTGCTTTAAAACTAAACCATAGTAAGCTAGAGGTGCTAGCGTTTTTAAAAACCAATACCAATGAAAGCTTCATTGAGTTGTTAAATCGAAACAGGATTAGACACTTCAAGGAATTACTGAAATCCAACAAGCAGGAGTCCTTTACCATCGAAGCTTTGTCTGAAATGGCCGGTTTCAATAACCGCCAAAGCATGTACAATGCCTTCAAAAAACTGGAGGGTTGTTCTCCCAGTGACTATATCAACATGTTGTAACTGATTGCTCTTCAATTGTAAAAACTATTTTTTACAGTGTAAAACCCCCTTTTTGACAGCCCCGACTTGGGGCTTTTTTATTTTGCACTCAAATTGCACTCTAACTCAATTTTTTGCTATACCAATAGCATTGATCCGAACATCTTATGAACAATCGCTTTTTCAAAAAAATTTTTTCCCTTCAATTAACCAGCTTATTGATTGGTTTAGTTTCTTCCGCTCAAATGAAGGCTCCCTATGCCATCAATATAGCAGGCAATCAGGTTACCAAGGGCAATTACAGTATTGAGTGGAGTGTAGGGGAATCTGCTGCCACCAATATCATGGACAATAGTGATTTGTATCTTTTTACCAATGGGCTTTTGCAATACAGCGTACAAAATCAGGTGGAAAATAATTTGGTTCCTTCTTTTCTAACCAATGAAGTATTGGTATATCCTAATCCAGTAAGAAATGAATTGCATATCAATATTCTTCATGCTGAAAAGGGCAATGACTTAATAGAGTTATTGGACGAAAAGGGAACTAAATTAAAAGAAAAAGTAGTGGTATACAACGGCATGGGCGCACTAGAAAACTGGAATCTAAGTGGCCTAAAAGCAGGACAATATTTTTTAAATATCCGTCACACACATCCAGTAACAGGCAGACTGATAAAGAAGGGCGCCTTTAAAATTTTAAAAATTAATTAAAGGTGAATGGTCAATGGTGAATGGTCAATGGTGAATGGTCAATGGTGAATGGTCAATGGTGAATGGTCAATGGTGAATAGTGTTTAATCTAAACTTCTAAACCCGAATTAAAAAGAGCAAATAATAATAACGCCCTTCTAAACTCGAATTAAAAAGAACAAATAATAATTATACTCAGCTAAACCCGAGTTAAAAAACACCAACAATAATAATACTCAAGACTAAACCCGAGTTTAAAATAACCAATAAAATTAATACTCCCCTAAACTCGAATTTAAAAGAACCAATAAAATTAATACTCGCCTAAACTCCTCTAAACCATGCATCTAAAATCGCTTCTAAAAACCAACGCCCTTATAATCATAACGCTCCTAATGAGCTTCTCTGCTTTTTCGCAGGCGCCAAATTTATTGAACTACCAAGGGGTAGCAAGAAATGCAGTGGGTAATCCTTTGCCAAATCAGACGATGAAACTTCGTTTATCGGTTCATGATTTATTACCATCGGGAGCGGTGGTGTATTCAGAAATTAGACAGATTACTACTAATCTAGGGGGACTGTTTTCAGTACAGATTGGAAGTGCGGGAGCTAGCAGTAGCACTGGTACATTGGGTGGAGTAAACTGGGTAGTAGGAAATAAATTTTTGCAAGTAGAATTGGATCCAGCATCTAATAATAATTATATTGACATTGGTACAGTTCAGTTGGTGAGTGTGCCCTATGCTTTTGGAGCAGGCAGTGCAGCTACTGTAAAAACGAATGCTAATTTAACAGGCGTAGTAATGAGTGTAGGTAATGCCACCTCTATTGCAAGTGGTGCTATCACGAGTGATATGATAGGAACACTGAATAAATCTAAAGTAGGATTGGATTTAGTAAATAATACAAGTGATGCAGCAAAGCCGATCAGTACATCAACGCAAGCGGCATTGGATTTAAAAGCGAGTGCAGCGGATGTGACAACTGCATTGGGTAGTAAATTAAACATTTCGGATAGTACGAATGGTTATGTTACCCCTGCACAGTTAGCCACTAAAACATTTGATCAAACACCGATCATCAATGCGATTGCAGGAAAATTATCTATTGCAGATAGTACGAATGGTTATGTTACCCCTGCGCAGTTAGCAGCAAAAACATTTGATCAAACACCGATAAATATTGCCATTGCAGGAAAATTATCTATTGCAGATAGTTCGAACGGATATGTTACACCTGCACAGTTAGCAGCTAAAACATTTGACACGACAAGTTTATCTAATCGAATTAATTTAAAAGCAAGTGCTGCGAATGTAGCTGTGCTAACAACAAATGTAGCGAGCAATACATCCAGTATCACTGCAAATACAGCAAGTATCGCCTCCAACATAGCTGCACTTGCATTAAAAGCGAATTTAGCTTCACCTACTTTTACAGGAATGGTTACTACGAGTGCTATTAATTCAGGAGCATTAAGTGCTACCAGTATTACAGCGCCTACTTATGCCTCTACTCCAAAAACATTAAACTATTCAGGATCCAATATTGATTGGAACCCTGCACAGGGACTAAATGCAGCGATTACTTTAACACAAAATAGTGCGTTGAATTTCACAACTGCTCCTCCAGTTGGAACCTACGGAACAATTGTTTTAACGCAGGACGGAACAGGAAGCAGAACGATTACTTTACCAACCATTGCTAGTGTTACTAATAAAGTGTTAGGTTCTACCTCAACGAGTACGGTTGCTTTATCAGCTGCAGCCAACTCAAAAGATATTTTAAATTTTTA
>CAMBTV010000193.1 GCA_945870835.1 Chitinophaga pinensis
GATATCATATTTTTATCATAACCATTTAAGATTGAATTATTTTCTGATTCTTTTGAAAGCATATTAAAAGCTAGTCCTAATCTACACCCTTTAAAAGCTTTTGAATCATTTCAAAAACATATGATGCATTGATATTTTTGTAATTTAATAATCCTGATGTAAGATTGTAACTAATGTTTTATCAAAATCATTTTAGATGATCTAAAAAAAGATAGGTTAATTTCTTAAAACCTCAAAATGTATTCATAATTAAAATAATAGTTAGGATTATTATTGAAATAGTTTTGTTTGTTAAATTGATAGTTCAAGTAAGTAACTTCTTAGTTATTTCTTCTTTCTCAAATCCGAATTTTCTGTAAGTTTCTTATTAATTATATTTTCATCTAAATATCCCCACTCAATTTGATTGGAATTATTGGGATTTTGGACAAATTGGCCTACTAGAGTATCAACGCCAGTTGCATCCTTTAGCCAAAGTCCAGATCCTTCTGGAACATCAAATAATCCAATATGATACTCTTGGTTAATAGTACCAAATTCAGTTTGTAATCTTGAGCTAGGCTTTGTCATGCCCATATTCGTTAAAGGATCTTCTTTATTTTTCTTCATATCAGCTGTAAGTGTTGTCAACATACCTTCATCCACCTTACTTCTTTCAATAAATAGATCTAAAATAGCAAGCTTTTTGGTTAAAGATTCAGACATTTCATTTGTATCCACCGCTCCTAATTTTTCTGATAATTTTAACAATAAAAAGGAATTTCCGAGGATTTTATGGATTTCAAGTACCTTATTATTAGCCCAATTCTGGACATTTCCGTGGACTGGAACTTTAACGTCAGGTAAATTCATTGCGGGTATTGCTACTTTCATATAAAATACATTTGGTACAGCTTTTAAAGTCCGACCTTTTTCATCCGCTGCAGCATCGAAAACATAATCGCTATGAGCGAGTTCTTTGTCAGTATTCTTTCTTTTTTCCCACTGGTTGTCAAGAATCGAAGTGCCATCCGATCTCAAAGTATCAGATTTATAACCAGAATAATCAAGTCCAAAATTGGCAATAGACTCTTCCCCAGTGAGTCCTTGATTATAATTCATCTCATGGGCTACAGATCCACCAATCTTAGTAACTTTTCTCTTTTTATCATAATCCGTCTCTTTATCAGTCCTATCAGCGCTAGTCTGCTTGTATTTTATGACATGTTTAACTGTATCGTCTGGAATAATTTTATTAACTGTCATTCCTTCCTTAATGTATGACATAAACTTTGAGTTGACGACTATAAGGTTCCACATATCTTGGTCACTAAGATCGCTACCTTCATTTGCTAATTCAAGAACACTAGCCGAAGCAGTATCATCGTACTTAGTCAGACTTACCAGATCCATTAAATTTTGAGACATCGCTTCAGGTGCTACTTTGTCCTTAGTGAAATTATCAACATTCTCATTATTACCGTCTCCTCCTTTAGCAATTTGCTCTGCCATTCCTTGACCATGTTTTTGCTTTGATACGAGCTCTTGCCGACGGATTTTTTCATTAAAATGTTTTTCTAAATCATTTTTTCTATCATAATCAACTTCACCCTTTTCACCGTCAGCAACAACAATACCGTTTTTAATACCTTCTACTTTACCTTTTGGTATTATATTCTTATCTTTTTCCCTTTCCATGAGCTCTAATTCATCCTCAGCCAAATCATTTTTTGTAATTGCATTTCTATCACTCAATACTTCATTATCTTGAATTATATCCCCTTTGCCCATTTGGGATTCTGACATAGTTGAATCACCCTTTTTCTTCTCTTCCCCTCCAAAACCCAACATCCTCTTCGCCCCTTTATACATCGATTTCATCCAATCAAACATTCCCAACTGAGCCACCGCTTTATTAGAAGCTGATACTTGTTGAACCACCCCACCATTCTCCTTTGCAGCCATTTGAACCGCTTTTGCACCCATCACATCGGCTTCTTTTTCTAATCCAGCATCGTCATTTACTGGCACTTCCCCCTTCATTTGTTTGGTAGCTTGAACTCTTCCTTGTTTTTGTTGTACTACATGCCAAGCTTCATGAGGTACATGTTTTTCCTGACCTGAAGCCACATGAATATCTGTACCCTGTGCATAGGCATGCGCATGTAATTGAGCTGGCTTTGGTGAATTATAATGGACTTTCACATCGCTTAAACTAACACCTGACAATTGCTCTACTCCAGATTTTACATTATCGGGCAATCCAGTTTTATTAGCAGAAACAGCAGCCTTCGGTGAATGATCCGTTGAACCTTTGCGCTGAATTGGCGGAGATGATGGAGAAGAATTTAATGCTCTTGAATTGGTAGGATTATTTTGATAATTTGCATTTTCCTCAAAAAATTGTATGCTTTTCAAAGATTTAGAACCACTATTTAGCTGGTCATTAACTTCTGAGCTATCTTTTTTCAATAATTGTGAAACAGTAGAGCTACGTGAAGTAGATAAAGTGTTTTCATTGGAATTAGATATCCTTTTAACAGGAGTGTTATTTACTGGATTCTTGTATAGATTGGCTATCATATATTTCTAAAAAGGAAGAGGATTTATCAATACTGTAAACTTAAAAAAAGAAAATTTAAAAATCGATATTTTTTTGATTAGTTAATAAACTAGAAATTAATTTTTCCAATATAAAAATTAAAAATAATATTAAAAAAATGCAAGAGGAAAAAGGTACAATACTATTTATAATGTTTGGCAATCAAGTCAAATTAATAAAAATAATTTAAACAATAACTGAACTTATTATTTACTTCAAGATATAAAACAAAAGAAAAAGCATAATAAAATCAAATGATTCTTTATTAATGATACATAAAAATTGTATAATCGTTCTCTAAATAATCATCGTGTAAAACGCAATGTGGGCTAAGGGTTTTACAAAAAGAAAAGATCATATTTTTGTCGAAAGAATTTACAAGTGAATTATTTTCAGGCTCTTTCGAAAGTAAATTAAAAGCCAGTCCTAGCCTGCATCCTATAAAAAGCTTTTGTATCATTTCAAAAACATACAATGGGTTACTGTTTTTGTAATTCATCAATCCAGAGGCTAGGGTATAGTCTAAAATTGGTAAGGAAGCCGTTTCAATATCCCCCTGAAAAAATACCACGTCTGGCATATTCCCATATTCGTTTAAAGCCTTTAGTATAAAATCAGGAATTTGTTCGATACCATAATATCTACAGGTGGGGTAAATGTTTTTTAAAAATCCACACAAATCAGCATAGCCGCAGCCCGCATCTAAAACAGAACAGTTATCAAAGCTAGCTATTTTACTGAGTGTAGAAAACCGCATTTGCTGAGTCTCTGTATTAATCCAACCCAATCTTCTAACATCTCCCTTTTCATATTGACGGCTCAGATTGTTGTGGTATTTAAATATAACGGCAGTGTCAAGTAAAGACATAAAAAGTTTTAAAGATAGTTCCTAAGGACCATCCACCTTATTTAATAGGTTTTTAATTATTACCCATCCAAGTATTCCACCAATCCACATTCCAAAAGTAATGATTACCCATAAAGTTTTAAAAGGCATATTTATACATTTAGAGGCAGGATGAACTTTGCAAAGTTCATCAGATTGAATATTCAATGAATCTTCGGATGTTAATATTTGTTCAGTATCATCTTGTTTGGTCGGAGAAGATTTTGAACCATAAAGAAGTCTTCTTGTTAAAATCCTTTGTGCAGAACGAGGTAAATTTTTTGCTTTATTTATTGCACTTTGAGTTTTTCTTTTTTCAGCAGATGCTTTTTGGTAAAGTGATGCGATGCTAGTTTTCTTTTTGGGGTTATTAGTACTATCCTTAGAGCTTACTGTTTCTTCAGTTTTAATGCTTTGCCCAAACCAAGGAACCGCATCACTGGTGAATAAAACAATTAGGAGTAATACAAAAACCCAATACCAACTAAAGATTACTGAAGCTGGAAGAATTTTATGATATCTACCTCTATCTGTTGCTTCATTGTTTTTTGTTCTAAGAAAAAGTAAATATGAAAGCAAAGCGGCTATTAAAAGTAATATGATAAGTAACCCAAATACATTTTTATTTAAACTTTCGTTGGCAATAACAAAGGTGGTGGTTCTTTTTTTTCTTGCTATGGTATCATAACCGAGCAATTGAATGGCTAGATCCAGAGATGATTTTAACTTTTCATCATCTTTAATGTTTTCAAAACAATTTTCACAGGGTTCATTTAAAATGTAAGCATATAAACTATATTTAAGCGCTACTGATTTAAAAAAAGAAATTTTTCTTAAATCAGCTTTTGTTGATAAACTGTTTTCTAAAGAAATGGTATCTATTTTACCAAATTTGTAGAAAAGCATATCATTTAATTCACCATATCCTTCATCAAATCCAACTGAGTATAAGGCAACCCCACCTAGTGCATTTTCTAAAACGAAGTCGTATTTTTTAGCCAGTGAATTTTCATCTTCAAAATAAATTCTTCTTTCTAACAAACCCTTTTTATTAACACTATCCATTGTAACCGTTCCTTTCTCATCGTCATAGATAACCGGCCATAGATAATTCTTTCTTATTTCTGAATAGGTTAATTGTTGTGAAAATTTAAAACTTCTTGAAGAGGCTGAATAACTCCAACGGGTTCCTTGGTAGCCTAAACCCAGAATAAATTTACCAGGCTGTACATTCATATTGGAATAATAGGAAAAAGTAGATTCAATGCTACTTAAATCTTTTCCTTTGATAGTAGCAATGGGGCCAGGGATTTTTAAATCTGTTGGGTTGTAAAAATTTAAAATATAGTAATCAACAAATTCATCAAATTTTGCTAAATCAAAAGGTGCATTAACCTTTGCATTGGGTAAAATCAAATAAACAAGATATAGCTTGTCAGCCGCTTTGATCTTTGAACTGAAAGCTTGTATAAATTCTGACAATTCATTTTTCAACAATGGATCAGGTTGATCTATTTGTAAGCTAACTCCATTGGTATTGTGGAGGTCCATTACATACAATGTATTCTTGAAAAATAGTTCTTGATTTGTCTTATTGAGTAGCAAGGATGAGAAATCTTCTTTGTTGGAGAAGATAACATTTAAAATAGGATTAACTCCAGACTGTGAAAGTGATGAAAGGGTAGTGGAATTGTCCCAACCATTTAAGTTTTTAAAATTACCTGTATTTCCATCAACAAATAATCCATTGTAAATAACGTTGTCAAAATTGTCGTAATTGTAATCTGGACCAGGCTCACTATTATAATTAAAAAATCC
>CAMBTV010000194.1 GCA_945870835.1 Chitinophaga pinensis
TATGATCAAAAAACTTTCAGTTCTTCCATTTTTGGATTTCCTGTAATTGCTATTGGTTATGGCTTTTTGGTGATAGGGGCTATCAGTCCAAGTAGTTTTTTATATCAATTCAATTCGAAATCATTTTCACTTATCGCTACTTTATCTTATGCACTTTATTTAGTGCACAAGGGAATCATCCATTTAACCCATTACTATCTTGACAACTATCATTTTGATGGTAGCTTAGTATTTTTTATTGCTATTTTTAATTGTTTATTAGTTGCCTACTTACTTCACCTAATAATAGAAAAACCATTTCTTAAATTACGAAACAAAATAATTCTTCATTAATTTTTGTAAAGGAAGAAGATTTTTTTTACGCCACTTTTACTCCTTGCCTTGCTAACAATTTCCATTTTCCATTTGACTTTTGCCAAACCATTACCAACATCAAATTGAGCTTTGTACCATGGGCAGCTCCTTTCATCAATAGCTCTGCATCTTGTCTAACAATAGCTACATCACCTGAAATGTTGATTGTTTGATTACTAACATCAATCTTAGTATAATCGCTAGCACCGCTGGTTATTTTGTGCATAAAGTCTTTTTTATCTTCTACAGCACCGTTCGAGTGACCATAACTTAATTTTTCGCTTGTTAAATCATTCAGCGCTACTTCATTTGCATCTACCATCGCTAGATGAAACAAATCAATTTGTTTAGCAACTACCTTTTCTGCACTATTTTGAGCTGATAAACCGATCGTAAAAAATAAAAATGCAATGGCTACTAAAATTCCTTTCTTTTTGTTCATAATAATTTTTTTATAGTTCCTACTCTTTTGGCTTTTCGGATTCCGCCTTAATTTTAAAGTTAAATTAATTATTGGCATTGGTCTTTGCCTCATTCAATTTATGAAAACTAATATAGGAAGTAAGTAATAAGCCAAAGAAAAGCACCGCCATTAATCCGTAAGGTATTATTGGATCACCAACTGCTAAATGAGCAATGAATGCGGTTATATACATTAATCCATATCCTACATAAGCCCACTCTTTAAATCTAGCTGGAACTGCAGGAACAATTAATAATACCAAACCTATTAATTGCCCAATACTTACTTCAAGCCCTAAATAACGCGGAATCAATAAATGATCGGCTCCATCAATCGCCATTTGAGAATTCATTTGAATAGCGCCTAATGAGAATAAGCAAATAATTCCAGTGGTTACCCAATAAATTATTTTAGTTGATTTCATAAAGTGTTTAATTAAAAGTTAAGTTAATTGCATTTTTTAAATTCACCCAATTTGTTTTCTGTTTTTATAGTTTTTTAATTGCCGCTCTGTCAATAAATAGTTGATACATTAATTATTTAGAATAAAATTAATCGGGGTCAATTATATAACTTTCCGGATTATTCAAATCGCATATGATCGATTTTGGATAATCCCCTTAACTTTTGTAGGTTTGTTATCAACCTTTTTAGTCAACACAATGGCTTTTACTTTGGTTGTTTGCTAATTCATTTTACCAAATTCATTTTCACATGAAATTCAAATTTCAACTCAGTTACTATTGTAACCTTTTTGCTTGCAATAAGATGTCAGATTTTGTATTAATTATATTGTTATGCCTTGGTATGACCTTATCTATTGCTACCAATGCACAGACTATTAATACCGGTGCCACAAGAGATGGAAAATTATTGCGGAGTGAGTTGTGGCAGCCATTTGATGCCAAAGCAGTTAAAGGAGATTTTTTTGTTTCCCCCAATGGAAATGATTCCTGGTCAGGCACGCTTGATGTGCCCAATGCATCCAAAACAGATGGTCCATTTGCTACCATAAATCGTGCAAAGCTTGCCGTTAGAGAGCTAAAATCAAAAGTATATCTTCCAAAAGATAAACCTATTGATGCTCGATATGCTGGAACCAATTATCCATTTGGAAAGGGAAAAGATATTGTAGTTTTTATTAGAACAGGTTTTTATCCTTTAAAAGAATCGCTTCTATTTAGTCCAGAAGATGGTGGAGAAAGAGTAGAAACAAATCTTCCATCAGGTGCTTTCGAATGGCATCATTTACGAGACAATTATATTACTTATGCTGCTTATCCTGGAGAAAAACCAGTGATCTCTGGAGCCACTCCAATAAAGAATTGGAAGAAAGTTGGAAAAGTATGGGTGGCCCCCTATCAAGGTGAAAGTGTTTCTACTTTAAATGTAAATGGTAAGAAACAAATTCTAGCAAGATATCCTAACCAAGATTATTTAACGCTTCAAAAAACTCCTGCAAATTCTTCTGAAATGCCTTTCAAAGAAGGAGACTTGAAGAATTGGAAAGATATGCAAGACAATCGAGTCGTCATTCTTTTACGCTGGCGAACCGCTTATAATTCGATTGCCAAAGTGGATGAAAAAAATCAAATCGCCTACCTCAAAGAACCAGAAGATGGACCTGGCAAAAACAATGGATTATTAGTGGTTCCTCCTCGCTATTATGTTGAGAATGTAAAAGAACTTTTAGATGCACCAGGAGAATGGTTTTTTGATAAAAACAAGCATGAGATCAGCTACATTCCAGAAGAGGGAATAAATGACCCTAATGATGCTGATATCTCTGTTCCACAAATTAATAAGCTAGTTCTAGTTTCAGGAAACGAACAGAAACCTGTTCGAAATCTTCGATTTTATGGCTTAGCTTTTGAAGGTGCAAAAGAAAACTTTAGAAATTATCCTCACCATTATGAAAATACTGAAGGGTGCATTGGCGTTACCTATGAATATGCAACTGATTGTGAATTTGCTTACTCACAACTTAGGGCTTGCGGCGGTGTGGGAATGTTAGTAGGCGGTGGTTGCTATGGGGTGCGTGTTTTTAATAATATTTTTGATGGTCTGGAACAAGGAGCTTTAAATATTAGTAGTACCGGCGATTTAAAAAACGGAAAACTTATTCAGATAAATCATGAAACGCTGGTGGATCATAATATTTTTTCTAACTGCGGACAAGGTGGTGGTATTACTTTAGGTGTAGGTGGAACTATCCATACCACTATCTCACATAACTATTTTACAAAGTCTGGCCGACCCTATACAATGGATATTGGTGCAGGTGGTTTAGAAGGAACTATCACGGGTGATATAGTTGTAGAATACAATCACTTTGAAGATGTACAAACAGATGCAGATGATGCGGGGGTGATAGTGGTGACTGGTATGACCTATAATTCTTCGATTCGCAATAATATTATTCACCGCGTTCACCGCGGATTCTTTAGCGATAATGTTGCTTTCTGGTTTGATAATTTATCGAGTAATTGGACGGTGAAAAATAATATTTACTTCGACTTAGAACAGGGTGACATGAAAACCTGTGGAACCTACTTGATCAACAATGATTATTCTGATAATTTTTTGATTGAGAATCCAAAAGTTTTGCCAGAAAAATTTATTGAAGGTCTGCCCAACTTCGCCTGTTCAAATCTTCAAGTTACACTCAATGGTAAACCGATAAAAGGAGTTTTGCCAACGGGTACTTTAGTGAAAGTTAGGGCTGATATAAAAAATACGGGTAGTTCAGGTGTTGCACAAGTATCATTGCTATTAGATAGAAGACCGATTGAAACCAAGCCTTTCCCAGTTATTAAAGGCAATGTTCGAACCATTGAATTTGAGATTCGATTAAACAACCCAGGAAGTCAAGAGCTTGCAATAGGAGAAACAATTCCTCAAAAGATTAAGGTAGAAGGTGAGAAGCCAAAAGTTTCTTTTGATCAACTTCGCTTGTCTGAAGAAAGGATTTTAGCTGGGGAATCGGTACACATCACTGCCTTGGCAAAAAATTTACAGCCTACCGATATCCAAACAGATATTCACCTTTTTGCTGCAGGAAAAATAATTAAAACAGAAAAAATAAATTTGAAAGGAAATGAAGTGAGGGAAGTCTCTTTTGACCTAATCCCAAAAGTGGGCCTACAGCCATTGCGAATTGGAAATAGTGATGAACAGATTTTAAATGTTCTTAAATGCAAAGAACTTGATCTCACTAAAGAAAAACTTCAGACCTATCTTTCTGCCAAATCAAAACCTGCAAACGTTGAAGTTTTCCAAAATGAAAACAGATATATTTTAAAAGCAAGTGGTTGGGATTTTTATCACGCTGAAGATGCTTATGCTACTGTTTATCTAAAAAAATTAAAAGGTGATTTTGTTGCTACTGCAAAAATAAAGTCCTTTGGATATCGCACAAGCGAATGGTATAGAAGTGGTTTGTTTGTTCGAAATGACATTTCCAAAAGTTTTGATGTTGATCGTGGTAGTCTAGGATCCGTATTGATGTTTAGCACACCTGGCAGGGCTGGAATTGAGTATGACGAATTTGGTAATGGCTGTATGCATAAAGCGGCTAGTGAAAATTTGCCTGAAAATTCTCCCACTCCCATTTGGATTAAGTTGGAGCGTCATGGAGATCAGTTTACCGGATATATAAGCCTAGATGGTAAAAATTGGATGATTAAACGTCAAACAAAAAACATTCCTGGAATAGAAAAAGCAGTAGACTTGGGGTTAGCAGCAGGTGCACCAGATCAAAAACAATATACTGTGGAATTTGTAGAGTGGAAAGTTAAGGTACAAGAATAGGTAGTTTATTCTAAAAGCTTGGAATACCCTTTTTTATTTAAAAATTGTATTCCAAGCTTTTTCATCCATATAAATTTTGCAAGTATCATTCACCAAAGCGCATTCAATTTTAAAGGTCTCGTTGGTACCTAAAATTGTTCGTTGGTAGGTTAATGACCAGCTGGTATTAGTTTTCTGTTTGATTCCTACTTTCTTTAATGAATAACCAAAGCTTGCATCAGATAATTTTTCTTCGATGCTATTTTTGCTTTTTCCATCTATCGCTGGGCCATAAATAAAATTGCATGCTTTATCATACTGCTGATTTTTATGAAGTACTTGCAAGTAATTCAAAATATTGGTATTATAAAAGCACAATGGATTTTTAAATAAACAGGATCCTATATTTTGAGCATACCCTTTATTTAATAAGAAAAAGATGCAAAATAAAATAAGAAATATAGTAGGCCTAGTTTTCATTTTGTAATGAAGAATGATTTAAAAGTAAAATTACTATTTAATCAAAATTACTTTTTAAAGTAACTCGATTACTAATTCAGGAAAGTAATAGTAAAAGTTAAAATAAATAACCTTGATACTTTAAATGTACCAAGGTTATTTATTTTATAAGAAAGTCTAAACTAATTTGCTTTT
>CAMBTV010000195.1 GCA_945870835.1 Chitinophaga pinensis
CCCCTTTTGAGTCTAGAAATTTCACATCCTTCAATTGATTTAGGTTGTTATCCATGATACGCAGGGTATATTCATTGGTATGTTTATCGATTTTATCGCTCACATAAAAGAAATAATACCCTTTTACTTCTGCACCTTGCTTAATCACATCAGTTGAACGAAAGGAAGAACGCTGAACATTGCTGATAGTAGTTTTTTGTGCAGTTAACTGACAAAGAAAACTTATGATTAAAAAAATAAAAATTGATACCTGTTTCATAGTGATTTTGTTTATTGAGTAGATTTATTTTTATGCTTTTGAGCTAATTCATATTCCATTTTAAAATCAGCATATTCGGTTACCATAGATTGAAAATTCCGGCAAAAATAAAAATTTATTTCTGCAAGTTCGGTAAGTCTAAGTCTGTCGAGCATTCTGCAGAGCAGGTTGTAGTCAGGTGAATTTCCCTTTGCCTCTTTATCAGTAACTAATCCAAAGCGATGATTTGCCTGTGCCTCATACAATGCATTAAATACCCGGGCGATAGAATAAAGGGCATAGGGGCGATATGATCCCTGTTGCAATAGGCCTAAAGCGAAATATAAATTCATAGAATAGCTTTCTTCTATGTAAAGTTGTTCGATTAGTTCTAAAGATAGTCTTTGCTGTAATTGCAGGAACAGCGTTGAGTCAACTATAAAATTTCGGCCATTTTTACGTTCAGTAATTAGTGGTTCCAGAACAGATATACGTTTAGAGCAATCCGGGTGGGTTCTGAGTGAATCTTTTTCATTTTTGGTTAATCCAGATGCCTGACTTTTCATTTGACCAAAAATTACAGATTCATTCCGAATCCACTTTGATTGAAAAGGGTAGTTGGGCAAATCAAGTAACTTAGACAAATCTAACAAACCATACAATGCCGAATCATCAACGGTATCCAACATTTTTAAACAAGTAGTTGCGCCAGAAAGAGAAAAATCGGTGGGGCGTAAAAAACGGAGTGCCTGCAAATCTGCTTCTCCCTCATTTTCTCTGCTGTGTCTTCTAGAATTAAAAGCTAATTTTTTCAATAATTTTTCTAACTCGGCATTTACCCCGTACTCTTTTTTCTTCAGTCGCTTAATTTCTTTTTTAAATTCGTCACTATTAATGGTAGCAATATTTTTACGAATCGACAGCTCGCTGTGATCTAAATAAAGATGTGCCAATTCATGACAAACAACAAAAGCCAGTTCAGATTCATTTTTTAAACGAACAAGCAATCCGGCATTTATCACAATAGTGCCATCGCCTATACTGGTTGCATTTGGCCACCAGTCTCTTGAGAAAATCAGCCGAATAGGTAACTGCTTAAGTTCGGGATTTGCCAAAACAATTTTCTCTAAAAATGTCTGTAAATAATTGTGTGCATCGGTTTCAGCAACCATTCGTTTGCTCTTCATTATAGAACTGATCATACTGAACCTGTCGAGGTAAACTTCCTTGAAATCATCTCTATTTTCTTTTTCCAAAGATTTAATTAGTTCTTTATTTTTTGTTTCTGCAGCCTTATAAATGGTAGCCTTCAGTACAGAATCTTCTTGGGGAAAAGCATATACTAGCTTAGTTTGTGCAAGCGAATACAATGAATATAGGTATAAGAGAGTCGCAATAATTATTTTCCTAGTCATGTATTTATTTTGGGCTGGCTTATCGGAATTAAAGCAGGTAAGAAACAGATACAATATAAATATTATTTATTATACTCGATTAAAGTTATACATAACTTTTTTCCGGGAATAATACAAAAACCCGAAAGCCAACTGGGGTTACATTTCATTGGCTCCTGTTTCAAATCCGCCTTAAGCTATCCAGCCATTAGGGGTAAATTGAACTGTTTGTGTTTTCTCGAAACCACCACCTTTTTCTATTGTGTATTGATTATCTACTTAAAGGGACCCGTTTTAGGTGCTACTAGTGGGTGCATGGGGGAGAACATAGCGTGAAAAAAGTTTCCTGTACGATACCTATACCAGCACTTTCTCTGGCTAGCTTATAGAGGAGGGTTTTGGTACTTAAACAATTTCAGGACTTTTAATGGTATAGTAAAATTCTACTATCCTTTAAAAAATGTTTCTGCAAATACTTTCAAGTTGAAACCAAAAAGAAGAGGTAGTACTTAGCAAAATGAGCTGCCGAGGAAACGGGAGGATTCAATTCTTAAAATTGTTATAGCAAAAGGGGGGTTACCCACAACAGGAGCCTCATTTATGATGACAATCCGTTCTATTTAGTTCTTGTTGGTATGCAAAAGTTTCGCTGAAAATTTTTTGGGTGTGCAGCAATAGTGGGGTGATTGTTCCAGTAGAGTTTCCACTTTAGCATCATCAAATGTGCCTACCGAATAATAATTGCACATCCGAATATGCAAACCCAATAATAATCATATAGGTAGCTGATAATCAATGAATTGAATAACAATAATGTTAAATTATCTATTATATACTCAATTGATATGTAATAGTTTAAAAATACAGTATCCAAAACTTCCGTATATACCTCATTGGTCTAAAGACGAGTAAATGGCAAGGAAAGTTATCGATTTCCGAACTTATTAACTTGAATACTGTTTGAAAAGAGGGGAGCTTATTCAAAAACTGCCATATAAAAAATTATAAAGGGAAAATGGTAGTTATAAGTAATCAAGCATACAGTTTTATCAGGGGTGTTTACACCAAATTTCTAAAGTGACAATCATTGATTTGTTGAATGACTTGCCCAAATGGCACACTATACCATAAACAGCTATGATAATTGTACATTAAGAGTAGCTTTCCCCTAAACCTTTTATGTACTTGAAGTGTAATACTAAAAAAATAAACAATTATGAAAATGAAATTCTTAATGATGCTCCTTATTGGAGGCATTGTTTCCGCATCTGCACAAACAACGGTAGTTGATATAGCCGTTGGTTCTAAAGATCATTCAACGCTGGTAGCTGCCGTAAAAGAAGCTGGTTTAGTAGCTACTTTACAAAGTGCTGGTCCTTTTACCGTATTTGCTCCTACTAACGAAGCATTTGCTAAATTACCAAAAGGAACTGTTGAAACTCTTTTAAAACCAGAGAACAAAGCTACTTTGACCAAAATTTTAACTTACCATGTGTTTGCTGGTAAATTAGATGCTGCTGCTGTAGTAAAAGCAATCACTGATGGAAAAGGAAAAGCTACCTTAACAACTGTAAGCGGTGGTACTTTAACTGCTTCATTAAAAGATGGTAAAGTAATCTTAACAGATGAAAAAGGTGGTACTTCTACAGTTGTAGCTACTGATTTAAAAGCAGGAAACGGAATCGTACACGTTATTGATACTGTTGTATTGCCTAAATAGGTAACTATTAAAATATAAAGTATGGGTCATACAGTAACCTGTATGACCCATACTTTTTTATATCGCTCAATTTCAAATACAGACTATGTTACAGCATATTTTTCCCCAAATTTCGCAAATTCCAAGTGAATGGCAGTTGCAGGAGTTGATTGAACAACGAGAATATCTGGTAAATGGTGAGCTTAGGATTTGGGAAGGCCCTATGAACGAAGTAGTGTCTCCTGTATCGATTAATAATGGAAATAGTATTGAGAAAAATATTATCGGTACAACACCGCTGCTAACTCAAAAAGAATCATTAGAAGCGTTGGATGCAGCAGTACTTGCGTATAATAACGGCACAGGAGAATGGCCGACCATGAGTATTACTAATCGAATTGCACATATTGAACAGTTTCTGGTTGAAATGAAAAAACAAAGAGGACTTGTAGTGAAGTTATTGATGTGGGAGATTGGCAAAAATTTGCCAGATAGTGAAAAGGAGTTCGATAGAACCTGTATTTATATAGAAGATACGATTAGGGAATTAAAAAAACTCGATCGTAACTATTCAAATTTTGCAGTGGAAGAAGGCGTAATTGCTCAAACCAGGCGGGTACCGCTTGGTGTAGCCCTATGTATGGGTCCCTACAATTATCCTTTAAATGAAACATTTACCACCTTAATACCTGCCTTACTGATGGGCAACACAGTGGTATTTAAACCGGCTAAATATGGTGTACTATTTATAAAGCCCCTGCTCCCCATTTTTAAAGCTTGTTTTCCGAAAGGCGTTATCAATGTGATTTATGGAAAAGGAAGAGAAACGGTAGGTGCATTAATGGAGACGGGAAAAATAGATGTATTTGCATTTATCGGAACCAATAAAGGAGCCAATGATCTTAAGAAACTTCATCCCAAACCCAATCGCCTTAGAAGTGTTTTAGGGTTAGATGCAAAAAATCCAGCCATTATTTTACCGGATGCGGATATGGATAATGCGGTAGCCGAATGTGTAGCAGGTTCGCTATCCTTCAATGGGCAACGTTGCACTGCTTTGAAAATAATTTTTGTGCAAGAAGAAATGGTTGCATCCTTCATCCAAAAATTTACCGAGGGTGTATCCAAATTAAAATGTGGCATGCCCTGGGAGAAAGACGTGAAAATCACCCCCTTACCAGAACCCGGTAAAACTGCGTATTTAACCGAACTGCTAAACGATGCAAAACGATTTGGAGCATCTATAGTGAATGAAAATGGAGGCGAAGTAAATGATACTTTCTTTTACCCAGCAGTAATTTACCCCGTAAATGCACAAATGCGCATTTACTCTGAAGAACAGTTTGGTCCGATAGTTCCCATTGTTTCATACAAAAATATAGAAGAAGTAATCGATTATGTTATTCAATCGAACTTTGGGCAACAAGCGAGTATATTCGGAAAAAACTCAGCAATGATTGGTCATTTGATAGATGAACTAGCAAATCAGGTAGGACGAATCAACATCAATGCACAATGTCAGCGTGGCCCAGACTCATTTCCATTTAATGGAAGAAAAGACAGTGCTGAGGGAACTTTGAGTGTGCATGATGCTTTACGAGCATTTAGTATTCGACTTTTAATTAGCACAAAAGACAATGCAACTAATAAAGAAATAGTACAAACGATTGTAAGAGAACATCAAAGCAATTATTTGCGGTTAGATTATATTTTTTAATGAGTTTATCAATCATAAATATCCCATTATAATACTCCCCATTTTTAGGACAAATTATAATACTCCCCAAATTTCAGACCAGAGGCTAAGTTAATTTTTTTTATTAATTTAAACCTCAATTATGAAAAAACAAACCCGTCGCAAATTCACTGCTGCCTTCAAGGCTAAAGTAGCTTTAGAAGCTGTAAAGAACCAGCAAACCTT
>CAMBTV010000196.1 GCA_945870835.1 Chitinophaga pinensis
AGATTGGCAGGGCGGTTTAAATTCACGAGGATTTACTTTTAAGAATCCAAATGCTAGTAATACCTGCGGTTGTGGTACCTCATTTGCTGTTTAATTATTCAACTAAATTATAGGGTCAATTTTTAAATTACTTACTGTTTTTCTCAATAAAAATGCCTGTTCATTGAACAGGCATTTTTATTGAATGGTATAAATTTAAACTAAGCTTTCTTTGCTATTGGTTTATCGCTACTAATAATTTCGGCTTCTCCCAAGGCCTTATCTTTTGCAAAATCTACCAATATTGGAGCTGCTACAAAAATTGATGAATAAGTACCTGTGATAACACCAATTAACATGGCGAATGCAAAACCTCTAGTAACCTCTCCACCAAATACGAATAAGATTAAAAGCGTTAAGAACACAGTCAGTGAAGTCATTACTGTACGGCTAAGCGTATCGTTGATAGCACGATTAATAATATTACCCTTATCACTTGCCTTAGAGCCTTTGCTATATTCACGGATTCTATCAAATACAATCACCGTATCATTCATACTAAAACCAATAACAGTTAAAATAGCTGCTATGAAATGCTGATCAATTTCCAATGGGAATGGAACGATATTTTTAAAGAATGAAAATACAGCTAACATTACCAATACATCATGTAATAAAGCTACAATCGTTCCAAAAGAATATCTCCAGTCACGGAAACGAATAAAGATGTAAATAAAAATTGCCAATAGTCCAAAAACAATCGCCTTTATGGCACCTGCTTTCAAATCTGAAGAAATGGTAGGCTGAATGGTTTGTGAACTTTGAATACTGTTTTTAGAGAAGTCATCATAACTAATATTAGGAAGTACTTTCTTTAATCCTTCATATAATTTGGTTTGAACTTTCTCATCCGCATTGTCTTGACCAATTAAATAAGAGGTTGTGATATTTAAGTGTTTATTATCACCTACGGTTTTAATGATTGGGAAATCTCCTTCTAAAGACTTTCTAAGGTCATCCTGTACTGATTCATTTGAAACAGACTGAGGAAATTCAATGGTATAACTACGACCACCTTTAAATTCAACCCCATAATGGAAACTATTAAAATAAGAACCTACGCCTAGTAATAGAACAACGATTGAAATAGCATAGGCTACTTTTCTATATTCAATAAATTTGAATTTAGCGTGTTTAAATACTCTTTTTGAAACACCAGTAAAGTAATTAAAATGACGATTTTTCTTTGTCCAGAAATCAGTGATCAATCTTGATACCAAAATTCCGCAGAATAAAGATAGAAGAATACCAATGATTTGAGTAGTCGCAAAACCTAGTACCGGGCCCAATCCAAAATAAGCTAGGATGATAGCCGTTAATAGGGTAGTAACGTGCGCATCAATAACGGGAGCGAGTGAACGCTTATAACCATCGTTAACTGCTTGTTCGTATGATTTTCCTTTTGTTAGTTCCTCTTTAATTCTTTCAAAAATAATTACGTTGGTATCCACCGCCATACCAATGGTTAAAACCAAACCGGCAATACCTGCAGCGGTAAGGGTAAATCCCATAGCACTCAACACGCCAACTGTAAATAATAAGTTTAGTATTAGGGAGATATTAGCAACCCAACCTCCACTATTATAGTACACTAACATTAGACCAAAAATTACAAGAAATGCAATTCCAAAGGCCATGATACCACCACTTACAGCAGCTTTACCAAGGGTTGGACCTACAATTTGCTCAGCAACAATTTTTGCTGGAGCATTGGTTTTACCTGACTTTAGGATATTGGCAAGATCTTGTGCTTCTTCGGTTGTAAAGCTTCCTGAAATTTCAGAACTTCCTCCTTCTATAGGACCATTTACATTGGGAGCAGAATAAACAATGTCATCCAAAACAATTGCAATAGGGCGATTCGTATTGTCGGTAGTTAATCTTGCCCATGTTTTAGAACCCACCGCTGTCATTTGCATTTTAATGGAAGGGCGACCTCTGTCATCAAATCCTTGGCTTGACTCCTCAACTCCTTCTCCTTCAAGTTTTGCTTTATCTGATCCAGGTACTGTTTTGATAGCATATAAAGGATAATAGCGAAGACCGCTTTTTTCAGCCTTTTCTTCTACGCCTAAAAGAAATTTAACATCAGCAGGCAAACTGTTTTTAACTATTTCTAAATTCATGTATGAATTAAAAACACCTGTATCTTTTAATGCAATACTTCCAATAGCTGAACTATAAACAGCTCTTCCGGTTTTTGGATCCTGCTGCCCATCAATAGGGTTGATAACTTTGAAAAACGCATTTTGATTGGCTGCTTTTTTTATAGAGTCTGCTACATTTTTATTGGATGTATCAGACGCACTTACGCCACTTAAATAATCGCTTACTGCCTTGTCCGCATTTTGAAGCGAAGTAGCCAATTCACTGATATTATAAACTTCCCAGAACTGAAGGTTAGCACTTGCTTGAAGTAATTTTCTTACTCTTTCTTTGTCTGTAATACCCGCCAACTCTACATTTATAATACCTCTATTTTCATCTAGGTTGATGGTAGGACTAGCTAAACCAAATTTATCAATTCGCTTTAATAATATTTTATAGGTTTCTTGAATAGCACCTTTAGCTGTTAATCTAATCTGGTCAACTACTTTATCATCACTGTCCGTTATTTTAACTTGCTTACCTGCTCCTGCAAATAATGAAGTAAGTTTTGCTCCTGGATTTTGCTCTTTGTAAGCAGAAGTAAATAAAGTAATATAATCAGTATTGCTACTTATTTTTTGAGCATTTGCTGTTTGAATAGCTTTTAAAAGTGCAGGATCTTTTGGATTGTTGCTCATTGATTTCAATAAACCTTCCAAACTAACGTCCATGGTTACACTCATACCACCTTGTAAATCAAGACCAAGTTTTAATTCATTTTCTTTACACTTTTGATAAGTGGTACCCACAATTGGATAGATGCTTTTATCCCTTGTACTATCCAATAGACGCTGCATCCTGCTTTTAACCAGCAAGTCTTTGTCCTCACCCTTTACATCAGGGAATTGAGATTTTACAATTCTTTCAGCCTGTACTTTTATCTTTCCTTCGTAATTTTGTATCACCCATGTGTAGGAAAGTTCCCAAAGGGAGATAAAAACCAGTGCAATGGCGAAAAACCAAACTAAGCCTTTCAATTTCATAATCTGTTACTTTTAATAGCTAAAATGTTAATTTTTTAGAAGTCCGCAAAGATAGGGGAAAAACTCTTTGAAGTAGTTGGCTGGTTATTTTAGATTTTTAATGAATTTTACACAGAAATACTTACCATGGGACTAAATAAACCATTCATTGTCTTTTTACTTGCCAGTACGTTGTTGGTAGTTTCTTGTTCGGTGACTAAAAAAACACCAATTCCTGAGGTGAAAAAACCTGCTGTGGTTGCTCCAATTGCCGTTGTGAAAGAGGTAGTTAAAAAAGACAGCTTTTTTGAAAATTTACTAAGCCAATATCCTCATTTATTCGATCAAGTGCTAAAAAACCGAAAGAATTGGAACGTACAAATCATCTATACCTCAATTGATAGAACTGCAAATGGTGGCCCTGTTCTTACAAACCATACTTTTAACCTGAACCCCGACAGTTATTTTTATCCAGCCTCTACGGTAAAGCTGCCTATTTCTTTATTGGCATTGCAAAAGCTGAACGAATTAAGGATAAATGGATTGGATAAAAATACTACGATGCTCACTGATCAGGCATACAGTGGTCAAACGCCTGTTTATAATGACCCTAGCACGCCTGATGGAAAGCCCACTATTGCTCAATACATTAAAAAAATCCTTATAGTGAGTGATAATGATGCTTACAACCGTTTATATGAATTTTTAGGGCAAGATTATATCAATGAACAAATGCAAAAGAAGGGGTATGGAACTACTCAAATATTCCACCGTTTGGGTATTGCTCTATCGGCTGATCAAAATAGGCATACCAATCCTGTCAAATTTTTATCACCTTCTGGAAGTACCCTTTACAGTCAACCAATGCAGTCAGCCAGTCGTAAATTTTCATTGCGTAAGGATTCTCTTGGTAAGGGTTTTTATAGTGGAAGTCAGTTAATCAAACAGCCAATGGATTTTTCTACCAAAAATAAAATTGGCTTAGAGGATCTGCATAATATTTTAATTGGACTGGTTTTTCCGAATAGTGTAAGTCTAGCAAAGCGTTTTAATATTAACGCAGAGGACAGAACTTTTATGTTGAAAAATATGAGTCAATTGCCAACAGAAAGTATATTTCCTCCTCATTCGGCAGACACTGCAACCTATTGGCCTGCTTATGGCAAATTTTTATTACTGGGTTCGCAAAAAGGGTTGATACCAAAAAATATCAGAATTTTCAATAAGGAAGGAGATGCTTATGGTCAATTGACTGACGTAGCTTATATAGTAGATTTTAATAAAAAGATAGAATTCTTTTTGTCTGCCACTATTTATTGTAATAAAGATGGAATCCTAAATGATGATATTTATGAGTACGAAACCATCGGGTTTCCTTTTTTGAAAAATCTAGGTCAGTTAATTTATGGACTTGAAACCAAACGCCCAAGAAAGATCATTCCTGATTTATCTCCCTATATTTTTGAATATGATAAATAAGTATAGATGCTTATCGATCCGTTTTTTTTGAGGATCGATCAAAATGACCCTTTTGATTGACAAATTACATCAACGGTATTTTTATTTTAAATCCAAGTAAAAAATTCAATAAATTTTTTTCAGATCCACGGACCTACCATCTTAAAAAGAGCAGTATTATTTAAAGAAATGGAAATTGATACGAACTGAATGAAGTTGTAATTTTTATTAATTCATCTTCAAGATATTTATACTTCTTTGCAGAATATTAAAAGCTATTTCTGCCATCAGGTTTTCTTTGTCTAAGGTGGGATTTACTTCTGTGATCTCAAAGCAACAAATTTTTCTACTATGCATAAATTTACTGATTAAATCTTCTGCCTCTCTTTCTTTGAGTCCATTACTAACTGGTGTACCTGTACCTTTTGAAATGGATGAGTCAAGGCTATCCACATCAAAACTTATATAGATGTCTGAACAATCAGATAAATAGCGTAAAACTTTTTTACTAACGCTTTCTGCTCCATTGCGTCTTACTTCATTGGTGGTAATCACCTTAATTCCATATTTATCTATCAATGATTTTTCTTCTTT
>CAMBTV010000197.1 GCA_945870835.1 Chitinophaga pinensis
ATATACTTTCGCGAACACTAAATTAAGTGGGTAAATATAATCGTAATCAATGGAACAGTTTCACCGGAATAAGCAAAAAATATTTTTTTGAAATGGCATTTCTTTAAAACCTAAAATTAATAAATAAACAACGCATAAATCCTACCCATTGTTATATATTATTTCAAAGGACTAAGAAATCAGTGCTTCATATAAAACTTCAACTGTGTGAAGCGCTTTTTTTCCTGTACCATCTTTAATCTGATGACGACAGCTAGTTCCGGGTGCTGCAATAATAACTTGATCGGATTGACTCCTAACGGTTGGTAATAATACTAGCTCTCCTATTTTCATAGAAAGATCATAATGTTCTTTCTCATAGCCGAAAGATCCAGCCATACCACAGCAACCAGAAGGAATAACTTCTACTTTATAATTAGCAGGAAAAGACATCATCTTTACTGATGGAGATACAGAAGAAATTGCTTTTTGTTGACAATGACCATGTAGTTGGATTAATTTTTGTTCATTGGTAAACAGAGATTGTTGAATATTGCCTTTTTCCATTTCAGATGCAATAAATTCATCAATCATAAAAACATTTTTTGCCAATTCTTTAGAAGCTTCAAAATTCTGATCATCTGCTAGATCTAGATATTCATCTCTAAAAGTAAGTATCGCAGAAGGCTCAATTCCTATCAAAGGAGTTTCGGCAGTAATTATTCTGCTAAAAATAGAAATATTTTTATTGGCTATTATTTTTGCCTTTCTTAAAAGTCCTTTTGACAAAGAGGCTCTACCACTCTCCTCATGTTTAGGAATGATTACTTCATAGCCTAATTTTTCCAACAATAAAATGGCTTTAATTCCTATAGAAGTATCATTGAAATTGGTAAACTCATCACAAAATAAATAAACTCTTTTGGAAGTTTGTTTGATGGACAATTGCTTTCTACTTTTATACCATTTTAACAAAGTAGTTGTATACAAAGTTGGCATTGATCGCTTTTTGCCAAAACCGACTAAATTCTTAATCACATTACTAATCATTGTATTTGTCATCATGAAATTGAAGATACCAGGAATTAAAGAACCTAATTTAGCGGAAGCTGAAAAATTAGCAATCAATATGGAGCGGAAAGGAACACCATTTGCATCATAATATTGCTGTAAAAATTCTGCTTTTAATTTTGCAACATCTACATTGGACGGGCATTCTGACTTACAACCCTTACAACTTAAACAAAGATCCATCACTTCATAAATTTCTTTATGATCAAAGCGATTCATCTTATCGGAATTTGTAAGAAACTCTCTTAAAATATTAGCTCTAGCACGAGTAGAATCCTTCTCGTTTTTGGTAGCCATAAATGAAGGACACATCGTACCGCCAGATAAATGTGTTTTACGACAATCACCAGAGCCATTGCACTGTTCAGCATGTTGCAAAACATCCTGATTATGATATCGAAATACCGTATTAAATACAGGAGTCTTTTGACCTGGAGTATATCGAAGCATAGTATTCATGGAAGGAGTATCCACAATCTTATTTGGATTAAATATATTTTTTGGATCCCAAGTATACTTAATCGTTCTAAGTAATTCGTAATTTTTAGCACCTACCATCTGTTGAATAAATTCACCACGCAATCTTCCATCTCCATGTTCGCCACTTAACGAGCCATCGTATTTTTTTACAAGTATTGCAATTTCTTCTGCTATTGTCCTAAACAATTGGTTTCCTTCTTCTGTTTTAAGATTTATTATAGGCCTTAAATGTATTTCACCAGATCCTGCGTGAGCATAATGAACTGCATGTAAATCATGTTTTGTAAGCAAGTCATTAAATTCAACAATATACGCAGGAAGGTCCTCTACATCTACCGCAGTATCTTCTATTACTGGAACAGCTTTTTCATCTCCGGGTAAATTTCCAAGAAGACCAAGGCCTGCTTTTCGTAGTGTCCATATTTTTTTTGTATCGTCTCCAAATAATAATGGAAAATGATATCCCAATCCAGCAGAGCGCATTTCTTCTTCTACCTGAGAGGCAATATCAATAATTTCTTCTCGGGTCGATCTTGCAAATTCTATTACTAGTATTGACCCAGGATCTCCTTTCACAAAGAATCGATTTTTACTTTGTTCTATATTTCCTTTGGTACATTCTAAAATATAATTATCTATTAATTCACTTGCACTAGGTTTGTATTTTAAGGCAATTAAATTAGCAAGTAAAGACTCATTGATACTATTGAAGTGTACACAAAGTAATCCTGTTTCTTTAGGGGGTAAAGGATTCAAATGCAATTTAATTTCTGTAATAAAAGCAAGAGTACCTTCTGAACCTGCCATCAACTTACAAAAATTAAAATCTTCCTCACCCGCAGTAAATGGAGAAGAATCAAGCAAAATATCGACTGCATAGCCTGTATTTCTTCTTTCTACAGACTTTTTAGGAAATTCCTTTCTAATTTCTTGTTGATTATCATAGTTACCTAATAATGAACGAATAGAACGGTACAAATCCGCCTCTAGATCTGTTCCTTCACATTTTGAATGAAAGTCATCCAACGAAAGTGATTTAAACACAACTTCTTTGCCATCACTTAATAATGCTTTAACCTCTAACAAATGTTCTCTAACACTTCTATAAATAATAGAATTTGAGCCACAAGAATTATTTCCTACCATCCCGCCAATCATTGCCCGATTAGCAGTAGAAGTTTCAGGTCCAAAAAATAAGCCATAAGGTTTCAAAAACATATTTAACTCATCGCGAATAACTCCTGGTTGAACGGTCACCCAATTTTCTTTTTCATTTAACTCTAGTATTTGAGTGAAATTTTTAGAAACATCTACTATAATACCATTTCCCACTACCTGTCCTGCAAGTGAAGTACCAGCAGTACGAGGTATTAAAGAAGTGCCATTGTCAGTAGCAAATTGGATTAGTATTTTTAAATCGTTGATAGATTGAGGGATAGATACAGCCAGCGGCATTTCTCGATATGCAGAGGCATCTGTTGCATAAAGAATCCGCATAGTTGTGTCAAAAAACAACTCTCCTTCTAATTTAGAAGAAAGTTCTTGAAGAAGATTATTGGAAATTAAATTGCTCATATTTTAATAATGAACAAATTTAAATCATTTTATGATAGATTATACATATGAAAAAT
This sequence comes from Chitinophaga pinensis, assembly GCA_945870835.1. Classification (GTDB taxonomy): domain Bacteria; phylum Bacteroidota; class Bacteroidia; order Chitinophagales; family Chitinophagaceae; genus Ferruginibacter; species Ferruginibacter pinensis_A. The sequence goes on from CAMBTV010000197.1 coordinate 3,162, forward strand.
TGAATAAAACATCTGTATAAATGATATATGATCAACTTTATAAATAATAATTTTAAGTCTAGCAAACAAAAGTTAAATAGTTTTTCCTTCTTTTAAAAGCTCTTTTTTAATACCTGTAATTATGTCATTTTTCTTAATAGTGTTGTCATTTCGCTTTAATGCTTTTAGTGAGCAGTAACGGATAACATTAATAATTGAACCACCTGCAATTTCATATTTATCAGCAATTTCTTCCAAAAGAACATTTTTATCCAATATGGATTTTTTCGAAAAGGCATTTTTCCATAAAACCTCTCTTTGTTTAGCATCAGGAATAGTAAAATAAACCATATTTTGAAAACGTCTAGAGAAGGCATCATCCATATTGGCTTTTAAATTTGTAGCTAATACAATAATTCCAGGAAAATCTTCAATTTTTTGTAATAAATAAGAAACTTCCTGATTAGCAAAACGATCATTAGAACTAGAAGTTTGGGTTCTCTTTCCAAATAGTGAATCTGCTTCATCGAAAAACAAAATCCAATTTTTATTCATCGCTTGATCAAAAACTTTACCCAAATTCTTTTCTGTTTCGCCAATATATTTAGAAACAATCATAGATAAATCAATTCTATAAACATCCATTTTTGCATACTTTCCAAGTAAACAAGCAGTCAAAGTTTTACCAGTTCCAGGAGGGCCGAAAAATAAAGCTCTATAACCAGGTTTGATTTTTTTGATCAAACCCCAATCGTTTAACAATACATTTCCATGGGCTATCCAATCCTTAATTTCTTCTAATTCATCAAACACTTCATCAGACACAACTAAATCAGACCAGTCCAAATTAGTATCTATCAATTTAGCTGGAAAACTAGAATTATAATCAGGTTTTTGATTATTTCCATGAGTACAAATATTTAGATACTCAATTGACAAATTAAGAATTCCAGTAAAGAAAGGTTCATTTGGCTCTGTGTGCTCCAAAGTTAGAATTGCTTTTTTAAAGAAAAAATGATCTGAATCTAATATTTCTAAGACTCTAAATCTATGCTCTAAAGAGTTACCAGACAAAATAAATACAGCCGTTTCACCAGTAGGAATAAATCCGTTGTGAATCTTACCTTTTACTCCACCAAACTCTGTAAATTCTCTATTATAATCAGAATTTTTTGTAAAAAAAATATCTAATAACTGAGGTTGTACATGTTGAGCTAATGATAAAATAAAAATTAATCTCTCGTCAAAATCCATTGACTGTTCAATAATAATTTTTGCATAAGGTGAAAGATTTGAAGAAATATCTGGTGGAAGAATTTCATGAACATTATTATAGGGTGACTCCTGATTCCAGTACAATTGAAATCTACACTGAATAACTTTGTGAAGCCAATCAAGATCAGCTAAAATCGCTTTTGCGTTTAATTGTGATTTTTTTATATCCATTCTACAATTAGAGGTTTTAACATCCAGGGTAATTTAATCAATCCGTAAGACCAAGGTAGAGTTTGTAATATAACATCATAACCCCTTTTATCTACTTTTAAATGCCATTCTTCATTTATCATTGATAAACGACCATCCCTATTTATAAAGGAAGCTCTGAAGCTTTCTTTAGAACCAGAACTTCCTTTTTTCCATCTCTTCATAGTTACTTCTATAAGCTCTTTTGCTAACTGTTTCTCAGCTGGTTTTATCTCAATATCCATTGGTATTGCAGAGGAAACAGGCAAGTTACATAAAATTTTATTTAACACAAGTTCATGTTCTTCATAGCTAGCTTCTGAAACCAATAGTTGCAATAAATGAACTGATCTAAATGTAGATTCCTCATCTTTAAATTTACCTTTTTCAGTCATTCCTAGTTTAGATAAAAAAGTAGTGATATAAGGATTAAATAGAACCAAACCAGCGTTATTAATGTAAATAGATTCATCAGTATCTTTATAATCTTCCGTTGGAATAGTCAAATCTTCTTGCTCCTCAGCTTTAGAAGATTCAGAAGCTTTAAATTCAGAAATCACTTCATTGATTTTATCTAAGAGTGGTTTATCTCTAT
>CAMBTV010000198.1 GCA_945870835.1 Chitinophaga pinensis
CCATCTTTCAAACTCATTCGTCGGTTTGAAGTCTGCAAAATGTGTTTGTTTGTAAACAACCATTGAAATTAAATCATTCGTCAAATTGTTAGTGATTTCATTTCGTCTAGGGTTGAAACTTTTCCACAGTTCGGCAATTTGGTAATTAGCAAAACTCATTGTTAGTCGCTTTCCAACTAATTTCTTTTCGTTTAATATTTCAATCCTTGGCGTCATTTTTCTATATCAATATCATGTTTTTCTAAAAGACCTGCAACGCCCAAAATAGAAAATTTCGCTTTCCTAATTCGGTTATTTTCTGGGTCAATGGAATAATTGTAAGAAGTTCGAAAGTCTGCTTTTTCGAGTATTGTGTGATCAAAAATTGCTTCTATCAAATTGCAGTTATCAAACACCACACTGGTGAGGTCGGCTTCTGCAAAGTCGGTTTCTTGTAGTTGCGAGTTTTTGAAAATCGTCTTTTTGATTTTCGTTTTGTAAAATGAACAATGATTAAGTTGACAACTGTCAAACGAAAATGAAAGCCCAAACTCGTTACAACTGTCAAACCGAAGTCCCAACATTTTGCAGTCTTTGAATTTCACGTCCCTAAAAACTATCTTGTTGAGGTTTGCTAGGCTTAAATTACAACCGTTGAATGTGCAATCAATAAATTTAAATTCTGAAAGATCAGTTTCGGCAAAGTTGCAATTATTAAAAATGCAGTTTTCGTATTCGCCTTTACTCAGCAAATCGTTGGTTTCAAATGTTTTGTCTTGAATAAATATTTCTTTCATTTTTTCTAATCTTTCATTTAGGACGATGTCGTAATTAACTTGTTGTTAATTATTAATCAAAGCCCGTTTTGTTCCAATCAATCCTTATCCAAATAAAATGGATACTCTATTTATATTTTTCCAAATTTTTTATAATAAGCAATCATAAAACTAGTCACTTCTTCATAACTCAAAATCCCAGACGGCTGCTGATTGTTTTGCAAATAGGCTCCGTAAATCCACCTCACAACTGGCTCAACTGGATTTCGATGACGTTTATAAAATTGCCTCAAATTTTTTAAATCCGACTTTACAGCAGGTAGTAACTTTTTACCAAACTCTTTTGCAGCCAATGAATCAGTGTAAAATAAGTTGCTGTTAGCGTATATAAAAAGTTCAAGATAGGCCGAATATTGAAAGTCAGGATCTTTAGAATTTGAAGCTGCCAAATAACCAACAAAATTAGCCTCACTCTCTTTGGCATAACCCAACTGATGGGCAATTTCGTGACAATTGGTAAAGGGTTGAATAAAACTTGGTACAGTAGTATTCACCTGCCCTTCTCCAGTAAATGGATTATAGTAGCCTAGAAATCCTACATAGTTTCCTAGCCAACCCCATAAAGAAGATTTGATAGAAGGTGGATTGTATTTTAAAAATGGATACTTTTTCTCTGCCTCCTGATAAGCCTGTTTTGAACGTTCAAAAATTTGATAGGGCTTCATTCCTAATGGAACAGTTTGCAATAATTGGTTATTGCTTTCGTTTACTTTTTGAAGTAATGCAGCATTGAGGTTTTTTAAATCAGAAACTGAATACTCTCCAGTTGACAGACCTAATTGTCCCGAAATTCCCCTGCGGTTATAGTTAATTCCCCAGAGAACGTTAAAACATATATAAATTGAAAGGACCCAAATTATTACACGCTGAAGGAAGGATTTAGATTCACCCCAATAAGATTGTTTATTTAGAACAGACCGCAAGAGTTTTGCCCCCTTTATCAATAGCCAAATAACCACCGCCCAGTACAAAATATCACCAAAACTAAAAGGTAGCCAGCCAAGTAAAGTCCGCAAAAAAGAAGAAATTACAGGGTAAGCACCATTGGAATAGTACTGCTCTACCCACTGCTCATTGGTAGAAAAAAAGTGGATAGATAGGGCCATTACCAAATAAATGCCCAGTCTTACCCAGTTAAATTTTTGCTTCATCGACTCTAAAAATAACAAAAAAGCAGCTTGTCATGCTATTGTGGGCAAAGAATATATAAATTTTTGTGCTCTGTAATCCTAAAAATTACTACCTTTGCCGTCCTTTAAACCGGAGTTAATGGGAAAGAGAAGGGAATTTGAAATAGCTTTTGTAGGATTAAAATCCGGAATCCATGAATTTACCTATGAAGTGGATGATTCATTTTTTGAGGATTTTGAGTCTAGGGATTTTAATATTTCTCAAGCAATCGTAAAACTCCAACTTGATAAAAAGAGTGGTTTTTTACTATTGAAATTTGAAATAGGAGGAAAGTCAAATGTGGAATGTGATCGATGTGGTAACCAACTTACTATGGACCTTTGGGACGAGTTTAAGATGGTAGTTAAGATGGTAGACAATCCAGAGGAAATGAATCAAAATGAAGAAGATCCTGATGTGTTTTATATTTCCAAAACGGAAAGCCATTTAAAACTCAATGATTGGATTTTTGAATTTGTAAGCTTAAGTGTTCCTTTGCAGAAGATGTGTAAAGAGGAAGAGATGGGAGGCCCGCAATGCAACAAAGAGGTTCTGAACAAATTGGAAGAAATGAAAATTAGTGAAGACGCTAGAAATGCTCAAACTATTTGGAAAGGTTTGGACAAGTTCAAAGTGAACGAGTAAATGAATAATAACTGGTATTCATTCGAAAATGAGAGTTAAAAATTTTAATAAAAACAATTAAACAATAAATATCAACTAAAATTTACCTATATGCCAAATCCCAAACGACGCCATTCGCAACAACGCAGCGCAAAAAGAAGGACGCATTATAAAGCAAGCGAAACTACGTTAACCGTGGATAAAACTACCGGAGAAACACATGTACGTCACCGTGCACATGTTAGTGAAGGTAAATTATACTACAAAGGACAAGTGGTAGCTGAAAAAGCGCCTCTAAAAGCATAATATTTTTCAAATGCTGAATTCTAAGTTATAAATTCGTTGAAGAATTTACGACTTAGAATTTTTTATTTAATGAAAGTACCATGAATATTGCTCTTGATATGATGGGTGGCGACTATGCACCACTGGAAGCAGTAAAAGGTATTTCACTTTTTTTAGCTGAAGGAGATAAAAATACAACCCTTACCCTGATTGGTGATAAACCTATTGTGGAAGCGTTGTTGTTGGAGCATAATATCCCATCAGAAAACATTACTTTACTGCATGCATCAGAAGTTATTGGAATGCATGAGCATCCCACCAAGGCGCTTCGTGAAAAACTCCAATCCTCTATTGCTATTGGTTTCGAACTATTGGCTTCAGGTAAAACCGATGCTTTCCTTAGTGCTGGTAATTCTGGTGCTATGATGGTGGGGTCTTTATTCAGTATTAAGGCAATTGAAGGTGTTTCAAGGCCAACTATTGGTGCCTACATACCCAGAGAAAACGGTACGCTTGGACTTTTGGTAGACGCCGGTATCAATTCAGACTGCAAACCCGAAAATTTAGCTCAATTTGCTACACTAGGTTCTTTATATTCAGAACATATTCTTGGATATGCTAATCCTAAAGTAGGTCTCATTAATTTAGGTGAAGAAGAAGGAAAGGGAAATTTGCTTACCCAAGCAACTTACCCATTGTTGAAAGAAAATAAACACATCAATTTTATTGGAAATATTGAAGGGCGGGATGTGTTAATTGACAAAGCAGATGTAATGGTTTGTGAAGGATTTACGGGCAATGTGGTACTCAAATTAGCAGAAAGTATTTACAACCTCATTCAACGTAGAGGAATAAAAGACGAACATTTTGAACGTTTTAATTTTGAAGTATATGGCGGTGTGCCGGTGCTGGGAGTTGCAAAGCCCGTTATAATAGGACACGGAATTTCGCATGCCCTAGCTTTCAAAAATATGATTCTTACCGCTGAAAGAATGATCTCTAAAGATTTAATGCAGAAAATGAAAGATATTTTCAGTTCACAAGCATAAACAATTAGTACTACAAAATTTTTAAAGGAGTTATATTCTCCAACATATCTTTTGTCATTCTCTCTAAATCGTAATCTTCCTTCCATCCCCAATCATTTCTTGCTACTGAGTCGTCAATACTTTGAGGCCAGCTATTAGCAATGTCTTGTCTATAATCACTTTGATAAGTAATGGCAAAATCAGGAATATATTTTTTAATTTCGGTAGCAATTTCTTTAGGAGAAAAACTCATTCCAGAAATATTGTAGGAAGTTCTAATTTTAATTTTTTCTTTAGGTGCCTCCATTAACTCGATGGTAGCTTTAATGGCATCGGGCATGTACATCATTGGTAAATAAGTGTCTTCACTTAAAAAACATTCATACTTTTTTTCTGCCAATGCTTCATGAAATATTTCTATTGCATAATCGGTAGTACCCCCACCTGGTGCACTCTTATAACTTATTAGACCTGGATAACGAATGCTTCTTACATCCACACCATATCGTTGATAATAATAATTACACCAAAATTCACCAGCGTACTTGCTAATACCATACACGGTAGTAGGCTCAATTACCGTTTTCTGCGGACAATTTAATTTAGGCGACGTGGGGCCAAAAACTGCTATTGAGCTTGGCCAATACACTTTATTAATTTTTTCTTCCTTAGCAATATCTAATACATTGAGCAGACTCTGCATATTAATACTCCAAGCAAGGTTAGGATTTTTTTCACCTGTTGCCGATAAGATTGCTGCGAGTAAATAAATCTGTGTAATATTTTGACGAATCACTTGAACATGCAGCATTTCCTTATTCATCACATCCAAACTAACATAGGGACCGGTACCTTTCAGCAATTCATTCTCCTCCCTCAAATCACTTGCTAATACATTTGCATTCCCATATATCTTTCTCAAAGCGAGTGTAAGCTCCACTCCAATTTGCCCAGAAGCACCCACCACTAAAATTTTTTCTTTCATCATAATCTAAATCATTTATTTGCAAGGTATAGAATCTTGTGCTAAAATAAATAGTAGGTCTACTAAATAGCAATCCTCAAAAAGTAGTACTAAATAATTTCACATAGTAGTTGTTTGTATGCCCTCGAATAAAAATTGCTAGAAATATAAAAATCAGCCCTCAAAAAATCAATCCGCGACGGAGGGTGCACAAACTTTGAAGCAACACCGTATTTTAGTTTATTAATAGCAGAAAGTTGATTCTCTATTTGACGCCCTCGAATAAAAAGTGCTAGAA
>CAMBTV010000199.1 GCA_945870835.1 Chitinophaga pinensis
TATTTTTATACTCATTCCAAGTACTGAGTGATTGAGAAAGGGCGGTTGCTGCATCCTCTTTAATATTATAACATTGTAAGCCGATCCTTCCTTGGTAGCCTTTGTCTTTTAAAAGCTTTACGAAACGATAGGTATCAAAACTTCCAGTACCCAATGGTTGTATCAATTTATTCCAATCCATCTGTTTAGTATCTCCCGCATCGGCACCGCAAATAGACACCATCATTAGATGAGGCATGGCTTGGGTAAGTGCTGCATCCATTGATTCCTCTCCTTCTACTTTTAAAAAATGACAGAGATTAAAGACGATTCCGATATTAGGGCGCGCTGCCATGTTAGCAATTTTTAAAGCATGTTGAATCGATTCGCAGTAAAGTAAATAATGAGGATAGATAGCCAACTTCACTTGATAGGCAGCTGCATAATCAGCCAATGGAGTCAGTATTTCAACCAATTTTATATCTCCTTCTAATGGATTGTTCTTATATAATTTACTGACGATGGGAAGAGTAATTAATAGATCACGACCCTTTGAATCCCTAATAATTTTTTTTAGTAGCGAGTCTTTGGAAGCAATTCCTTGGTCAAGGTTTAATTCAATATAAATCTCGGGCATTGCCAAACCAACGCGGTCGAGGGCTTTACGAAATTCAAAATAATTTTGTTCGCCACTACCCGACATGGCTTGATAGCCTATTTTTTTTACCAAGATAGCTTGATCATCAAAACGCTTAGGCGCATTCGGTAGATTCATTGCATTGCCAAAGCAATAAAATAAATTATTGAAGTCTTTATTTTGTGCAACACAGGGTAAAGTCAAATTAACTATTACCACCACCAAAACCATTGATAAAGTTTTCATTGGTTTAAATTTAAAAAATAAATGGATTGATTCAATAATATTACAATGAATATTTAAGATACGTTAAAATTCCTTTTCAGCCATCTCGCTATTAGGTAAATTAATTTTTCGATTTTTTTTCGCTAAAGAATAGCCCATTGAAAACTGAAACTGATCAGTTTCGTAAATATAATTGGTAGTGGTATAAAAATCTTTTCCATAGGTAGTTATCCTTTGTCGGTTGGATTGTTTAAGTCCTGCATCGATATTTAACCACTGCATTTGAAAGCTCCATTTTTTATCCGCACTTAATTTTTTTACCGTAAAATGAGGAGTCAAAAAACGGCTATCTTCTCCTTGCGCAGTTACTTTTTGGGACAAATAATTAATACTCAATTGCATGGACCAATTTTTAGGAAGCGTAAAACTCTGAGTATTGGTAAAACTATATACCCAACTGCTATTGCTTACTTCAATTAGACCATTAAATATTTTTCCTGTCACCGAATATTGATACACATTGCCTCCAATCGCCATAGTCCACCAATTATTGATAGTACAATTAAAATTAGATTCAATTCCTATTTGCCTAGCCATTCCTGCATTGGTAAAAACCCTATTGAGTATAGAATCATTGAATACTTTATTTACTCTCTGGATAGGATTTTGAACTGATTGATTATATAGTGTGGCATACCAGCTTGATTTCTTAAAGTTTTTTTCAAAACTAATTTCGTAGGTTCCTATTAGCTCTGGTAATAAATTAGGATCACCTTGCTCTAATGTTTCGTTGTGTTCTCTTTCAGGTAAAGGATTTAATTCAAAATTATTAGTTCTTCTAACCCTTCGGTTATACGCTAATTTTACCACCCCCTTATTCAAGGTCTTCAGTCTGAATTGAAGGGATGGAAATAAATTCGTTAGCCGCTGTGTTTTTACCTCGTTTGAATTAGAAAAAGAAATTTGACGATTAGAATGTTCTACTCTCAATCCTCCACTATAGTTAAGTGCTTTAGATGTACCAGAATATTGAACATAAGCTGCAGGAATATGATTCACCACTTTTACCCTACTTGAATAGTCAACATTCGTTGAAAACGAACCAATACCTATTATTTTGGTGAGGTATTGAAAGTCGCCATCTTGCGTATCATAGCGATATTGTAAGCCAGACTGCAAATTTGCGTTTCCAATTTTTTGTGAATAGTCAGTCTTCAATCGAAAAGCATTCAATGGGTTGGTAGATGGATTAACAGTGTATTGCAGCGTATCTTTTGAACCCCTCGATAAAATATTGTTATTGGTAGTTGACCCTGAAAGATTTGCATTTTCATATAAAGCAGAAAAATAAATATTCGAATTTCCTGTAAAAGAATGTGTCCAATCGAGATTGGCTAGAGTAAAGGCACCTTTTTTTTGGTGCTCATTTTCGTTAAAAAAATTAAAAGTATTTTTTATTCCTGTCAAAAGATTTTCTGTCCGGATATTATAATCTAAATCAGCCACCCTACTCTGATATTTTTTTCCCGTATATAATCCAGCACTAAAAGTATTTTTTTTATCTGCTAAAAATGTTACCCCTAATCTAAGCCCATAGTTATATCGCTTAAAACTTCTTTCACCTGCAGACGGTAAACTTTTTTTGTTATTTCCAATAATAGTGTAAACATCTCCTTCTCGAAAGCCAGCAATATCATTGCGTAAATAATTGAACCCGGTACTTATATCCCATTGATTGGTTTTGTAAGCTGTGGACAAATCCATGCCATAGCGCTGGGGATTTCTGCGGTTATCGTAGTCATTAATAGGAGGTGCCCCACCCATTACATTGGCTTTTAGCATCCAACCATTATCAACACCTGATAGCGTTACAATATTAATAATACCAGCTTTACCATCGGCATCATAAGCAGCAGAAGGGCTTGTAATCACTTCAATATTTTCAATGGTGCTTGCTACAAGCTGGCTTAGAACAAAAGAAGGTTCTCCCTGAGTAGGTTTGCCATTGATCAACACCAAAAAACTTGTAGATCCTCTAAAAGAAATTTCGCCCTGACCATTCACAGAAATACTTGGAAGGTTGCGTACCAAGTCCAACCCAGTTCCATTACTAGCATTCGTAAAAGAAGAGGCTTTAAAAACCTTACGATCAACTTTAAATGAAACTGGAGCTCGCTTACCCTTTACTATCACTTCCTCCAGTGATGTGGGTTTACCAACCATCATAATAAATCCTAAATCATTAATACTAGATTCAATCTTGGATAAATAAATTTTCTTATCAATATATTGAATGCTGGTAAAAACAATTGAAGATGTAGTTGTACGATTGATGTTTAAAGAAAAGGAACCGTCCGCTTTAGTTAGGTAGGATTTAATAACTCCTCCTTCCTTATTTTGTATACTAATATTGACAGCGCCAATCGGTAGGTGGGAGATACTATCTATTACAAGACCCTTCAATAATACATTTTGGCCGATGGCAGCGAAAAAGAAATATTGGAAAAAAACTAGTAGGCCTATTTTTTTAAAAGAAATTTTCATTAAAAGCAAAAAAAAGCTTTTTAATCTTATCTGTCAACTTTTAAATGTCTTACAATAGAAATTTTAGACTTTAATAAATTCTAGACTGATCATTTATTTGAACTCCCTTTTTCAGGCAACAATTCAAAATGGGTTGCTTTAAATCTAGCTTTTACTAATTCACCTGAGACTTCTGCTTTTCGGATGGCATTGCAAAAACCGTCTTTTGCATGTGCATCTCCATGCGAATCTATTTTTGATCCATCTACAAAATAGGCCTTGCCATTGATTCGAATTGCTAAGTCACAACTCTTACCTGGCAATCCAAATTGACATTGGCCACAGGCGGCCTCAACCACCTGATTCTTTGTTTGGCAGAAAGCCGCTACCGTTAGGAAGCTGGCGACTGTTAAAAAAATGATTTTTTTCATATTCAAATGTATGAAATGATTAAAAATTAAAATATATTAAAATAAATTGTAATATATTAAATTAAATACTATATTGCACTCGGTTTTTCATAGGATATTGGATTTTAAAGCGGGGCTGGATTTCTATCCGGCCCCTTATTTTAAACAAAATCACCGTTCTAATAAATTTAAATAATTGAAAATGAATATTTTATAATTTTAAATTCAAATATTCTGAAGTTACAATAAAAAAGGAAATGACATTCCTATCATTTCCTTTCAATCAAAATTCTATTCAATAAGGCTTCACTATTTTTTAGTTATTGGAAATGTATAAATAGCTGCATCCCCTGGGTCTAACTCCAACGAATTTTCATATACACTAGCGGGTACAATCGTTCCATCCTTCAGTACTTTTTTTACCGTCTCATTTCCATAGAAAGTAAGGTCCATTCCATTTAGAAAATCTTTATTGATTACTACCAAAATATAATTATCGCCATTTTCCAATAGCGCAACAATCGCTGGCTTGCCATTGGTTTCTAATACTTTTACGGCATCCGGTAGCGAAGTAAGTCGCACAGTTCCAGTAGGTATTCTTCCTTTACCAGTATGCCTCACCCACACGACTTTTGATCCAAGAAAAAGTCCTGAAAGATTTTTAATTTCTTGGCTCATTAATTTTATTCTGTCATAAACGACTGTCCTTTTTCCCGCAGCACTAATGGGTGCACCTCGCTGATCTTCTACCGATGCAGTGGTAAGAGAAGTGGCTGACCAATAAGTAAAATATTGTATTCCCTGTGCACCATAAGCTAAATTGGCATACACCTGCAAACGCATGGCAGCCAATGTTTGCGGGGTAAGATGCCCTTCATCATAGTTGGTTGTCAATGCAAAAGCCCAAAAGGGTTTACCTGCTTTTTTTGCTTCTTCAGAAAATACTTCTAGATTTTCAAACCATCTATCAGAAAGCTTTTCTTTTAATACCGGATAATAATCGAAAGAAAGAAATTGTAAGGGTATTTGTTTAGCACATTCACTTACATACTGCCGATAATTTTTGGTTCCCATAATGGAAGAGTCGGCAAAAATTGGAAATAAGTTTACATAACAAAAATGATTCTTGTCTACCGCTTGAATTCGTTTTGCCCAATTCCCCAACTCTGGATAAGCAGCTATAGAAGGTTCATCAATAAGATGATAGCCCACTATTGCAGGATGACTCATAAAGCGACGGACTGTTTTTTCAGGATCCGTTTTTAATTCTGGACAAGAGACCACCATCTTTATACCCACTTTTTCTGCTACGTCCAACGCCTTTTGCATGGCTTCAACATCAGGAAAACCGGTAAACTGTAGGGTTATCCCTGCATCCTTCATCTC
>CAMBTV010000200.1 GCA_945870835.1 Chitinophaga pinensis
GAATGAATGATCAATATTTTCAAGATCATCAATTCCATTGTGAAGCAGTACTAATTTACTCTTATCAATTGTATCACTCCAGTTTTCGTATACCGCTTCTGATACAACAATCACTTTATCACTAGACCAATTAATCAGCCATCCAAAAAAACGCTGCTCCTTACTTTTTACTGGCAGTATTTCGTGCAGGTGCCAAAGATTTTTAATGCCTAATAATTTTGCTGCAATACCTCCAATAATTACAGGAGTAGTATTGGTATAAATTAAATCAATCTTTTGTTCTTTGCAGATTTTCTTAATAGATTGATAAGCCTTGATCAAAACTTTAATTCTATTCATTAATCCCCCTACCGACAGGTATTTCCTCCTTAAAACTCCGAGCCTAATAATTTTTGTTGGTATACCAATTGTTTTGAATTCATCTTCTAGTGGACCAGTTTCTGAAAGTAAAATGATTGGCTGATGTCCCTTTTTTTTTAATGCTATTGCTGTCTGCTTCAAAATTTTTGAAGATCCATAAAGATCAGACGAAACATTTAACATTAATATATTCATAGCTTGGACTGCTCATTTGGTAAGGACTTGGTCTTATTATTAGCCAAACTCATTTCTCTGATCCAGCTAGTAGTTGCTTTGATATTTCCATGGCTAGAGGCACCAAATAAGATCGATTCAATTTCAGTAAAACTACTTACATAGGCTACCGCTTCTTTGGCTGGAATAAATCCACCTCCAAAAATTTGCATGGCTATCACTCTGCATTTTTTTGCAGCCAATACTTCTTCATATGCTTTCACTCCACCCGACATTCGAAAACCTTCTTTGTTAAATGAGGTGCATATAATCGGCTGCTCTATTCCAAGACCATCCAAAGTCTTAGAGAGTAAAGGCAAGTTCATAGTAATAAAACCTGCTTCAGCATTGTATCTTTTTTTAACATACTGATGAAATGCAGCTAAAACTTCTCCTGCCTGCAGTCCGAGTAACATATCAGTTACTACATTTTGTAAAAAAATAATGGGTGTAGATACTCCTTCAAACATTTTCATCTCGGCATCTACTAATACCTCCATTAGTTTTAAATAATCTTTTGATAAAAATGCCCAGCCACCTTTGAGCATTGTGCCCACCATATTTCCCGGCAAGTATGATTTAACAGCTCCTACCATTCCTAATTCTGTCACCGCATTGGCATATTTATGTGCATAGGGCATACAGGGAAAAATTTTAAAATCTGCATACTTCTCTGGATTCGATTTTACATGCGAGCAAATATTTCCAATTCGTGCATAAGTAGTACACATAAAAGTATTGACACCTTCTTGAATAGCTAGATCTAATACTTCTATGATGGCTTCGTCATTTTTAAAGTGTACGAGTTGTTGTCTCGACTTTTCATCCGAAATGTGATTGACTCCAAAAAATTGATTGTCTCCAAAAAGTATTCTGTCCATAGTCTGCTAGTTCGATGACTGTATTAATTGAATAGCACGGTCAGTATGCGCTGCTTGCTCAAATGTATTGATTGTATTGGGGACTTTTTTTAGCGCAGCCTTAATAAAATAATCTAGCTGGGCTGAATATTCTTCCCCTCTTAAATAAAAATCTACTGGTTCTTGAAGCGCCCCAACGGTCTTGATGTTCCACCCCTTTGAATACCCTTCCATTTCAATTGAATTTTTTAGAAAAACCTTAAGCTCAGTGGCATCACAAATTATTTTCCCATTTGAACCATTAATGGTTATTCGAGTAGTCATTTTTCGATAGGTTTCATCGCTCCAATTTACTGACAGTACGCCAGTTACTCCTGAGGAAAGTTCCAGTAAACCATACACTGCATCCTCCACATTAGTAGAGTAAATTTTCTTCAATAAAAAACCATGGGTCTTAGTAATCACTCCAATAGAGCCATTGATTAAATCAATAACATGCGATGCATAATCCATTAAACATCCGCCGCCTTCCGATGCATTTGATCTCCAAGTACTTTCGTTTGATTTGGTAATGACAGGGCCATAAGCTTCGCCAGTAAAATGTTGAATTGTTCCGATAGTTCCGTTATTGATTAGCCTTTTCATTTCTATGAAAGTGCCTAAAAATTGATTGTGGTATCCAACTTGGTTAACTACTTCAAATTGATTCGCTAACTGCGTTAGGTGAGTTGCCTCTGTTGGATGTGTGGTAAGCGGTTTTTCAGAAAATACGTGTATTTTTTTTTGTAATAAATCTGCGATCATTTCATAATGAAATTTAGTAGGTACAGCAAGAATAACTGCATGTGGCTTCGAAGATTCAATCATTTTTTTATAATCAGAAAAGCATTCGAAGGGAGTGAATTTTTTTAAAAAATCAATTACAATTTTTGAAGTATCACACACGCCTACAATAGAAACCTCTGAATGTGCACCAGCAATGGAGAGATGCGAAAGTCCCATTTTACCTAAGCCAATGATTGCCAGTTTTAATTTATCCATTGCTATTTACTTTATTAACCTCTAAAAAAAGCTGGTGGTATTGAGCTGTTATTTTATTCCATGTAAAGTTTTGTGTTGCAATATCTTTCATGGCTTCTCCAATATCCTTTAAATTGAAACTGTCAATTTTATTAAGTAATTCAATCAGGCCGATGGCGTCTTTGAAATATAAAGCTTTGTGCAAGGTAACAATTTCATTGTATCCAGAAGCAAATGCGGCAATGGGTAAGCCCAAGTACATTGCCTCAACTAAAGAGGGGTTGGTTCCACCCGATGAATGGCCATGTATATAAAGCATACAATTACTTCTTAATTTATTTAAAATAGTTGGATCGTAGATGGCATCTAGTAAAAATAAATGGTTATTGTGTTGATATTTTTTTCTGATTTTTCTCCCAAAGGAGGAGCCTTCCCAATTACCCACCATTACAAAGGGTATGCGGGTCTTTTCAAAACTAGATAATAAAAGTTCTATTTGATTGTCTGATTGAATACGACAAACACTAAATGCATAAGGCTGCTCTAGGAATGGGAATTTTTTAAAATCTAATTCAGTATAATCCTGTTTAAAAGCCTGATCTCCACCGTAGGCAATGAGACTGCTTTTTTTATGATAGGAAGCCTCTACATATTTTTCTATGGCAGCATTATCGGCTACAATGTGGCTACTATTGTTTACCAATAGACGTTCTGAAAAATAGATTATCTTCTTTGTTAGCCAGTCCCACTTATCTCTTTTCCAATCTAGACCACCAAAATTTAAAATTATTTTACTTCGCTGCT
This sequence comes from Chitinophaga pinensis, assembly GCA_945870835.1. Classification (GTDB taxonomy): domain Bacteria; phylum Bacteroidota; class Bacteroidia; order Chitinophagales; family Chitinophagaceae; genus Ferruginibacter; species Ferruginibacter pinensis_A. The sequence continues at coordinate 3,258 of CAMBTV010000200.1, forward strand.
TCTTCGTTAAAAAAGGCATTAAATAGCCAGCACCAAATCCCAAAAACAATACCACCTCATTTTTTTTTATAGCATCATATAAGCTGATCATATCATAAAGCATTCCTGCAAATCCGTGGGAACTTATTTTTATATAGCGAAGGCTAGCCTTATAAAAATGATCCTGGCCATTGGGCATATCCTTGGAAGAACAGTAGATGGTCATTTCCATTTGGTCAGATAAATGCTTGGCTAAAAAGGAGGCTAAAGTCTCAAATCCTCCATATTGGTTAGGAACTCCTTGGGTACCAACAATTGCAATTTTCATATGAAGGTGGTAATTTTAAGAGGTCGTTGATTTAAGTGGTAATTACAACAATTCAATAGATTGTTTATAAAGACAGTCTTGGAAGTAGAACGTACTAAGTTTTAGGTAATAGAATGAAATTTAGGGTATTTAAATAATCTAAATAAATCTACTTATTTCCAAAAATTATATAAGCCTTTTTCGAGTTCATATTTTGGCCATACAAATTGGTTTCGTTTGGGTTGCTTTTTAGCCCATTCCCACATATCAGTCAGTCCAGTGGACAAGTCCGTGATATCTTTGTAACCTAGAAGGGTTTCAGATTTTTCGTGGGTTGAGTAGGCAACATGTACTTCATGACGTTTGTCTAAAAAGCTAATCGAAGCGCCACCTACTATTTGCTGCAATATGCCCGCAGCATCTAAAATGGAGTATTCTTTTTTACTACCTAAATTAATGATCTGTTTAGAAGCTTGTGGAGCTTCGGCTGCATTCCACAAGGGTAAAAGACAGTCGTCAATAAAACTGAAAGAACGTTTTTGAGAACCGTCTCCGTAAATAGTAATTGGTTGATTGTTAAGTTTCTGATAAATCCAGATACCTAATACGTTTCTATAGCGATCCCAGATATTTTGATGAGCTCCATATACGTTGTGAGGACGTATAATACACCAATCTAGTCCATGCTGTTCACCTGCAACTTGTATATCCATTTCACAGGCATATTTGGCAATTCCGTAGGGATCAACAGGTTTTGGTAAATCTTTTTCGTCGAAAGGAGGCACCCCTTCACCATAAACGGCCATGCTAGAGGTAAAAACAATTCTTTTTACGTCGTGAGTAATACAGGCATTGATGACATTGGCGGTCGCCACTACATTATTGGTATAATTGTATTTACGTATAAATGGGCTTAAACCCTCTGCAGCATAGGCCGAAAAGTGATAAACGTATTCTATTGGATGAGAAGAAAAAATCCTATCTAAGTCATCCGTAGCCAAATCTGCTTTGTAGAAAGTAACCCTAGAGTCAATATGATCCTCGTATCCACCACTTAAATTGTCAATGCCAATTACCTGAAAATCAGGTCGATTTTCTATAATCCATTTCGCCAATCTAGACCCCAATAAGCCAGCTACTCCGGTTATAATTACAGCTTTCATCTAATTTTTTTATTTTTTTATGCCCTTCATACCATCTAGAATACCACGAAGTACAGATTTTAATTTGGTTCTTCTCCAACGCAATGCAAAATAAAACATTATACTTAAATAATATAAAAATAAAATAACCAAAGTACTTGGCCATTGATACCATTTGGTCCACTTTTTTAAGAACCAAATATGGTTTCTGCTATTAAGATAGTGAACAATAGGACTGGAGTATCCTTCTTTACCCTTTACCTTGGCTTTGTTAGAACTACCTGCAATATGATAAATAATAGATTCTGGATGAAATGTTAATTGATAGCCTTTCGATCGGATACGAAAAGAAAGGTCTACATCTTCATAGTATATGAAAAAGGCTTCTTCTAATAAGCCGACCTCTTTTAAAATCGATGTTTTGGTTAAAAAAGCACATCCTGTAATCCAATCTAC